>DBCB01000303.1 GCA_002303765.1 Planctomycetaceae bacterium UBA969
TCACATAATATGACCCTAGGAAGCCTTGTAAAGTTTCAAAGACATCCTGCATCTGTAAACCAAGTGCCATGACTTTGTCGCGGTTAATATCCAGATAAATCCATGGAGTGTCATCTTGACTACCTGTAAAAACACCTCGAAGCATGGCGCTATTATTAGCCTCTAGTGCAATGCCATCCGTGGTTTTTTGTAAACTTTCCAGCCCGACAGGGCCGCGATCTTCAATCATCATCTTGAACCCGCCTGCAGTCCCTAACCCATCTACGGGTGGGGGGCCGAATAAGTTAACCATTGCACTAGGGATTTCTTTACGGCATCGTTGGGTTATCTTTGCGCTTATATAGTCACTGGTAAGCCCCTTTTTAATTCGTTCTTCAAATGGTTTTAGAATGATGTTGACAGAACCCAAGTTTGGGGCATTTGCCCCGATTAATAACGATTGCCCTGCGATGCCCACAGTATGGTCCACCCCTTCAGTTTCTTCAGCAATCTTGCAAATGATTTGTATATCTCTTGCGGTTCTTTGTACCGATGCGGCATCGATCAATTGTACATTTGCCAGAAGATAGCCTTTGTCTTGTGGTGGTATGAATCCCGTGGGAGTAATCTTGAAGTAATGAAAGGTCCCATACAACAATCCGCCATAAACTAATAGTGCTAAGATGGAAAGTTTCAGCATAAGTCGAACTGTACCACCGTAAGCTGTTGTTCCAAGGTTAAAGATTTTGTTAAATAGTAAGAAAAACCAACCGAAGAAAAAGTCGAGTGTTTTTTGTAAGATGTCTTTCTTTGCGCCTTTTGGTTGTAGTAAGAGAGCAGCGAGAGCAGGGCTTAACGTTAGAGAGTTGAATGCCGAGATGATGGTGGAGACAGAAATAGTGATGGCAAATTGTCTGAAGAATTGGCCAGTGATTCCGCTGATGAATGCGCAGGGTATAAAGACTGCACATAAAACCAAGGCAACTGCAATAACGGGCCCGGTTACTTCGGTCATGGCTTTTCGTGCAGCATCCCGTGGGGAAAGTCCTTCATGCAGCCAGCGCTCCACATTTTCCACCACTACAATTGCATCATCCACCACAATCCCGATGGCAAGAACCAAGCCAAACAGTGACAGATTGTTCAAGCTGAAACCAAGAGCAGCCATTGCCGCGAATGTTCCAACTACTGCAACGGGCACTGCAATAAGGGGAATTAGAGTTGCACGCCATGTTTGCAAAAATATTAACACAACCAGTGCCACCAGGATGATTGCATCCCTTAGAGTTTTAAAAACTTCCATGATGGAATCTTTAATAAAAGGTGTGGTATCGTAAACAATTTTGTAGTCCAAGCCTGGAGGAAAGCGCTTCTTTAAAGCGCTCATTTTTTCGTATATGCCGTTAGCTGTGGAAATGGCGTTCGATCCGGGAAGCTGATAAACAGAAAGAGCAACAGAGGGTTGATTATCGAGGGAACAAATCTGGTCATACTGTTGCGAGCCAAGTTCTACCCGGGCGATATCTTTCAATCTGACGAGGGTTGAAACTGGGTCGGCATCTGTGGGTGGGGTTACCTTGATAATGACATTTTCAAATTGTTCTACATCGTAAAGCCTGCCAAGGGTGTTGATGATTAGTTGGAGTTGCTGACCTTTGGGGGCTGGTTCTTGCCCAATGGAACCTGCTGCAACTTGTAGATTCTGCTGGCTTAAGGCAGCGATAATATCGTCGGTAGTAAGGCCGAGTGCGGTCATTTTTGCAGGGTTTAGCCATGCCCGCATGGAGTAATCTCGCTGGCCCATGAAGGTGACATTACCCACGCCCGGAAGGCGAAGCAATTCATCGCGAATCTGGATGGTGGCAAAATTAGACATATAAAGATCGTTATACAGTGGTTTTTTAGTTTGAGAATCATTCTCAGAGAACATGTTGATAATCATCATGATGCTAGGAGAGATTTTCTTGACAGCAACACCTTCTCTTTGCACTAGATCGGGTACATTAGGAAGCCCAAGCGAAACACGGTTCTGCACCAAAACCTGTGCCATGTTGGCATCCATTCCCAACTTAAATGTTACCAGCAAAGTGTAGCTGCCATCATTGGCGCATTGGGAAGACATGTAAAGCATGTTTTCGACGCCCGAAACCTGTTGTTCGATGGGCGCTGCAACGGTGTCAAGCACTGTTTGTGCATTTGCGCCTGGATAATTCGCGGTTACGATCACCGTGGGGGGTGAAATATCCGGGTATTGTGCAATCGGAAGTGAGGTTAGAGCTGCGGTACCCATGATGGTGATCACAATCGACAAAACAGCAGCGAAGATCGGCCTGTCGATAAAGAAGTGAGATATCATTCCGCCCCACCTTTGTTCAGATTTTTTTTGCGCAATTTAGTAAGTAATCCCATTGTGGAGATTGAAATAAACTTGGTGGCACCTTTATTAATGGCTTTTGCGGTTTTGGTTTTAAATAGGGGGAGGTTGCCAATAGATTCAATCACATAGAAAAATACCGGGGTGAAAAGTATACCCATAATGGTAACTCCAAGCATGCCACTGAAAACCGCAACGCCCAATGCCTGACGCATTTCAGAGCCCGCACCTTCTGCAATTACAAGTGGTACCACACCTAGAATAAACGCAAAGGAAGTCATTAAAATAGGTCTTAACCTTAGTTTGCAAGCTTCAACTGTGGCATCAGTCACCGATTTTCCTTCATCATGCAATTGCTTGGCAAACTCGATGATCAAAATCGAATTCTTGCTGCAAAGCCCTACAAGTACAACTAACCCAATTTCGGTGAATAGATTGATGCCAGTTCTTCCTACGATCGTTCCGACCAGTGCGGAAAAGATACAAACAGGAACCACTAAAATTACCGCCAAAGGCAGCCCCCAACTTTCATATTGAGCTGATAGTACCAAAAAAACAAAAATCACAGAAAGCGGAAATACCAACTTGTTGCGAAGGTCCTGGCTCTCCATGATTTGCAAAAAGCTTAGCCCCGTCCATTCGGTTTTCATCGAGGGCGAAAGAACTTCAAGTGATTTTTCATTCATTTTAGTTACTGCATCTGCAGAACTTAAAATCCAAGGTAGATTGATTCCAATTATTTGTGAAGCAGGATAAAGATTATAGCGAATGACCATGTTAGGCCCGTTGGTATTGGAGAAATTCACAATCGTGCCTAGCGGAACCATCTTGCCATTAGTATTGGCTACATTAATAAGAGCAAGACTTTCTGGCTTATCTCTGAATTCGGGTTCTGCCATCACCGTAACTTGCCAGAACCTGCCAAAAGCGTTGAAGTTGTTTATAAAAATAGAACCAATGAGTGAATTCATTGCATTGTTGACATCCTGGATTTTGACTTGAAGTGCATTAACTTTTTCTCGATCAATATCTGCAAAAAGCTGGGGAGTCTGCGCTTGGTATAAAGTGAAAAGCGCATACATGCCTGCGATGGAAGATCTTTGGTCCACCAGTTTTTGAGTTTCTTTCTCGAGGCTTGCTGCACCGAGATCACCCCGGTCTTCTACCATTAATTGGAACCCCCCTGCGATCCCGATTCCGGGTACAGCAGGGGTTGGAAGCACTTGAACTTTGGCTTCTCGATTAAATTGTTTGATCGTTTCATTGATTTTAAAGGAGAGAGCGGTCGCGCTGAGTTCTTTGCTCTTTCGTTCGTTGAAAGGGTCCAATGTTACAAACATCGATGCGTTATTGGATGCAAAAGCGTTGTAAAGAAATGAAAATCCCGAGGTGGTAAAAGTGTGTGCAACTCCTGGAACTTTCAGGGTTGCTTTTTCTATTTGTGCCATTAACTCTTGGGATCTTTGAAGGCTTGCACCGTCCGGTAAAAGCACATTCATCAAAAGCCATCCCTGATCTTGATTAGGAACAAAACCTTTTGGGATTTTTGCGAACAAACCAACTGTTGCGAAAACTATGAACAAATAAAATGCGAGTACTAAAAAGCAATATCGAAGGCACTTGGTCACCATCCATCCATAAACATTGGTGCCGATACCAAAGGTTTTTTCAAAGATCCAGAAAAACCATCCTAGAAATAAATCTAGCAGGAATTGGAGTGGGTCTTTTTTAGTACCCGGTGGTTTAAGAAGGATGGCTGCAAGCGCGGGGCTCAAGGTTAATGAGTTGATTGCGGAAAGGACGGTAGAAACAGAAATGGTAACTGCAAACTGTTTGAAGAATTGGCCCGTTATGCCGCTGATAAAGGTGCAAGGAATAAAGACCGCACATAGTACAAGAGCTACTGCAATCACCGGCCCAGTTACTTCTTTCATTGCATTGCGGGCAGCTTCACGAGGCGTTGCGCCTTTGTGCAGCCACCTTTCCACATTTTCCACAACCACAATCGCATCGTCCACCACAATCCCGATGGCAAGTACCAATCCAAAAAGCGAAATGTTGTTGATGGAATACCCTAGTAGGGCCATTACTGCAAAAGTTCCAACGATTGCAACCGGTACCGCAATGAGGGGGATGAGGGTTGCACGCCAGCTTTGTAAAAAAACCAGAACCACAATACCCACAAGAACGATTGCATCTCGGAGGGTTTTAAAAACTTCAGCAATGGATTCACTAATAAAAGGGGTGGTATCGTAAACAATGCTATATTCCATCCCTGGGGGGAAATTCTTGGCAAGTTGCAGCATCTTTTTTTTAATGTTGGCAGCAACATCGAGGGCATTTGTACCTGGGAGTTGGAAAATTGCTAACGCTACCGAAGGCAACCCGTCCACGGTTGCAGACATATCATAGCGAAGTGCGCCTAATTCAACTCTTCCAACGTCTTTGAGCTTAATAAATTTTGGCGTAGTGTTTGGTTCTTTATCAGAGGCCGTTACAGTTTTAAGGATGATATCGCCAAATTGTTCCGGGTTTTCCAGCCTGCCCAAAGCGCTGAAGGGATATTGGGTTTCGGTCGATTCCGAACTGGGTGCCTGCCCTAGTCTTCCTGCTGCCAAGGGCGCGTTTTGCTGTTGGATTGCGTTGACAACATCATTTGAGGAAAGACCAAGGGAAGTAAGTTTTTGTGGATCCAGCCAAGCACGAATTGCATAATCCCTTTGCCCCATCATTGTGATATCGCCAACCCCCTCTAGTCTGAATACTTCATCTTTAACATGAATGGTGGCATAATTTGAAAGAAAGATATCATCGTAGCGGCCATCAGCGGAAGTGAAGTTGATTGAAAGAAGAATCTGGGGAGCTTTTTTCTTAATCATCAACCCCTGCTTTTGAACTTGCTTCGGGAGTTGAGGCACTGCAAGATTAACACGGTTTTGTACCGCAACCAGTGCGGTATTCAAGTCTGTATTCAATGCGAAGGTAACAGTAAGGTTGTATAGGCCTGTATTGTCGCATGTGGAGGACATGAACAACATGTTTTCTACGCCATTTACTTGTTGTTCGATCGGGGCAGCAATAGTATCTGCAACCACTTGAGCACTAGCTCCGGGGTATACCACGGAAACTTGAACCGTTGGAGGTGCAACAGGAGGGTACTGGGCAATAGGCAGGGTGATAAGAGCCAGTGCTCCAGCGATTGTAAGAAACACAGAGACCACCGCAGCGAATATCGGTCGGTCGATAAAGAAATTAGAAATCACTATTTGCTCGGTTTTGTTTCGGTCAGACTGCCATCTAAGAACTGTGTTACTGGCATTTCGATTAAATCTGGCTTGATGATTGTTCCCGGTCTAACTAAGTGGATTCCAGAAACGACGACTTTTTCATCGGCATTCAGGCCTGATTCAATTGCTCTTAAGTTATCAGGCTGCAACTCGCCCACGGTAACCCTGCGATATTCCAATTTATTATCCTTATCCATTACATAGACAAATTTCAAACCTTGGTCCGTACCAATAGCTCTATCTGCAATCAAGATTGCATTTTTAGGATTAGAAATTGGAACTAATACCCTGCAAAACATGCCATGCACAAACAAGGGGGTCTTATCATTTTTGAATATGTTTTTTATAATCGCACGAAGATTTATGGTGCCTGTCTGAGAATCAATAAGGTTACTGCTAAAATTTAAAGTTCCTTGATGCGGGAAGCCTTTTTCATCAGCCAGCCCTATAAAAACAGGCCTATCTATAGAGTCTATAGTTGATGCAGATTGCTCTTTTTTTGATTGTACCTTCCGGATGACCTTGAGCAATGTTCTTTCATCTGCATCGAAGTAGCAATAAATCGGATCTTCGGAAACGACGGTTGTGAGTTGGGTACTATCTTGGGTTACAAGATTTCCTAAGGTTACAAAATATTTGCTGATACGCCCAGAGATAGGCGAAATCACGGAACAAAACTCGAGATCTAGGTTGCGCACTTCCAAGGAAGCTTTTGATGCCTCAACTGCTGCAACAGCTTCCTCTTCTGCTGCAACATATTTATCGAGTTCTTGCTTGCTTATCGCACCTGGGGTTTTCCCCACATCTTTAGCACGCAGATTATCCGCCTTGGCTAGTTTGAGTTTGGCTTCATAAAGTTTAACCTGACCACTGGCATCATCCAACTTGGCTTGGTAAGGTCTAGGGTCAATTGCGAAAAGTAAATCACCTTTTTGTACGTAGGAACCTTCCTTGAACGGGGTAGAAACTACATATCCGGTAGCTCTTGGTTTTATTTCGACATAATTGATTGCATTAAACCTTCCGGTAAATCGAACATTTTCAGTAATTTGGCGTTGCACCACGGTGCTTACTTGGACAGCGGGATTTTTATCCCCGTCTGGGTCTGGTAACTTTGGTGGTGTACAACCAAGCAGCATTGATATAAAAATGCATAATGCTGCAGAAAAATATCTAAACATCTGTTGAACAATGCCTCTGAATTGGGTGGTATATACCTAAGGAACTATTCTATCTTTAATCCCGAGATTTTCCGATAGTATTTTATGTCAATTTTGGCATGCATAAAAGAAGTAAGGAGTCGCCCGCAGGTTTAATGCGATGCAACTCCAGTCTGTTTTGAGTCCAAGAAGGCAAACAAAAGCGTTTTATTTGTATTGAAGGTTCTTGATTTCGATACCCCCGTTTTCAGCGCGAATGCCAAAGGGCGTCTTTCCCGGTTTCGTCTTTATCATTTTTTGTAATTCACCATTGTTTTTGAACTCAGCAGAATCGCCCTTCAAGATGATTTCGAAAGAATTCCAATCATCAAATTTGATGTTCTTGACATCGCCTTTTTTAATATCGAACTTCATACCCCGTAAAAAAAGATCGTTGTTACACTTGGCATCAGGCTTATATTCGAACTTGATGTGCACATCTTTTTCAAAATCTTGCACAGTGTTAATAGTGAGGTCGCCCTTTACCTTGGGGTCGATCACAAGGCTACCATCTTTTGTGATGAACCGCATTTTTCCTGCATCGGATTTGCCTTCGAGAGGCTCATTGGTTTTGTTCATTTTCCAGCCCGAGAAATCTTTGCCATTGAAAAGCAAAGTAAACCCTGAATCAGCCTTGGGTTCTGCAAAGGAAATAGATGCAGCCAAAAGTAATCCTAAAGCAGTTGCTAAAAAAGATTTCATCGAGAATGCTCCGTTAAGAATAAGAAAAAAAACTATGGTTTCCACCAAGCGTCAAGCTTCATGGATAACGATTTAACAATATCAGGGTTAGCCTCTGCGAGGTTTTTCTCTTCATGAGGGTCCGAACCTATTTTGTAAAGTTCGATTTTAGCTTCTCCTGGAGTCTTGATTCCGCCCTTTGCATTAGCTGCATTAGGCACTATTAACTTCCAATCATTGGAAACACACCATCTCCAGGTGAGGTTCTTTTCAGGTTTTTCAATGTCAATTGCATTGTGCAGGAAACAAGCACCCACTACTGCATCACGCATCTTAACTGCGTTAGCATCAAGCAGATCAATCCCTTTTAAACCTTCTGGAACAGGGATATTGCAGAACTTGTAAATTGTGGGGGCAATATCGATCGAGGAAACAGGAGTATTAATCATTTGCGGTTTAATTTTGCCTGGATGTCGGAGCATGATGGGCGTGCGTAATCCGCCATCATAAGGAGACTGTTTTGAATCCAACCTATATTGGGGGTTTCCTTCCTGTTGAATCCAACCGTTGTCGGTGACATAAACAACGAGCGTGTTTTCTGCGAGGCCTTTTTTGTCGAGATGGCCAAGAAGTTCGCCACAAGTTTCATCAAACCATTCGCACATGGCCCAATATCGGGCAAGATGAATGGAAGGTGTTTTATCCTTATACTTGGCTAAATATTTTTCAGGAGGGTTGTGGGGAGAGTGTGGCAGCATGGGTGCGTACCATAAAAAGAAGGGTTTATCCTTCGAGGTTTCAATAAAGTCGAAGATGGGTTGAAGACCTTTTCTACCGATGTTTAAGCCTTCATCACCATGCCTGCCGCCGAGGTTTTGATCGCCATGCGACATACCATGGGTAAAGCCACCTGTTTTGAAATTGCCCTGCCACCATTTGCCAGTTTGAAAGCTGTTGTAACCCGCCTTGCCAAGTTCTGCAGGAAGTCTTGGGCTATTTTCCATGAAACTGGTGACGCGATTCACTTGGGCCAAAAATTCAGGGTCCTTATAACGCTGTGCCATCGGCTTGCCTTTGGGCAAAGGTGGCTCATTACCCGTGATTTTGGATTCATGAGGATACTTACCTGTTAAAATTGACGCTAGGGAAGGGCAGCAAAGGGATGAAGGGACATAGCCGCGTTTGTAAACCAAGCTTTGGCTCGCAAGCTTATCAAGATGTGGCGTCTTGATTTGTTTGTGGCCCATGAAGGAGTAGTCGCCCCACCCTTGATCATCTGAGACAATCAAAACCACATTGGGTTTATTTGTTTGGCTGACCGCTTGCTGGGCGCAAGCGATCATTCCAATAATAATTAATAAGGATCTCATAATAATTATTTCCTAGCTTATGTGGGCGCCTTTTGCATCAACATAAACGGCATAGAGGGACTGGCTTGCGGTCATGAACAAGCGATTGCGCTTGGGTCCACCAAAGCAGACATTGGAACAGATTTCGGGAAGAAGAATCTGGCCAATACGAACGCCATCGGGCGCAAAGATATGCACGCCATCGTACCCTTCACCCACCCAACCTGCGCTGGACCAGATGTTTCCTTGGGTATCGCAGCGGATACCATCTGAAAAGCCTGCAACTTTCTTGCCATTTAGTTCAAGGGTCATCGAGGTGAACTCTCTTGCGGGACCAAGTTTTTTGCCATCAAGTATGTCGAACATCCAGATGTTCTTGGGGGCTTTATCATAGTGCGATGCACCCGTATCTGCGACATAAAGCTTTTTATAATCGGGTGAGAAACACAACCCGTTTGGTTTGAAAGGTTCATCCGTGAGCTTTTCGATGACGCCGGTCTTTGCATCAATGCGGTAAACAGCTTCCTTCTGATTGGGTTGGGTGCTGGTGCCCGGAACTTTGATTCCTTCGTAATCCATGAGGGCGCCGTAGCCTGGATCGGTGAACCAGATGGAGCCATCTTCAGGGTGAACGACCGCATCGTTGGGCGCATTGAAAGGCTTGCCATTAAACTTTTCAGCAAGGGTGGTGATGGAGCCATCGTATTCGTAACGAACCACTTTTCGGGTGGAATGTTCGCAGGAAATCTGCCTGCCTTGATAATCGAAGGTGTTGCCATTGGAACAACCGACGGGCTTGCGGAAAACACTTACATGGTTGTCTTCGTTGAGGTAACGGAATTGGCGATCATTGGGGATATCGCTCCAGAGGAGGTAGCTGCCTACGCCATTCCAAGCGGGGCCTTCAGCCCAAAGGTTGCCTGTTGCAAGGCGTTGGATGGGGGTGTTACCTATCTTCAATTTATCGAAGCGTTTATCGAGGGAGATGATATCAGGATCTGGGTAACGTACTGGGTTTGCGCCCGGGGTGAAATCGCGTTTCACAGATTGAGCCAAAGCCATGGGTGCAACAGCAAGAGCGCTAGCAGCGCCCAAAAAATTTCTTCGATTAAGGTTGGAAAAGCTCATGAACAAAGACTCCGGCATAAGGGGAGAAAAAATATTGAACTCGAAGCCTATAGAGTAATCGTAAGGAGAGGTACTAGGCAAGCATCTGTTTGGAAAAAGCTGGGAAATCTCAATGCTATCAAATTCGTGAAATTACATAGGCATCGAAGGATTCATCCGCACTAACAATTTGGATGTTCTCGCATAAAGCTTGGGCCGCGAGCATTCGATCGAATGGATCACGATGATTGGTTGGATAAGGTAAATTGCAAACTGTAATAGTGTGGGATGGTTCCAGAGGTAACAGCCGAAATCCATATTTTTTGTAGCAAGTCTGCCAAAAGATATCGAATGGCTGGTTCATCTGCCATTTACCTTTGCTTACTTTGATTGCAATTTCTCAAAGGGAAACAGGGCTGATTAGCACATCATTTGCAATATCTTGTATTGCGTTTTGTGCTGGGGTACTAAGTTTGGCATCGCCGGTGGTGTACCAATAAACTGTATGCGTATCTAAGAGGATGCGCATTACATGTATTCCTCAAAATCTTTCAAATGATCTTCATCGTCGGCGATAATTGTGATCATACCTTTACATAATCCGGGACCGGGCCTTTGTTGGGAATTTTGGGGTTCGCTGATCAGCTTTGCAATTGGCTTTTCATTTTCGGTAATGATGAGTTCTTGGCCTGGGTTTAATTTGTGGATCAAATCTTTAAGGCTGGCCTGAGCTTCTTCGATGGTGATTGATGTGAGCATTTGGCTTCCGATTTAATATGATTGATCTATCCATACAAGTATATTTGTAACACATAATTGTTAGTATAACAAAAAGTTTACCATTTTTGAAAAGCAGCATGCGTAAATCATAAGAACAATTGAAGTGTTTTATCCTAGGCAATTAAGACTTATTAAGGCAGATGAACCTTACTTGCCTTCCTTGGCCCACTGTTTCATTTGTTCGATGTTTTTCAGCAGGATGGCGTTTTTGCTAGCACCCTTCTTGGGACCCAGATATTCTGCCATGTCGCTATCGTACTGCGCTTCGGTTTCAGGAATTCGCCCCAGATCATTGGTACGGATTTCCCAATCTGCAAGTGCCTTGCGATGCCTTTCCAGTTCCGCAGAATACTTTTCGTCTGATGTAAGGTTCTTGATTTCCCAAGGGTCGTTACGAAGGTCGTAAAGTTCTTCCTTGGGTCTTTTAGTTGCATAAATCTGGCTTTGAATCTGGTCGAGTTTGCCTTGGTTAAAAAGTTCTTTCATGCGGATGAGGATTTGCTTGCCATCCTTGTAACCATTTGGTTGAAGGTGGGGCCTTTCGTTGAGATAGTTGCGGATATATTTGAAATTTTCTGAGCGTGCGGAACGGATATGCTCGACAGTTTCGTCGGCCCGATCCCTTGCGCTGAACACAAATTCTCGTGGTTTGTAATCTGTGGCGAAAATGTTTTTACCCTGCATGGATTTAGGAATGGTTATGCCAGCGAAAGCCAAGGAACTTGCAGCGATATCGATATGCTCGACCAAATCATCCCGAACTTTGTTGGAAGCAACCTTAGGGCCGTGAACCACTAACGGTACATGAATGCCTTCTTCGTAAAGGAATTGCTTGCCCCGTGCATGGCTGATGCCATGATCGGTCCAGAAAAAGATAATGGTGTTATCGTAGACGTTTTCGTTTTTGAGTCGTTCGATGAGTTGGCCCAAAAGTTTGTCGGTAAGCCTGATGGTGTCAAGGTAGGCAGCCCAGTCGTTTCGAATTACTGGGTCGTTAGGATAATAGGGTGGAAGTTTGATAAGTGGGGAATTGGGATCTGTTGGTTTTCCTAGTTCTTTGAGAACGAGGCTGTCCCAGTTTTTACCTTCGCGATATTTGCCGCCATGAATTTGGATTTGAGTGAAGAAGGGCTGATCTTTCTTTCGATTGGCCCAATCATTACCATCATAGATTTTCGGATTAAATTCGAAGTTGTAATCGGTTTTGCCTTTTGCGATTTGCGGGAAAGCGCAGTTGGAAGTGTGATATCCAGCTTGCTGAAAAAGTGCGGGTACAGGAACAACTTCTTTGGGAAGGTTGATTTTAAGTGAACCTCTGCCACTGCGATGATGTTGAGCGCCTATGGAAGTCTGATACATACCTGTGATCATTGCGCTGCGAGAGATGGAGCAAATGGGGCCTGTAACAAAAGCGTGGGAAAAGCGGGTGCCTTTGGTTGCCAACTGATCAAGGTTGGGTGTTGCGATTGCTTTTTCGCCAAAGCAGCCAAAATGTGCGGACATGTCTTCAACCACGACCCAAACAATATTGGGTTTACTGGTTTCGACAGCATTGGCGGAAGAAACATTGAGTGCGCAAAGAATTACAAATCCAAACATTACAGCCACCTCGATTATTTTAGCAGGGGTTTAATTTTTTCTGATAGGACTTCGTATCCTTTGGGGCTGAGATGGAGTTTGTCATCTGCGAAATGATCGGCTTTATGTTGGCCTGAGGAATCCAAAAACAATGGTGCGATATCAACAAAGGTGAGTTGTGGATTGGTTTTACAGAAGGATTCCAAAAGCGCATTAGCTTTTTTTTGATCTGATATCTGTTTATCACGGGAGGCACTGTGTTTAATCCCTAGCAAGACTATTTTGGTTTTAGGATTGTCTTTGTGGATGAAGTTTACAAAGGCCTTAAAATCTTCTGCGACTTGTTCGGGGGTGCGCTTTGCGTTGATATCGTTGTCGCCTGAATAGAAAACAATGGTTTTGGGCTTGTAGGGCAGGAGGATGCGAGGTGCGAAATGAACAACATCGCGGGTTTGAGAGCCGCCGAACCCGCAATTTTCAAAGGGCTCGCCTGGGAAATTTTCAGCGAGGTTCCAACGGCGAATAGTTGAGCTTCCTGTGAAGAAAACAGTCTCAGCAGAAGGAGGTTTTTCTTTAAAACGCTTTTCGATTGCTACGATATCTTTTTCGTATTTTTCAACTCTTTTGGAATCAGCATCTTGGAAAGAAGGCACTAGTAATAGGCAAAAAGAAAATCTAAGAAGCGTAAGCATGATAAAAGCCTTTAAAAGCGGTTACAGAATCCAACCTTAAGGGTAGTGGAAAGAAGTTGAAGGTGCATTAAAAAAGGGTTAGTAAGTGTTATTTTTTTTCGCGTTTGTAGATTGCAAGGAAGGTTTGGGAGCCTGGGGTTGATTTGAACGCATCGGGTTTTTTCTTGCCTTCGAGGTCATAGCAAATCATCAGGATATTACCTGAAAATTCATAGATTGCAGGAAAAGTTTTGCCTTGGTTGGGGCCCTCAGTGCCAATGATATCCATCCCCTTGGGTTTGGAATCGGGGTAGAATTTTAAGTTGCCTTTGTCGGTAAGAGAGCCAACTTTAGTGGAATAGGAAGTTCCTGAGATATTGAGTGAAACGCTGGCGATGAATTCTTGAGGGAGCTTTTTTCCTCCGAGTTCGCCACTTTCAAGTATCCAAGTGCCCGAGATTTTTTGAATGTCTTTTTCCTGAGCAGAAGTGCTGGAAGCAAAGATTGAAAAAATAATTACAAAGGCGAATTGATAAGTGAATCGTTGCATGTTGATGATCCTTTGGAACCATGAAATGGAATGATAAATTCTGTACGATATCATTTTAAAAATTCATCCATATGGGAGCTTTTCTTTGCCGTCCGATTAAAGATTGAAAAAAGGATAGCGGTATTTAAGCCAACCACCAGCATACCCGTTGCAGCTTCCAACGGCTCGAGCATTCTGAATGGGGCAACCAAAACATGTTTGCCAGTTCCTAATGTGGTGTAGGTGGTAGCGGAAAAATAAAGTGCGTCATTAATGTTGTTGAAAGTCCCGAAGGACATCAGTAAACAGCACCAAAAAACAATTTGAATAAAACTAGACACTACGAAGAAAAAAGTTGCAATTAGAATTGAGGGCATGAGCAGTCCTATGCCGGATGCTCTGGGAAAATATTCTGTGAATTTGAATTGCATGTTGATTGTTAGGGAGAGAAAAAACGAATGTAAAACGAGGCACAAGGACATGGTGCCTATTCCATAAACAGCTACTTCAGAAAAGCCTATATTTAAAATTAAATCCATTGGTTGTCTTTCCATTGTGTCTGAAAGTTGGAATTCCGTGCCCTAATCGAATAAGAGATTTTGCAAGTAATTGTTCTTTAAAGAATTTAT
>DBCB01000321.1 GCA_002303765.1 Planctomycetaceae bacterium UBA969
GCCAGCAAAACTTCAACCAGTTCTTTTTCTTCAGGAACTGGCTTGGCTCGACGCGACTCTTCAGTTGTATTAATTATATTCGTGTCCACCTTGCGAGATTCTGTTTTTGGCCTTAACTCGTTCACTCGGTTTTTCAAGGTTTCATCACTCAAACCTAATCTTTTGCCTATCCGACCCAACATTAATTGCATCTTTAGCTGCGAAGATGGGCTACTTTCTACCGGAATTCTTGCCAAAACACTTAAAATCGAATCCGTCGCCTTTCGCTTCGTCTCTACTGATGCGCCATCTCTGCTTATTTCAGCAAGGATGGAAGTCAACTTAAACTCAAGTGCATCCACTGCGCCCTTTAAAACTTCTTGAAAAGCCTCGGGCCCATCGTTTAACAACATATCGCACGGATCTAATCCCTCGGGAAGGGTGGCGATTGCTAAATCCATATCATTGGTCACAAATAATTCCAATGCCCTATCCACACCTTGTTCACCGCCGGCATCTGCATCAAATACCAATACAACTTTGCTAGTCCAGCGCCTAAGTTGGCGCAAGTGCCTGGCATTAATGGCTGTTCCCATTGTTGCAACAATATTTCCTACACCCATTTGATGAGCCATCATCACATCGGTGTATCCTTCTACAACCGCAAGATACCCTAATTTTCCAATGGCATTGCGGGCCTGATCGATTCCGTAAAGTTGTTCGCTTTTCGAAAACAATTGGGAATCGGAAGAATTATAGTACTTGGGCGCTTTATCTACGAAAGGAGATGAGGGCATTATTCTGCCACCAAAACCAACCGTATTACCCAGCACATTACGAATCGGGAACATGATTCTGTCCCGAAATCGGTCGTAAAGCCCAGGCTTATCTGTTTTGCGGCCTATCAAGCCTACTTGTTCCAACATTCCCACATCCACCCCATCGTTATGTGCAAGCTCCAACAGCCAATCCCCTCTGCGTGGAGCAAAGCCCAATCCGAACTGCCTGATAATTTCGTCTTCTAATCCCCGGCTGGATAGGTAACTTCTCGCTTCAGCAGCCAAGGGTGATTCTTGCAAGCACTGGTGATACTGATCTGATGCCCAGCGCACTGAGTCAAGCATTGACCCGCGCAGCCGGTTCTGCACTAAATTTTCTTTTTTTTCTAGATTTATACCGGCCCTCTTGGCCAGAATTTCCAAAGCTTCGGCAAATTCGACTTTTTCGTACTCTTGCACAAAGGTGATTACATCCCCATATTTGCCACAAGACCAACAACGGTAACGACCCCTTTTTGGGTCAACATCAAAAGAAGGCCTGTGATCATCATGAAAAGGGCAGAGGCCCTTGAAGGTTTGCTGGCCAGCAGGGCGTAAAGAAATGTAACTTCCAACGACATCAACAATGTCGCTAGCTTCCTTCACCATTTTAACCCTGTCATTATCCAAGTAGATAAACCTTTTGAATTTGCAGTCTTTTAGTAAATTTCCGGGCCATTATTACGATTAATTGAACCAAAGCTAAATAAAGCAATTAATAAAGATACTCGGGTGTTTAGCTAGCCTTGTAAAAATACTGGTTGGAGAAAACATCAGCTGACCTGTTGGGCTTACGCATTATCGGAAAAACTCCTGATACGTTGCAATTGGGTGCAATGCGTTGGGTCATTTGAAAACAAATCATTGAACGGCACTCCATTGCCTATTTTATTGCTGACCTTTAGGTATGCTTCACAATCCCAGAATAAACTTAGATTACGAGGCACCTATTCATAATTGTAATTTTTTCATGAAGGGGGTCAAGGACAGCAGGCATAAAGACTTAGGGAATGTCTTCTATTTATTTAATGACTGAAATTAAATGGGTTGACAAACGCTCGTACACTCTATACCCGTTTTTCGGGTTGTAACCTTTGTGCAAACTTTTTTGATTTTAACATCAACTTCCACCCCTTCTTCTGCCGATCTTCTTTATATATGGGGCTTTCTCCCCGCTTTTTTATTGGTTTCTGTGAAGGAGTTTGGTATGCGGAAGTCTTGGAAGTTTGCTGGTCTTTGTTCAGGTACCCTCTTTTTATTAGGCAATGCATTGCCTGCTTTTGCTGTGCCACCCACCGCTGCGGCCATTCTTTCTTTTAAACCCAAACAAGAGGGCGTTCCTATTTTTACGCCTTCGTCCGAAGAAGAAGCTGCTTGCAAAGTTGAACTTACCAAGGGTGTTAAAAAAGGATCAGGCTGGGTTCTTAAAGATGGCCAAGGCAATCTCGTTCGTAAATTCTTCGACTCTAACGAAGATAATCGCATCGATGTTTGGTCTTATTACAAAGATGGCGTCGAAGTTTATCGCGAAATTGATACCAACTTTAATGGCAAAGCAGATCTGTATCGTTGGCTTAATGCAGGCGGTACTAAAATAGGCACTGATGAAAATGAAGATACTAAAATCGATTCTTGGCAAGCCATCAGCCCCGAAGAAGTCAGTCAGGAAATCTTGAAAGCTGTTGCTACCAAGGATTTCTCCCGCCTTAAACCGCTTCTTCTTACCGAAGCTGATTTGAAAACCCTAGATCTTCAAGGCGAATCTGCAAGAAAAGTAAGAGAACAAGTGATCGCTTCGACTGCAAAGTTCCAAGCTACACTTACCAAGCTTCCAACCTTGGATGACAAAACCACTTGGCTTCATGTTGAAATGGGTATTCCCCAATGTCTGCCCGCAGACCAAACTGGAAGCAAAGGCGATATTTTCCGCTTTGCAAAAGGTACCATCCTTTATGAAGCTGCTGGAAAAACCGATTGGTTGCAGACAGGCGAAATGTTCCTCGTCAATGGCGCATGGAAACTTGCTGATGCTCCAATCCCAGGCGCTGTAAGCGAAGAAGAAGGTAGCGTTCGCCCAGGTACCAACAAAATTGATCTCGAAAAAGATCCTGAGTTGAAAAAGTTAGTTGATGAACTTGCTGCAATCGATGCCGCAGTTGAATCCAACAGCACCGGGGGCGCCAGCGCTACTCTTGCAAAACATCACCTTCGTAGAGCAGATCACCTCGAGAAAATTCTCGCCAAGGTCAAACCCGAAGATCGTGATCCATGGATTAGGCAACTTGCAGACAGCCTCAGCAGTGCAGCTCAAAATAGTGCTGCTGGCGATATGGTTGCATCCAAGCGCCTTGCTTCCCTTGAAGAACAATTAGCGAAAGGTTTACCGGGCAGCAACCTTGCTGGCTATGTTTCCTTCCGTGGGTTGCAAGCCGACTACGCTGCACGAATTTCCAAACCAGGCGAAGACTTCAACAAAATTCAGAACGATTGGATGGCCAAGCTTGCTGCTTTTGTTCAAGCTTACCCTAAAGCTGATGATGCCCCTGATGCTTTGTTGCAACTGGGTATGGTTAGCGAATTTTTGGGCAAGGATGTCGAAGCGAAGAACTGGTACACCCAGATCGCCAAGAACTTTGCTGGCAAACCCCAAGCTGCCAAGGCTGCTGGTTCTATCCGCAGGATGGAAAGCGAAGGTCAACCCTTCACCCTTACTGGCACAAGCCTTACAAACCCCAGCCAAACTTTCGATATCACTTCTATGAAAGATAAAATGGTTGTGGTTTATTACTGGGCAAGCTGGAATGGCCAGACCCTTGGCGATTTCGCAAAGCTTAAGCTTATCATGGAAACTTATGGGCCTAAGGGTTTGGATCTGGTTTGTGTGAATCTGGATACTACTTCTGAGGAAGCTGCAACTTTCTTAAAGAGGTCGCCTTTCACCTCCCAGCATCTGTATCAACCAGGCGGTTTGGAAGGAAAACTCGCAACCGACTATGGTATCCAAGTGCTTCCCCAAGTATTCTTGGTGGGCAAGGATGGCAAGGTTGTAGGCAAGAATCTTCAGATCTCTACGGTTGAAGAAGAGATCAAGAAGAGTCTCAAATAAGTTGTACAAAAATAATTGAGCCACCGGTTTGAGTAATCAAGCCGGTGGTTTTTTGTTGGAGGTAGTCTTTAAAGCCAATGGGCTGCGTTCCTAACGCTTACCCACAAATATCCGGAGGTATGTTAGGGATGAAAGAGACCTGCTCCTTTTCCTCTATGTTTTAATAAGCGCCCCAGCGACGAGATTTTGAACTAGGCCCTAACTATTCATCTTTCACCAAACGAAAACCGTTCACATGGATTCGAAGCGCTGGGGCGCAAATAATCCGACTGCAAGATCGCGCCCTCGAACTATTAACCGCGAATGATCCACCTCGTAACACTCGGTATTGCCCTACTGCTGGCCCCTTCGGATCCTCAACCGGCCACCCAGGATATCCCCCGTACCAATCTTCACACCACTCCCAGACATTTCCATGCATGTCAAACAAACCAAAATCATTGGGTTTATAATTTCCGACTGCTACCGGTTTACCAATATTGGATTCATCGTAGTTGGCGTTCTTTGGGGTTATTGTGTCGCCATACGAATACTCGGTGGTTGTTCCCGCCCTACATGCGTATTCCCATTCCGCCTCGGTAGGCAAGCGATAACCTCCATCAGTCTTCGCATTCAACTTCTTGATAAACTCCTTGCAATCAATCCAAGAGATTTGGTTCACCGGCAGTTTTCCTCCTTTAAAATAGCTTATGTTATTACCCATAACAACCTGCCATTGTTCCTGCGTTACTTCATACTTACCCATGTAAAATGGATTGGTAAGTGTTACTTCATGCCTTGGCATATCGTTTTCATAACGGCCGTTTCCGAATGAACCCATCTTAAAAGTGCCCTCTGGAATAAACATCAATTCCAGGTTGATACTTTCGCCCAAGTTTACTTCTAGGGTTTTAGGAATGTCATCGAATGAAGTATCTACGAAACTTTGACCATTCTCATCAGCCAATTTTTTATCATGAGCTTTACGCAATCTCGGTTGTGATAAAACAGCAATTGCTTCGTTAAGTGTTTTCATCATCACTTCAGCAGATGCATCGCCGATATTTCTATCGGGGTGATATTGCATTGCCAATTTATTAAATGCTGCTCGGATAATTGTTGGATCTGAAGTTTGTTCGATTTCAAGAATCTTGTAATAGTTTATCAAGGGCATAATCGTTTTTGTTTTTCTTATCAGACTTCATGCTTCATGAAAAGGCGTTGCTCTATCTCATAGATTATAACAAAGATTAGACTGAGCCAAGTTTTGT
>DBCB01000107.1:0-8537 GCA_002303765.1 Planctomycetaceae bacterium UBA969
TCATTTTGCCCCTTCAGGGCAAATACTTCTGCTTACTTTCTCGACATAAAGACTTAAATAATGTTCACAATAGCTTATTTCTTGCACCTTAAGCCGAATTCTGAATATTTAAAGAAATGCTACAACCCTCTATAAACGCAGATTAATTGCAGCCCCTATATTTGTTAACATGGGAAAATTAAAGCCAAATAGTCTTATGGTTTTTATTGTAAATCACTTCAATTATCGTAATACTTGCTTTATCACTTATTTAAATTCACTTTGTATTAATCGACTCACATCCGATTACTGCCACCTAAATTTAGACTTTTGCTGCACCCCCGATGCACATCGCTCGGCGATTTGCTTCTTATTTAGGCTTTTATGCAGGAATTCGCTCCATGCTTTTAAATGCTTTCCGCAGGCTCTTTAGCAACTCAAAAAATAGAAAAGCACGAAGGGCCTATACCCGCCCGCAACTTCTCCAACTTGAAAGCAGAATCGTTCCAGCCAATTTTCAAGTAACTTCCTTAGCGGATACGGCAACGGGGGGCACCCTTCGCGAAGCCATTGATCTGGCCAACACTACCGCTGGCAATGATACTATTGATTTTGACTCTTCCCTGTTTTCTGGCGGGGCTGGTACCATTACCTTATTAACTGCACAATTGCCTACCATCCTTAGTGCCAGCACCGCTATTTCCGGCGGAATCCGTGGTACCCTCACCATCACCGGGCCCGGTGCTTCTTCGCTTACCATCAGCGGGAATAATGGCGTTAGCACCCGTGATTTCCGGATTTTCGAAATCGTAAGTGGGGGCAATCTCTCCATCTCGGGTGTTACTGTTTCCGGGGCGAAATTTAATAGCAACAATGGCGGGGCTTTTTATAACTTCGGTGGTACTCTAAGCATCTCCAATTCTACACTCTCAGATAATTCCGCATCTGGCGGTGGCGCCATTTCCAACAGAGGCACCCTAAGCATCACCAATTCCACCCTTTCAGACAATTCCGCATATTCCCAGGGCGGCGCCATCGTCAACAGCGGCGGCACCAGCATCGTAAACATCTCCAATTCCACTCTCTCAAATAATTCCGCAATTTTAGGCGGCGCCATCGTTAGTGGCAGCGGCACCCTTAACATCTCTAATTCTACACTTTCAAACAATTCCGTAATCAGCGGCGGCAATAGCGGCGGCTGGGGTGGCGCTATCTACAACATTGGCGACAGCACCCTCAGCATCTCCAATTCCACCCTCTCAAATAATTCCGCACCCTACGGCACTTGGGCCGGAGTTGCTGGCGGTGCCATCTACAATTCCAGCAGCGGCGCAATCAGCATCTCCAATTCCACTGTCTCAAATAATACCTCAGGGGCCGGGGGCGCCATCTCCAGCACCGGCACCGGCAACATCACCATCTCCAATTCCACCCTCTCAAACAATTCTGCAACCTTATACGGCGGCGGCGCCATCTACATCTACAACACCAACAACCCCCGGCCTACCCTCACCATTTCCAATTCTACACTCTCTAACAATTCCGTAACCACTAACGGCCGTTTCGGTGGCGCCATCTATAACGATGGAGCCATCCTCAGTATCTCCAATTCCACCCTCTCAAATAATTCCGCAACTTCCGCAAGCGCCATCCGCGGGGGCGGATTCTTTGTAAACACCATCTTCGCCAATGGCACTGGTGTACAATTTGATGTTGGTGGGTTTACCGGCACTAACAATCTTATTACTTCAGGTACTTATTCATGGGCTACCACGGTAAGTAGGGCATCTCTTAATCTTGGCCTCCTGCAAAACAATGGCGGACCAACCCAAACTATTGCCCTACTTTCTGGCAGTGTGGCCATTGGGGCTGGCGATGCAGCCATAAGCAATGCCGCCCCCATCAGCGGCAAAGATCAGCGCGGCTATTCCCGCTCTTCCACCGCACCCAGCATCGGTGCCTTTGAATTTAATGGGGTTGCACCTGCGCCTGCCCCCACCATAACTAGTATTTCGCCTGTTACCGGTTCTGCCGCGGGTGGCACCACCATCACCATATTAGGTACCGACTTTACTGGGGCAACCGCTGTCACCATCGGTGGCGTTGCAGCTTCCAGTTTTACTGTGGTTAATTCAACTACCATTACCGCAATCACTCCTGCCCATGCTGCTGGTGCTGCAAGTGTTGAAGTTACCACTGCAACAGGTACCAATGTTGCAAACTCCCTGTTCACTTATGCTGCCACCACTACCACGGCGTTGACATCTTCCGTGAACCCATCCGTCTTTGGGCAACCAATCATTTTCACTGCTACGGTAACAGGTTCTTCTGGCACCCCTACGGGAACCATAACCTTCAAGAATGGTTCAACCACGCTTGGAACTGGAACTTTGAATGGCAGCGGGGTGGCAACATTTAGCACCTCTTCTTTGGCCGTTGGAAGCGCATACAGCATCACCGCTGTTTACTCTGGTGATACAAGCTTCGTTACAAGCACTAGTTCTGCAGTAAGCCAAGTGGTTAATCAGGCAAGTACCACCACGGCATTGGCATCTTCAGCGAACCCATCACTCTTCGGGCAAGCGGTAACCTTTACTGCAACGGTTGCTGCCGTTTCCCCCGGTGCTGGAACGGTTGCCGGAACCGTCGAGTTCTTTGATGGCGTAACTTCCCTAGGAACAGTCACATTAGTTTCTGGCTCAGCCACTTCTGCAGCTATAACCAACTTCGGTGTCAGCACTCACAGCATAACCGCTGTTTACTCTGGTGATTCAAGCTTCGTTACAAGTACTAGCACCGCTGTAAGCCAAGTGGTTAATAAAGCAAGCAGTGCTACGGGATTGACATCTTCCGTGAACCCATCCGTCTTTGGGCAACCAATAATTTTCACTGCTACGGTAACAGGTTCTTCTGGCACCCCATCTGGCACCATAACTTTTAAGAATGGTTTAACCACGCTTGGAACTGCAACTTTGAATGGCAGCGGGTTGGCAACATTTAGTACATCTACTTTAGCCGTTGGAAGTTCATACAGCATCACGGCTGAATATGGTGGCGATTCAAGCTTCGTTACAAGCACTTGCTCTGCAGTAAGCCAAGTGGTTAACAAAGCAAGCAGTGCTACAGTGCTGATTGCAGCGCCGAACCCATCTGTCTTTGGCGAATCGGTATCCTTCACGGCTTTGGTAACAGGTTCTTTTGGCACCCCATCTGGAACCATAACTTTTAAGAATGGTTTAACCACGCTTGGAACTGGAACTTTGAATGGCAGCGGGGTGACAACATTCAGCACCTCTTCTTTAGCCGTTGGAAGTTCATACAGCATCACGGCTGAATATGGCGGCGATTCAAACTTCGTTACAAGCACTAGTTCTGCGGTAAACCAAGTGGTTAATCTTGCCACAGCGAACACGCCAAACTTCGGCACACCAACTTCAACCGTAGATGGCTTTACCGTTCAAATAAGCAATTATGTTGTAGCCTTCACTTATGGTGGAACTGCCACCACTGGAACTGTATCTATCAGTGGTGCAGTGGTAACCGTAACAGGAGTAGCAGCAAATACTTCTTCCACTGCTACCATCACCACTACTCAAACTAATTACGCTAATGGATCTGCCCTAGTAACTGCAACTTCGAATGTTGCACCAACGCCCCCCGCACCAAGCCCAAGCCCAACAACAACCCCAGCACCAGCACCAGCACCAGCACCTACAGGACCCATGATCACGGGAACGCCACCACCTCCCGCTTCTAGTGGTTCTAGCACCGTCAACCTTTATGACCCTGCCACCGGCCAACCCATGGCCACGGGCACCGCAGTACCTTTCCCCGGATTTGATGGTCCTATCACGGTTGTGTCGGGTGACTTCAACAACGATGGCGTGGCAGACCTCGTCGCAGGTGCAGGCTTCGGCGGCGGCCCCGCTATCGCAATCCTTGATTCCCAAACCGGCCAAGTCATGGAAGCTTTCTGGGCTTTCGACCCAGCCTTCACCGGGGGAGTGTTCGTCGCAGTACAAGATACAAACGGTGATGGAATCTTAGATATCATCGCATCCGCAGGCCCAGGCGGCGGCCCAGAAGTTCGTATCTTCAATGGGGCAAACCTCAATCTTCTTCGATCCTTCTATGCCTATGACCAATCTTTCACCGGCGGTGTCAGCGTTGCAACCATCGACTTCAACAACGATGGCATTTTAGACATAGTTACCGGGGCAGGCCCAGGTGGCGCTCCACATGTGAAAGTCTATGATGGTGCAACCAATGCTATCCTCAGCCAATGGTATGCTTATCCTGCATCTTTCACCGGCGGCATCTTCGTTGCAGTAGGCGATATCGGTAACGATGGCACCTTCGAAGTCGTTACCGGAGCAGGCCCTACCGGATCGCCAGTTGTTGCAGTTTGGGACCCCTTTACTGGCGCATTACTTGCCCAGTTCATGGCCTATGCAGAATCCTTTACCGGTGGCGTTCGCGTTGCAGTCAACGATGGCAATGGCGATGGCTTTGCAGATATTGTCACAGGCGCTGGCCCAGGCGGCGGCCCACAAGTTAATGTCTTCAGCTTTCCAGCATTGGATCTGCTGTTCTCCTTCTACAGCGGTGAAGCAACCAACCCCGGCGGCGTCTTTGTGAGCTAATTGCAGGGTTACAATATAACAAAACAGAGACCCATGGAGCGCAGTCCATGGGCTTTGAAGCCATTCATCAACCCAAATCAAGGTGTGTTTTCTTTCCGTGTTAATCCTTGGCAAATGCTTATTCTTAATTACCGTCGCTCACGCTTCCGGCTCTGAAAGATGTGTTTTGATTCCGTGTTTTTCCGTGTTAATCCGTGTTCGTCCGTGGCAAATGCTTCTGCTTTCTTTCCGTGTTAATCCGTGTCATTCCGTGGCAAATGCTTCTGCTTATGCCTCTTCTGCTTCTGCTTTATTCCCCAACTCCCAACCCGCTTCTTAATACCCTCAAGCCTATCCACCGCAACTCCTCTATTTTGATCTACCTTAAAACCATGGTTCTGATTAAGCTTTGCATACCCAACAATTAAGGCGATCTCCTGCAGGAAGCAATGGGCAAGAATCAGTCGGGAAATTTTGAATCATTCAAAAGCTATGAAATGAAATCATGGTTCCTGATGATGTTGCTATTATGCTTTTTTGGGTTGCTGTATTTTGTTCAACTTGGTGGCAGGGCTTTGTGGTCCGAAGAATTACGCTGGGCCCAGATCCCTCGCGAAATGTTAGAAAGCAAACAGTATTTTCTCCCCACCATCAATGGCAATACCTATTACGATAAACCCCTTGCCTCTTACTGGCTCGTGATTTTTTCCTCTTGGTGCACGGGTGCGATGGACGAGTTGGCATGCAGGTTGCCTAGTGCAATATCCGGCATGATCAGCGTTTTGTTTACCATGCTGATTGCGCTGCGGCTTTATGATCAAAAAACAGCGATCTATTCGGGCATCATCTTGGGCACCAGTTACAGCTTTGTTTTTTTCTCGCGTCATGCTTCGACTGATCTTGAAAACATCGCAGGCATCTTGATTGCGTTATACCTTTTTCTTGTGTACGAAAAAAAACCTCAAGGCTGGTGGGTGTTGGGCTTCTGGCTCGTGATGGCTTTAACCTCATTAACCAAGGGTCTGCTTGGGTTCGCATTACCTTTGCTTGTTGCAGGGGTATACAGCATCGCACAAAATCGGGTGATGATTTTAGCCGCATCCAAACCTTCTTTGATTGTGGTTAATTGCTTGAAGGCAAATGCGTGGCTGTTTCAATGGCGTACTTTGATCGCATTGCCAATTGCAATTCTGGTGTACCTTGCTCCCTTTTTAATTTCGCTGGGATGGTTTGGGAATGGCGAAGGCTTGAGCATGGTCTGGCGTGAAAACATCAGGCGTTTTTATAACCCAGTGAATCATATCGGGCCGATCTATCTTTACTTTGGTGTGATCTTCACTTTGCTTGCGCCATGGTCTCTATTTTTGCCCGCAGCTTTGGTTCAGGGGTTTTCAAAACCCAAGGGGGGATTGAAGGATAAGCAGTTAGATCTATTTGCAATGGTGTACTTCATTTCGATGTTTGTTTTTTTCACCTTAGCAAGTTCGCGAAGAAGTTATTATCTGCTGCCTGTGTTGCCTGGTGCTGCAATATTGATTGCATCGCTGTTTGCAACAGAGTATTCGAAGTTAAATAAGTGGGCTGGATTTTTGTTTAAGGCGAGTTCTTATTTGTTGTTAGGGGTTGTTGCAAGCATGTTGGTTTTGTTGGTGCCTGCAGAAAACTTACTGCCCTACCCTTGGAATACTTTGCCCCAGTTGCCTTATGGTTTGATTTTTGGACTGATGGCAATATCGACGCTTGCAATCGGATATTGGGCGGCTTGTAAAAAAGAAATGAATGCATGGTTTTTATGTAGCGGATGGTTTGCATCGTTTCTGATGGTATATCTTTTTCAAGGTTTTTTCCCTGCAGCAGAGGCTTATCGAACCCAGAAGGAATTCCTTAAACAGGTTCAGGCGTTTACTGTTCAGAACCCAGGTGGGCTGTGTTTGTATAAAACCCGAGAAGCTGTGTTTTATCTTGGTAATAAAGCACCCATGCCCGAGTTCCATTCCGAAGAAAAATTAATCGAATCATACAAGAATGGCGGATCCCGCTGGGCGTTGATGAAAAAACGCGATACCCTTTCCCCGATATTTGGTGGGTGTGTTGTGCTTGAGGAAACTAATTTTCCTTGGGAAGGTGCCCAGGCAAAAGTAAAACTAGCACTGGTTGATCTAGCAGGTAAAAAAACCAAATCGCAGGTGGTTGCTACTTCACTTCAAGATTAATCAGACGATATATTGTTTGAAGCCTGCCCGGCATGCAAAGGTAGGTTGAAATTCCCTTTATTGCCCTTGGCGAAAAAGTTATCGCTTAGCATTATTTTCTTAGATTTTTCATCAACATCTACAGATGTGATGAAATCAGACTGTTCTTTTCCGGATGTAAAAAGGCAACCGCTCACCCGAACCATGGAGCTGTTGTTTAAATGAATTCCCCGTTTTCGTACCTGATGAAACTGGCAGGAAGATATTTGAACATTGGTGGAATCGGTTATCGCCAAGGTGGCTTCGACTGGGATTTCCGCAGGCCTTGTATGCTGCACTATGTTGCCTGTGAATTGCAGATTTCTGCACCCTGAGACTACGATGGCATCGGTGGAATTCCCTTTATATTCGGGGTTATGATCAATGCTATTGGAACCGATCACCAGATGTTCGGAATCCTCTAATAAAAGCGAATGATGATACCCGCTGTAAATGCTGTTACCCGAAATAACGACACTTCTTCCTGCATTGATATGGATTGCGGTTTCTTGGCTGCCGATCAGATTCCCTGAAATTGCCAATAGCCCCACAGCGTTAGGGTTATCTTTTCCAACACCTAGGAAGCGGATATTTGCACCACCTGGGCTGCCCTTTGCTTGAATGGTGTTGCCTGCAATAGTTCCTTCGCGCACGGTGCCTTTTCTGCAATCGAAAAGGATATCGTTGGAATCGGATTCGAGTGGGTCAAAATTATATTCGATATCATTGCCAACAATTTGAATATTGCGGATTTCGCTTTCTCGAACAACAATACCTCCGCGTTTGCAATAGCTGATGTGATTACCCGTGATATTAATTTGATGAAGGTTGATTTTATCCATGAAAATGCCAATGCCTGAGTTGTCGAAAATATGGCAATCAGAAACAATTACATTTCGATCGCGGATGCGGAGATGAAGAGCGTTTCTGCATTTTCTAATCAAGAGACTTTTGAAGGTGGGTTGCATGGAACCTTCGCAGGAAATGCCATCGGCTTCCGGATGATCCCCTGTGATTTCAAGATCTTGAAATAGGGGCATTCTTTCTTTGAGCCATAAATTGCTGGAGATATGTTCAGGAAGTGCGGATTTCTGATGGGTACCAATGATTTGAAATGCAGGCCCTGGCCCTCTCATTAAAACCCGTGCAGTTCCTCCATCTGAACGAAATCCATGGGGACCGGTGTTGCCTAGCATTATCCGAATGGGTTTGGTGATCAGGTAAGATCCTTTGGGGAACAAAACGTCTCCCCCGGATTTTTCGACTGCATGTTGAATTGCAATGGTATCGTCTGAAATCCCATCGCCCTTGGCGCCAAAATCAATTACAGATCCCATGGCGATTATGCTCCTTGTTGTTTAAAAATAATGGTTGCAGTTTAACATAAAGAGGGTAGACCTTATAACCCACAATATTAATATTACCGTTATAATTTATGGTTTTAGGGGGTTGGTTTTTGCTGATTATGAAAAGGCCAACAGGCTTAACACCCCGCTTGGTTGGGTTATTCCATTTCTTAACAGCACAAGTTGAAAAAATGAGTTAGAATTATTAAAGGTATGGTCTTTCGAATGCCGGGGTATTCTTTGAACAGAATCATTTCAACTTTGGTGCTAATAATTGCAGTAGCTAATGCAGGGGCTCAAGATCCGTCTACACCTATTCCAGCAAAAAGTATCGAAAAAGCAAAAGCAACAAGTAATAC
>DBCB01000107.1:8545-25392 GCA_002303765.1 Planctomycetaceae bacterium UBA969
AATACAGGGTCAGATAAAAAGACCGTTTCTTTTTGGCAGGCGCCTGCAGGTGCAATTATGGTGCTTTGTGAGCAAGCAGCAGATAGCCTTAGGCTACTGCCTAAAATGGTGGTGCTGCCCCCTGAAAAATACCAAGAGTTGTTGGATGAGTTATTAAAGCTGAAGGAACAGCAGGTTGAAATAAAGCCTCTGCCCCCTAGTTCGGTTCTTATCAATGGAAAAGTGGAGTCCAGCCTTGCTAAGTTGAAAATACGGTTTGCATTTCAAACAGAAAAACCTGCGATGAACATTTTGCTTGGTTGCGGTTTGGGCCAGGCAAGTTCTGCATTGATGGATGGAAAAATCCCGCTCCTCAAAAAGACCTTGGAAGGCTTTGTCGTTTTTGTTGAAACCCCGGGCGCTCATGATCTTGATCTAGATTTGTTGGTCACGGTCAAGAATCAAGGGGAAAACCAGTCTTTCGAACTGGATATGCCAGGCGCTGCTATTACCCAGCTTGAACTCGATATGCCTTCTGGAACAGTTAAACCAAAAATCAGCAGCAAGAACAATCAAGAGCCTCTGGTGTTTTTTAAGGGTAATCGGCTGAGCGCAACCTTGGGCCCCTTGACCATGATTCAAACAGTATGGAAATCATCGCAGCGAGATTCTCAACCCAAGGCGCTAACTTCGGAAACAAACATTCTTGTTCGTATGGATGATAAACTTCTGAATGCACGGGCGGAAATTAAAATCGGCGCTCTAGGTGGCAGGCTTGATGTGCTTGACCTTGTTGTTCCGGTGGGAAGTGAAGTTAGGCCATTTAGCCCTGCAGATGAGGCTCGCATTCTTAGCATCGAAAAAAATGATCAAAAGTTTGCTGGTTACAGAAAAATCAAACTTAATGATAATAGTAGTGAACCCCTAAAACTTGTTGTGGAAAGCCAGGCGGCTATTCCGGCCAATGGTGGGCAATTGCCTATCGGCCCTTATCTTCTTACAAGCGCTATCAGGCAGACTGGCGTAATTCTTTTAAGTAACCAAGGTAGTGATCTTAAAGTTAGCAATCAGCCCAGGGGAGAAATCATCAGTCAGGAAGTTAGCGCTCAAGATAAACAACGGGATCCGAATGTTTTTGCATCGTTTCGATATTGGAATCATCCTGTTCATGAAAAGCCTGGGGCGTTAACCGGGGTGAATTCGCTTTCGTTGCTTGACTTGCAATTGGATTTGATTCGTGGGGTATTGGAAGTAAAAACAGTTCACACAGTTCGCCTAGCGAGAAAAGAAAACAATCAATGGTATTGGAATATCACAACAAATTTTGATTGCACACCGGTTCGAACTGGAACTGACAAGGTTGAAATCCGGATCCCATCTGGAATGGTTTATGATGAAAACAAAGGTCCGATTCCAGCTAATATCATCCGGGATGTCGCATTTGATGGAAAATCAGGGAAGATGATGGTTCAATTTTCTCAGGAATTACTTAACCCATTTCAGTTTTCGTTGGATTTTCACGAAGCATTTACGTCTGAAGAAACTTCTCGAATCTCCCTGCCCTTACCGATGCTGGTACGGGACAGAGGCGTGCAAATCAGTTTGGTTACCCCTGATGATTTTCATTTGTTGACTAGTGAAAAGCTTAATACTTCGTTTGAACTTCTAAGTCATGAAACGCACAAGCAGGTTTGGAAGTCTGAAAAGTTTAGTCAGAAAATCGATGCAATACTTAAGCCTGCAGATGATAAAATCCAAGTCAAGCAAACCATCGATGTTCAACTCAAGGGTGCAATCGCCCTTTGCAAACAGCAAATGCATCTGCGATTTTTGGGCAGAGTTCCTACGATGGTGGAAATTAACGTGCCCAAGGAAATAGCAGAAAATTTAAGGCTATTAAAGGGCGGGCGAATTGAAGCGCTAGATGATAAAACAGGAATTTTGGCTATAGCCCTTACCGGTGCCAATAAAGAAACTGATCTGGAATTTGAGTATGAATCCTCGATATCGCAGGAAGCCAAGAACTTGCAGCTACCCTTTTTATCGCTTCTTAATTCCAAACAAGATTCCGTATTTCAGATATGGGCGAAACCAGGCGTGGTTATCACCACCAAAAACAATTCATGGAAAGAACACCCCTTGGAAGCGGTTGCGAAAAATATCCGCCTGCCCAATGCTTCTTTCAGGGGCGAAAAAACTTCCAGCGCTTTAGAGATTGATTTATCTTCCGGGTTGGGCGAAGTTACCGGTATCGAAAAAATACTTGCTCGTGCAAAGCTTGAACAAAATCAAATCGTATACCGGGTGAGTTATTATTATAAAAATTCGATTGATCAGGTGATTGATTTTACCATGCCCTCTAATTTTCAAGGTGCCAAACTCTCCATCAATAACTTGATATGCAATTGGCAATACGTAACCCAAGGCCGAAACCTTACTCGGATCACTCTTCCAAAAAATACCCAAGACAAACCTTTTATTCTTGAATGGGAATATATGGTCCCAAGGCCCCAGGGGATTTTATCCTCTTTCCATAACATCTTGGCCATACCCTTAGTTGCCAATCAAGATTTTAGTGTAAATTGGTGGATCAGACTTCCCTCAAGTCGAATAGCTTTATTGCCTGAACCAAGTTATGAAACAACAAAACAATGGCACTGGACTAATCTTTTCTTCGAACTGGATACCATTATTTTTCCAGTGGAATACGAAGGTATACCCCAGGCTGATATAAATTCTGAAGATTCGATTCTTGCTTCTTCGGATTTGATTATATTTAATTCTCCGCAATCCTCGCTTACCCTTGTTCATACCCCCAAGATTGCATTGCAGTTGCTGTTATCGCTAATTGCGTTTTCCTTGCTATTTTATTCTTTTTACAACACGAAAATAAAAACTTGGGTTGTTACTAATATAGCTTGGCTTGGATTTTTTGTGGTGGTATTAGCAGCGATAATCTTTGCGCTTTTCCCGTTGTTTGCATCGAGAATTTTCTTAGGCATTCAGCCTGTGCTTTATGCTTTGATTATAGGTGGCGGATTAATTCAAATTCGAAAATTGCTTATAGCCTATCAGGCAGCGAATCTTGCTTCCTTCAGCAGAACCAAAGGATCTGCATCCACGATTCAACCAAATTATAAAAAACCACAATTCGGAAACGCCAAGCAACCTGTTCCAAAAGATAACAATGAACCAACAGGGTATTGGGTGCGTCCCGATCCTTCAATCCCTAGTAATAACACCTCGAACCTGCGTTCTAGCAAGGCTACTTTGGTGCAAGATGTTCTGCCAGATTAATAGAGGAAAAATCATGCAAGCTGGGAGAATTACTCGCTGCATGACCGGTGCAATGTTTATTTTGGCATATCTTGTGATGGTGTTGCCTGGTAGTAGCCAAGATAGTTCATTAGATCGAATCATAGGCCCGCAATTTCGAATCGTTGTGGTTCCGCCTGGGCAGAATGCAAAATTCCTTGAAAAAAATGTTCGCGAAGCTTTTGTGCCCATGCCTGCATCAGAATTCGAGAAACTAAGAAAAACTGCCACTCCCAATTCCCAACCTCGATTCATACCTGCATTAACCCAAGCTAGTTATCAAGGAGAATGGAAGGATAATGGCATCGTAGGAAAGGCGAAATGGGTTTTTAATTCGACTTCGAAAAATCAAACCTATTTCCCAATTTCACCACTTAATATTGCTATTAAGAAAGCTTCTTGGAAAGATAAAGAAGCACTGCTGGGGGATTTTATTCCAGGCACAACATCACTTCTTATCCCAGAAAATAATGAATCACCCTGTGATTTAGAATGGTCGCTGAAAACTGAACAGATGCCCGATGGGCACCACGTTTTACTTCGCATTCCACAGGCTTCTCTGCAATCTTTTGAACTTACCATTCCGTTCAATTGGAATTTTATCCTCATTTCGAAAGGTTCTGCCGAAACTTTTTCTCCCGCACCCAACAGCATCAAAAAAGTTTTGAAGATAATTGCCAGTGGCGAAACAAAAATTGAACTATTACTTCAGGATCCTGCAATGCATGGCAGGTTTGATGGCTTGCGTATTGACAAACTTCAGGCAAGCCATGAGATAGCTCCTGAAGCCACTTATTCTGAATTTGTATTTTCGTTTGAAGGCCTTACCAATGGTTCTAAAATTCTTGAGTTCGAATATGCAGAAGGCCTGAAGATTCTTGAGGTGTTATCAGATCAGGTTGAGAGTTGGAAAATACTTGTTAGGGATAATTCACAAGTTTTGGAAGTAATGTTGCACAACAATTTATGTAGACCCGAAAAAATCGTGATTAAAACCCTTGGCTCATCCGTAGTTAAAAGATCATCGCTCTGGAAAACTCCTTGGGTGCGGTTTAGCGCCCTTCCCTCGTATCGTGAAGAACTCACCATCCTTGCAGGTGCGGAAATTAGATTAGAAGATCTTATCATGGGCGATTTTTTGCTTGCTGATACCCGCAGTAAACAATTACAAAATACAGCACTTAGGTTGGTTGGCGGTGGGTTGACTTCGCGAAAAAATTTGACATACCCCTCTATCAAGGTTTCGGTTGGTGGTGCCCAGTTCCGTACCCAACAAGAGCTCTTATTTCAGCCCACCATTTCTGGTGCATCTTTGCAATCCACCATTTCTTATTTTCTTTTGAATGGGTCAATTTCTTCTTTGTTGGTGCAGTTGCCTGCAGGGTGGGGAGTCGAGCAACTGTCTCTTAATGCAGATACGCATATCAAAGATTGGTCGGTTTTACAAAATCAGGGAAAGCAATTACTCAGGATCGAACTGGATAATCCCCTGATGCCGGGCAATCCCAAAAGCTTGGATCAAAATAAAACTCGACCCCCCACGCTTTCCATTCGAATGGCCCCTGAAACTAAAAGCAAAAAAACAAATCTCTGGGGATTCCCAGCAGTACTACCTTTGAATTCCATGTTGAATGAAGGCTTTTTTGCAATTCAATATGAAGCTTCATCATATCAATCAAAGCTAAAATCGGACCTGATTGAAATTGATGGCCAAAGTGAATTACAATTCTTTAAACAACCCTGTAATCATTTGTTCAAATTTATTGAAAATTTCCCTGTGGGAAGTATCGAACTAATCCCACTTACAGGCGTTTCAATGCTGCGGTGCAATTCCACAATTTTAGTACAGACAGATAAATTTGATACCAAGCTAGATCTTTTGTTGAGCTCTGAAAATGGTCTGGTAGATAAATTTGATCTTCTTCTTCCTATGGGGGCAAATCCTGAAAATTGGAAATGGGTTTCGCCCAATCGCAATATTACCTTTAAGAAGATTGAGAAAATTAATGTTTTAGAAATTGCTAATATCGTAGCAGGCTTAAACCCAGTTCCCGGAATCTCTCTTTATAATCTTTCTCCGATTCTTCCTCTTGCAGAACGTTGGCGTTTTCATTTGTTCCAGCCTTTAAGCTCAAAAGAAGCTATCAATTTCAATGCCACTTTTACCACTCTACTGCCCCAGGGCCTTTCTGAAATCCCTTTGATTTGTTTTCCTTCTGACCAACGGTTTGAAGCGACCCTTCAGATTGAATCCCCTAAAAACAGCACCATGGATTTTCGCTCTAAAGGTTTGAAATCCCTTCCTTCTACCAAACCGAAATTCAAAAACTTTGCTTATGACTCTTCCTCCCCTTCTCTTACGATTAAATCTTTTCCCCAAGCTGATTCGTCTCCTTATGGAATCATTGAGCAGGCGAGCCTTGAAAAATCATTTCATGCAAATGGGAGAATTCAAAATCAACTTAAATTGATCATTAAAGAATGGGATAATGATTTTTTCGACATAGCATTGCCTGTGAAATCTGAAGTGAAAGAAATCAGAATTAACAATAAAATCGTTTCTAACTTTATTTTTAATGAAAACCAACTAAGGATTCCTTACTTCGTAACTTCGATTATCAATCCTGCACCTACTCAGCTCGTTATAAGTTATCAAGAAGATGCGCCCAAAGGTTGGTTATGGAAAACAATTAATTGCAATTATCCTGAGTTACCCGTTTCGGCCGTGGATAATAATATTATCTGGGTAATTCCTCCGGGCATGGAGCCAATTTCCTTTGCAAATGCTAAACGAAGAACAGGGAATATCGATGGTGAGGAAAAATCTGGAGGGGCCCTGAGTTATTTATTCCCGCTGAATTATTTGTTGGGTTCCAAGCCTTTGATTTATGAAAATTCTGATAATGCTAATCTTTTGTTGAACACTATTTTGCAACAAAAACCAGTATTGAATTCAGCCGACTCCGGAAAATTTAATGAGCTTCTAAAATCGTTGCAGTTGTACTTGGTTAAAAATAATTATTCCTTAGTGCTTGATCATGGTTGTGCCGAAATAGCAAATCTCAATTCGACTAGCAATTTGCCCGATATTTCCAAAACAATTGCAGAAAATCTAAATATTCTTGGCTTAAGATTAGTTCCAATTTCTAATGTTGTTCTTTTGACTAGCAGTAAGACCGGGGCTTTTTTTATTGATAATAAATCTGCTGCTTTTACTCTTGCAATCATCTTGCAAGAAGCTGCTGCCCAAGGCATGGATAAATCAAAACGCTATGTGTCTGCCTGGAAATGGCTCCTAAATTTCCCCCATACCTTTCAGGTATCATCATCCCTTTCGCCAATGGAAACATCCAACGGACCCAAGAAAATTCGGTGGGAGTTATTTCAGGAAAATGAAATTCTTACCTTGGTTGATTCCCACCACATTCAAGCTGTAGGATTGTTAATCGGATTTATTCTGATGGCATTTATTGCTAATAAAAATATTCCCTTCATGATTTATATTGAACCTGCCCTTGGCTTATTCGCAGGTTTGTCATTGGGTTGGCTACCATTACCCTTATTACCTCTTGTTTGGTGGTTCATTTTAGCATGGTGTATTAAAAAGTTAGTACAGTATGTTACATTTATAACAACCTCTTCCCTCGTAATTTCTTCGAACTCGATAATGCCATCATTGGTTAAAACGACTTATGTGTTCTTGGGATTATTATTATTTTACAATAACCTTATAGCGCAAACCCCCTCCATTTTTGATGTCTACCTGCTTGTAGAACCTGACTCGTCTGCAAAGGAAGCTACCTATCTTGTACCCGAAGCACTGATTAAACAATTCAAGGATAGCAAACTGCAAATTTCAGAAGGAAAAGCATTTATCACTAAAGCGCAATATGAAGGGTCGGTAATTGATAACAGCATTAACTTCAAGGTAATTTGGAATGTTCATTGCACCGGGTTTTCTAACTTGGAAATTCCTGTTTCCGGGGGTTGGCTTACTGACAAAATGTTTTTGAATGATCTCCCTGCTTATCCAGTCACTAAAGCAAATGGGAGTTTAATTTTGCCGATCCCTAAAAAAGGGGATTATGTTTTAAAGGCTGAATTTAAAGTTGGCGTTGCAGAAAAATTTGCTGAACGAACTGCTACTTTCAGGATTCCTGTATCGCCAATTAATTTCTTTCAATGCGCGCTACCAGCAAATGTAGAGCAACCATCACTTGTAGGAAGTTTGGGCGCGTCTTTGGTTGTTCGATCTGGAAACTCAACTCGATTAAATGCTGACCTAGGAAAAGTTTTGGGCCCTCTAAATTTAAAGTGGAGCAACGGGCCTTTACCTCCAAAATCTAAACCTTTGATTAAAGAAGCGTATATCTGGGATATCTCTCTTGATTCAAGCAGAATGCAAGCTTTTTGGGATTTGCAGATTCCAGAATCGGGAACTGATTTTTTCGAAATAGATTTGCCACCCAATTTACTTCCCTCCACTTTTAATCCAATTATTCGACAAGGCCAAACCCCTGTGACATTGATCAACTGGAATTTAAAACCAACACCTGTTGGTCAAAGGCTTACCCTGAATTTTTCCAGGAGAATTTCAGGGAATATGCAGATTAGTGCGTTTTTTATCCCGATGAATGTTATGGCAACACGCTGGCAAGTTCCAGTACCGACCCCGGTTGGAGTTTTTATAGAGGGCGGCAGTTTTCTTGCGTATAAATCTATAAATTGTAATACCAATCGACAGATTCTGCCTCTCAGGTTGACTGGTATTAGTAGCAAAAATTTTGCCCCTTTTTGGCCTGAAACCGAGAAACCCGAACCAGAATCCCTTGCTTTTGCCTATTCTTTTCGCAGAGAACCCAACAATCCTCCTGTGCTTACCTTGGATATATCTCCTTCCCATTTTAAATTCGATGCGACTCAATTAATCAAAGGCCATTTTCAATCTAAGTCCAGCCAGTTTTCAATCAACGCATCACTAAAAAGTATTCTTCCTGATATTTTATTTGTGGAATGGCATGTTGATGGCCAAGCCAAATACATAGTTACTAAACTCGTAGGCGATGGAATTCAATCTTGGGCACAAAATGGAACCAAAGTAATAATATGGTTAGAAAAGCCTGCTAAAGAAGTTTCTTTTGTTGCTGAAATTTTAGCTACTGGACTAACAGGTAACAGTTCCCCCATTATTGAAGTTCCAAGGTCTAACTTTCCATTTGCAACAAAAACAACCAGTAATATTGTTTTATCACACGATACCAACATTAATTTGAGACCAATTAATCTTAAAGGATTTAGTAACAACTCTGATCCCTTGGCCCTAACCTCTAATGAAAAAAACTATCAGGCTCAATTTGAAATTAAACCTTCCTTATCTTCAGGTAGTGCAAACGTACTTCTATGGTTTGATCAAAAACAGTTAATCACCAGAGCAAAGCTTGATGTAGAAATAAATAGGACAAATAATGATGTTTCAGTTTATGAATTTTCTATCAGGGGCTGGGAAGATGAGGATTTAAAATTCGAATTGCCACCCAATATAAAATTAGAGCCATTGAGTAATCAGGAAAATATTCGGAAATGGTCTTTGATCATTCCTGAATCACAAAAGAAAGGGCTCATTAATTTTAGTATTTCGTGTGATATTAGTAAGCCATTGTCTAATGGTACAATAAAAATTCCGATGTGGAATTTGAAAGGTGTCGAATCATTAATTTCATGGATAGGCATTCCCAATGAAACATTAAGCTTAGAAAATATGCAAGGATTGGCAAAAGTTGCAAATGGGACTGCTGTTGCAGAAATTCCGATGTTAAGGAAAAAGGTTGGTAATAATCCTATAGATTTTTACAAGGTGAATGCAAAAACCTGGACCTTTAATGTTCGTTTTAGTAATCAAAAATTTAATGTTGAAGAAGCACCCATCGTTATCCATAATATCATTCATGGTGAAGCCCAGAAAAATGGTTCAATAAAGGGAACATCAGTATTCTGGATCTATTTTCCAGTTTCGGGATCATTTCAAGTATTTTTACCTAAGCCATCAGAATTTATCTCATCTTATTTGGATGATTCCGTTATTTATCCTAAGAACGTTGGGGAAGACCAAATGTATGTCTTCAAATCATCGAAGATTGGGTTTCAAAAATTGAAAATTACATTTCAACTTTCAAAGGGTGATTTGGGTTGGGCTGATTTCTTAAATAATCTGCCTGTATACAATTCCAAAGCTGGTTTTGGAAAAACATTGATAGTTGGAACTCAGCCTTTTCAATCTTGGAAAGTGGAATCATCTCCCATATATACGCAAGAACTTGCAGCCATGGAGAATCTGGCAAAGTCTTTGCTGGAAATTTCAAAAATTATAGCAAAAGAAGCGGGAATACGATCGCAGGATTTATCCAACTTACAACCAATTCAGGATCTGTTTTTCCAAATTATATCAAGGGCAAATGCCTTGGAATCACTTACCGAAAACGGAACGGAATTACTGAATTGGCAGAAAGAGCTTTTGCTAAAAAATAGAGAATCAGCAATCGAATTAAATTATCAGTCAATTATGGAAAAAGCTGAGATTAACGAAGATAAAAAGCCTTTTAATGAAATTTCAAATTTTACTGATAAAGTGTTTAATCCGAAAATAGTTGAATTATTAGCAAGCCAAAAAGTACCTGATTTAAACATTATTTTAAGCCGCGATTCGGGGTCTCGGAATGCCCTTTGGGGTACTGCTATTTGGGTTGGGTTGATATTTTTAGTTTATTATTTAAGTTCTTTTAATAAGTTTCATAAAATATTAGCAATAACATGGCCCGAGCAGGTTTTATTTGTGGGCATTGGGTCTTATTTATTTCTAGGGTTAACTATCATAGTGTTAGCATGCTTTATTTTAGGGCTTATAGGCAGAATTTCTGTTTTGCTCTTTTTTAGAAAGTCGTTCATTCAAAGTCTGCAATTAAGTTAAACGAAAGTAATTTGATGATTGATTTTAATAGTTCACAAAATTCGGGCTTAGATTTGGGAATAGCCGATGGCAACATTGCGATGCTGCAATGGAATCAGGAAGAATCCCAACAAAATCATTGTTCTGAGGATTTTTTCAATCAGCTTTTAAAGATGCTGGTTTCTTTGCAGAAAAGAACAGATCTTAAGGGGCTTATTTTTACCAGTTCCAAAGATGATTGTTTTTTTTGCGATTATTCTTGGGATGAGATCCGGGCAAAAAATAACAACCCAGGATATGAAATCAATTTATTAAACACTGCGAGTGCTTGCTTAAATTTGCTTGAAACAATGCCTTTTCCAACTGTAGTGGCTGTTAATGGGCCATGCGTTGGGAGTGGGTTTGAGTTTATCCTGGCTTTTGATTATCGGATTGGTTGTGATAATCGTTTCACTAGTTTTAGTTTGCCTGGAATTAATATGGGCATACCCCCTGTACTGGGGACTGCATCCCGATTGCCCCGGATTTGTGGTATTGATAATGCTTTGGAAATAGTTGCCAGCGGATTTACCTATTCCGCTTCGAGCATGATGAGTAAAAATATTCTTGATGAAATGATCAATTCTGATTTTTTAGTTACCAATGCAACTAATTTAGTGAAGAAGTTATTTATAAGCCAAGCTTGGAAAACCCGTAGAATCGCAAAGGCTTCTTCATCTCCGATTTCGCAGGAGCAACGCGAGTTGGTTAGGGCAAAGTTTTTAAGTAAGTTGTTTGTTCAAAATGAGAGTGGGAAAAAAAGTGTCATCAATTTTTTTGTAAACTCTTGCTACCAATCCGCTGTTGATTCACAGGCTTCTAATGTAGATGCTTTTGTCGTTGCGTGGAAATCTAATTATGTGAGAAATAGCTTCAGTCTTGAAGAAACACGCAGTGAAATTGTTCATTCAAAACAAATTGGGGAAGCAGTGATCCCCAACTATTTGAATAATGTCGGGGTTATTGGTTCCGGGGCCATTGGGCCATCGCTTGCATTGCTGATGGCGAAGCGGGGCGTTCCTTCACTTTTGGTTGATGTTGCCCCATTTAATTTGGGCTTGGGGACTACTGCAATCATGAAGCAGTTGCATTCCAAATTGCGAATGGCTGCGCTTTCCATCGAGGAATTATTACAAGTTCTTGGGCGGTTAAGCACATCAACTGTTTTGGAATCGATTAAAGACCGAAAGGTAATTCTTGAGGCAATTATTGAAAATGAAGATGCTAAGGTGGAATTATTGCATCAATTGGATTCCATGGTTTCTGAAGGAGCGATTATTTGTTCTAATACCGCGAGTATTCCGTTGAAGAAACTTGCAGCGCAATTAAAGGACCCAACTAACTTTGCGGGCCTTCACTTTTGCCCGCCATTGATTCACCCCAACATGGTTGAAATAATTCGTACCGATCTTACAAGCGATGAATGCGTAGCCACTTTAGTTGGTTTGTGCCTTAAACTTCATAAGGTGCCAATCGTAGTGAACGATTCGCCTGGATTTTTAACAAATCGATTGCTGTTGGTTTTATTGAGAGAAACGCAAGAAGTTGTCGTTGAGGGGATGAACCCTTATTCGGTGGATGAGGCTACGGTTCGGTTTGGGTTTCCTAAGGGCATTTTCGAATTTTCAGATTTAACAGGAATTGATAATCTTGTTTATCTTAATACGATTATAGACAAAAATTTGGGGGGCCGTTTTCCGCCGCCAACCATCAATAAATGGTTGTTGGATAAAGTGCGTTTAGGCCAGAAAAACAAACTTGGGTATTACAAATATTCAGATAATGACGAAAAGTCTGAGGACCCTTTATTAATTGAAATGTTGAAACCTCTGCAAAGGGCTTCCTTAAGTTTGCCTGATGAAGAAGTAATGGATAGGCTTTTGATTGTTTTATTTGTTGAAGCGAATAGGATTCTAGGGGAAAAAGTTGTACCAAGCCCTGATATAGTTGATTTGGCTTTGAATCTAACCTTGGGCTTTCCCAAGGAATGGGGTGGGATTTTCAAATGGGCTGATATACAAGGCTGGGACAAAATAATCTTTCTTATCAACAAATATGCCTATTTGGGCGAAAGGGTTTCTCCCTGTGCTTATTTGACTAATAAATTAAGTGAAAAATCTCCTTATTATTTTTAATAACTCATCATTTTTTAATGCTTCATTTGGTAATTTCTATTCTATGTAGACTGGTTTTTAGGTTTTGATTACCTTATCACCCGCCTAAGTCTGAAATTCCGACCGTATTTCCTAAGCAAAGGAATGATCATGAACTTGTTCACAAAAATTCGTTGTGGCCTAGTATTAGCGCTTCCATTAACAGCATTGTCGCTTTTTGGTGTTCTTGGTGCACAGGAACCAAAGCGTGATTCAAATAAAAATAATTCTCCAGTAGAGCGGCCTGGCCAAGATCGTCCAGGAGCACCCGGGGCCAACAATAATGGGTCTCGTGATTTTAACAAAGGCCCCATGCCTAGTATGGGTGGTAAGGGTTTTTTAAATCCTATGATGCCCCCAAAACCTGATAAAGAACTTGAATTATGGATCAAAATCCTCGCTGATAAAATGACTGATAGAAATGATGATATTCGAAACAGTGCAAGAAGAGCATTGGTTAGTATGGGCCCTGCTGCAATTTATTCACTTAGGGAATTGACCGAAAGTAAAGATGCAGCAACTGCAGTCGCGGCAAGAAATGTAATGATGGAAATTGGCCGTTCTGAAATGCAAAAAAATATGATGATGCAACGAGGTGGTATGCCATTTGGTGGTCCACAAGGAATGCCCGGCATGGGTGGCTGGGGAAAAATGAATCCCCAAGACATGAGAAAAATGCCCGGTATGGGTGGCTGGGGAAAAATGAATCCTCCAGATATGAATAGAAAAGCCGGCCCCGGCGGCCCGCCCCGTGAAGGTGATCAAGGCAATCGTCCTGGAGCAGGTAAACCTGAAGGGGATCGTAAAAGTGGTTATGGTAAAGGCGGATCATCTCGTGAAGGGGACAAAAATAAGCGCCCCGAAGGCAGACCAGATGGTGATCGGAAAGTTGGTCCCGAAGTAGACAGGCCTAAAGGCGATCGTAAGGGTCCCCCTGAAACTGGTAGACCAGAGGGTGATCGTAAAGGTGGATTCGGAAAGCCTCCACAAAATCAAGGTCCAGATTCTTCTCGTCAAAAATAATAAGTGTAATGTTGATAATCCCCATTTGGATAATGTTTCAGATGGGGTTTCTGTTTCTTATGATGGGTTTAATTTAGTGTAGTTTGATTATCATATTTTGATTATTATTATATTCTCGTATTTGCTTCTAGTTATCGCATGAACTTCTCACCCCGGTGCAAAAAAGGAATAGCTATGAAATCTTTTTCAATTATCCGCAAAGGGTTTGTTTTTGTTTTGCCCTTGGCTGCATTCACATTTTTTGGCGTTCTCGTAGCCCAAGAGCCAAGGCGTGAACAGGATAAAAATGCAGCCCCCGCACCTCGATCTACTAATGAAAGACCCGCCGATAATAAAGGAAGGGAAGGCACGAGAAATCCTGCTCCAGCTAATCCTGCTCGTGAAGGCGAACGAGGTACGCGCCCAGAAGCTGCACCTGATGCTAAAGAGCGCCTTTTAAAAGAGTTGAACTTAAACAAGGATGAGCGAGCCAAGGTTGAAAGTATCCTCGCAGCTCGGGAAGAAAAAATGCGCGAGGTCCAACAATCCACAATGAAAGCTATACGCGATGCTATTGGGGAAGAAAAATTCCAAATCTTTATGAAGAATTCCGCTAACCCGAGCAGAAGAGCAGGCCCCGCAAATCCTCCCCGCGAAGGCGATAGGCGCCCTGAAGCAGGCAAGCCAGAAGCAGGAAGACCCGAAGGCGAACGCAAAGCAGGCCCTGCAAATCCGCCTCGTGAAGGCGATAAGCGCCCCGAAGCAGGCAAACCAGAAGCAGGAAGACCCGAAGGCGAACGCAAAGCTGGCCCTGCTAATCCGCCTCGTGAAGGGGATCGTGGAGCAAGGCCACAGGCAGGCCCTGAAGCTAAAGAGCGTATTCTCAATGAATTGAACTTAAGCAAGGATGTTCGAGCCAAGGTTGAAGGCATCATTAATACGCAGCAGGAAAAAATTAAGGATGTAATTGCAAAAGGTAGAGAAGCGAATGGAGACCGTGAAAAAATTATGGCTGAAGTTCGTGAACTTCAACAAAACATGGTGAAGAGCCTGAAGGAAGCCATGGGGGATGAAAAATTTAAAGCATTCATGAAAAATGCCCCAGTGTTCAATCGAGGTGTAAGCCCACAAGGTCGCGATGCTTCTCGTTAGAAGTAATGAATAATTTTGTTCATCATCTAACCTCATCTAGATATTGATCTAGGTGAGGTTATTTTTTTATATCAATGATTTGTTTGAAAGTAATTTCGCCTTTGAAATTTTCGATAAGAAGTACAAGCGAAGGGTAGGTTATAGCCTGGGTTACAAAAGCGTCTGCGGCTGGCGTCTGCAATTTCCAGAGCACTTGAAGAGAATTGCCTTTGGTTTCGCATTTTTCGAACACAACTTTAAACCCACCTGAATTACACTCGCCTCCTTGAATAACCAGTATCATCTGATGCGTGAAGTTTATCTCTTTAACATTAAGGAGCTTCTTGATTTTAGTATTGGTTTCAGGGATTGGTAGGTCAAGAAACTTTGAAAGTTCAGCCTCGGTTTTGAGAATAACTCCTTGGGGTTTTGCTCCACCTTTTAGGCCCACTGCCTGAGAAATAATTTTTGGAATTGGTTCATCAGCAAGGATGATGCAGGAAAATACTGAAAAAAGAAGGATGTTTAGTAGTAAGCTCATAAGTATTTCTCCACAAGGTGATTAAAAGATGATATCTTCAATAAAGGTTTCGGAAGTGGAAAAGCTTTAACTTTCATGATTAACAATAGAATATTAGCATAAAGAAATTCAACTGGAGAAAGAAATATGTCAGGCGGGAAAAATGTGTTGGGAAAAGACCTTGAAGTTTGTTGCATGTCACCCAAGACAGGATTTTACCGAAATGGTAAATGCGATACTGGGCCAGGCGATTTTGGCATTCATACCGTATGTATTCAAGCGACCGCAGAATTTTTGAAATTCAGCAAGGAGAGAGGCAATGATCTTTCTACCCCTGTACCTGACTGGGCTTTCCCCGGTTTAAAACCAGGTGATTGCTGGTGCCTTTGTGCGTCGCGTTGGAAAGAAGCTTACGATGCAGGGTTCGCCCCTAAGGTAAATTTGAACGCAACTCATATTTCTACCTTGGAATTTGCAAGCCTTGAAGAACTCCAAGAATTCGCTTTATAAGCTATCTTCTTACCCAATAAAAAAGGACACATGAAACAACTTCATGTGTCCTTTTAGTTCTAATTAAGTCTTACTTTTTAGGGCCGACCAGTTCGATCAAATTGCCATCTGGATCTTGTATAATCGTCAAATAAAGATCCTTGGCAATTGACTCAGGTATCATGATGGGGGTTTTAGCAATTGGTTTGACCCCTGCTTTTTTAAGTTGTTCCATGGCTGCAGTGGTATCATTGATCATGATGGTTAGATAGCGAAACCCGGTTTGGGAGTGAATGAATTCGTTTTCAGATTTTTTTGGTTTAACGCCTTCAATCTGCATGAGTTTAATTTTGGTTGCGCCATGCCCTTCTCCCAGAACAAATACCCGAATGCTCAGGGCTTTTTTGGCAGTAAGGCCAGCATCGGCTGCGAAATCAGCAGGGACATCAAATCCCTTGAGTTCTTTAAACCCGATTGCCTCGGTGTAAAATTTTGCAGCTTTTTCGATATCCGTTACCACAACACCAAGATCAATGGTGGGGGAGGAGAAAGCAGATTTTTCCTGTGCCAAGAGTGGTGAGGCATTAGCACCAAAAATTGCACACAACACGAACGCAAGCATTTTCCAACTTTTCATAATCATCCCTTTCGTAAAGTTAAATCTAACAACGAACTTATGATAATTTCATTACTTGCCGCTGTCATTGAGGAAACGCCCTAAGTTTAAAAATTCAATGTTCAGGTTAACAGGTTGGTTGCAAACAAGCTGACTCAATATTTCGCCCACGACGGAAGCGAATTTAAATCCATGGCCAGAAAACCCAGCGCCTACGATGATATTTGGGTTTTCGGGAAGCGGGCCCACCATGAAATGCCTGTCTGGAGAGAGTGTGTAAATGCAAGTTTTTGCAAGTGGGGAACGCGATTTCGCCAGTGTTGGAATCCTTCGATTCAAAAACACCCGGAGTGCAGCGTCATCTTCGGGAAGTACCCCCCGCATGATTTCAGAAGGTTGATGAACTTCAACTTGACCGTAATGCCTGGCAATTTTGACCCCTTCTGGGTCGACCATGGGAAATCCATAAAAGAAGCCTTCTTGGTCAGCTACCATGAAGACGGGTACTTTATCCCTGAAAAAGTCCTGTGGTTTTTCAGGCATGAACCAATGGGTGGTCTGCCTCATAAGGCTTAAACATTTGCCTGAAGTGCCTAGGAAATTAGAAGCCCAAGGGCCCGCAGTGATAACCACTTTGCGAGCCAGATATTTTCCCTTGGG
>DBCB01000344.1:0-1198 GCA_002303765.1 Planctomycetaceae bacterium UBA969
AGCTTTTCCTCAGTTGGTGGGCTACTTCCTTTAAAATTTATAGGCGGGTTTTTAACTTCTTCAGCACAACTAATAACAACCTTGTATTTCCCCGGAATTAGGCCATGAACACTAGGGATTTCGTAGCTACCATCCTTAATCATGGTTCCTGCTGATTCAGCTTTACCTGCTTCCAACGGAAAAAATTGAATGTTCCCATTAGGAAGCTTTGAACCTTTAAAAGTCACTGCCCCCTTGACAATCAATTTGCCACTGGATTCTGAACAACCAAAGCCAAAAGAAATACAAATCAATAGCACAAAATAACGATATTGCAGCATCTTGATTCCTAAAGAGCGATTTAAATAACCAATGGATTTATATAACCTATGAAAATAAATAAATAAAACAATAAAACCTTGCGGATCCATGCTTTAATCTGCCTGAAAGAACAGGCATTCGCACCAATTGATTTTTGACCCAACAGATGCCTCGATTACCAAGGATAGTTCCTTAGTGCCTGCTAAGGAGCTATCCAAGCTTCCAAGGCCATCTTTCCAAGTTCGATCAACCCAACTTGCTATTACTTTTCCATCCGCAAGAAGCTTGATATCCGCCCTGCCGCGCCTGCCATCAATATCGTCAAAGCCAAAAAAACCGCATAACTTTTGGTACTTCCCATCTAGTAAAAAAGTGATCGAGGTGCTTCCCATAGTCGAAAACCCATTGGAATAGGATGAACCGGAAATCAAAAAGTCCGAATTCTTGGTGGCTTTAATACCTTTCACTTCCATCGGATTTTCGAAAAACGGTACTTTTCTCAGATTAATGTTCTTAAGTTCTTGAATTCGAGTAACACTTTTTCCCAAAAATACCGCTTGCTGAATTTTGATAATGGGAATGCGAACCTTAACACCCTGCATCGTTTTGCCTTCAAGAATTCCCATCGAAAGATTGAACTCCGCAAGCGTTATCCTAGTACCAGAATCCAAAACCAAACTTACCGCTTCTATGGCTTTCTCTTTCTTGGGATTATCCTCAGAGCTTAAACAAATAAGTGAGATGGAATCACTTTTATATTCAGACTTGGCGGTCCCTGAATCCAGCACAGCATTTTTTGCACCTAAACTCTCAAGAACCCCTTCAACACGCTCTGTGTTATTTAAAACAACGAGATCTTTGGTACGAATTTCATCAAGTATTTTGTTGCGATAGGAAA
>DBCB01000344.1:1334-3004 GCA_002303765.1 Planctomycetaceae bacterium UBA969
TCCTTCATCAACAAATCTTCAAACTTAATGCAATCATCATTCAATAGCCATAACGCTCTAGTTTGGGGAAACCTCGGGCTAACAGTGTTTTTACGGGTGAGATAAACAGGATTGGCGATGGTAAAACTTTTCCCCTCAGCGGAAAGCATTTCCAAACTGCTGGCTGAAAGTATTCGCTGAATGCTGCCTTCTTTGAAGGTTCCTATTCTGTCACGCACAATAAATATTGGGTCTTGAGCGCTTACAAAAGTCGCCCAACAACAAAAAAGCATTGCTGTCAGAATGTGTAATTTCATTTTTGAAAAATGGGAAGATAATTGTTGGGAGTTTGAAGAACCAAGCACGCCATTGCGGTTGCATAATGACCACACACCTGATCAAACCAAGAGCCATCAGGGCGCTGCCTAGCAATTAATTCATCGCGAATGTAAGGAAACCATTCAGCCCAGTATTTGCCACCCGCCGTATACATTGCCTGAACAGCATAATAATGACCGTAAAAATAATGCATTTCCGTACGTTGAAGATTCAATCCCTGAGGTTTGGATTGAACTAAAAACTGCAACCCAGCTTCTATCTCTGGTCCATCGTAAATACCTGCACTGTATAAAGCCACAACACCTGCAGCAGTGCGTGCAAATCCCATCTGCCCGCCACCACCCGATTGCGCCATATACCTGAACCAACCTTCGCGTTTATCCTGACAGCGTTTTACATATTCAACACAGCGATCAACACGGGATTTAGGAACAAGAATACCTGAATTTCGCGCAGACCTTAAAGCCATGATTTGGCAAATCGTCACGCTAATATCCGCATCTTTGGGCGTTGGATTATAGCGCCATCCACCTTCCTGAGTCTGGCTATCTAAGATGCATTTAATAGCCCGTTCAAGTGCATCGTGTGTCTGTGTTCTAAGTTCCTTATCGGGAATCATTCCATGAACTTCAGCAAGAAACAAAGTGGCAAAACCATGTCCATACATGGGGCCATGAGGGGAAGACCGTGGGTTATGAAAAAAGCCTGGGTAACCGCCTTCCCTGTTTTCCTGAGTAAGAATATATTTCAGGGCATCGGTAACTATTTTCCCGAACCTACCTCTTTGGGGCTGATTGCCACCAGCCATGAATGCCAGTGCTGCAAGACTGGTGATTGCAACATTACCGGTGTATGCGCCAGTACCAAAAGAACCATCTGGCCTTCTACGGGTAGCAAGAAATTCGAGTCCTTTTTCCACAGCTTTATCCAACTGGGGAGTCATCATGCCCTTGGCCTGAGAACCATCAGGCAGATTTGGGCCTTTTTTAATGGTTGGTTCTTGGAAGCCAAAAGAAGAATGGGGAATGGTTAGCAAACCAAGCCCTGCAAACAAACATTCTCTGCGCTGGAAATTAAATATCATCACTTTTTCCTGGCACCTTTTTCAGCAACCTTTGCATAATATTTTCGAATCATCTCGTCATAACGATCCATGAATTGGTTGGGCACACCATAAGCATTAAGCTCTGCCCGCAAAGTTTCGGGCAAATGCCCCCAAGCCTCTTTAAAAACATCAGCAGCAGGATTCACTTTATCTTTGGAAGGGTCGCTTTTGCCTCCATCCCCAGACTTAGAATTTTTGTCATCACCTTTACCCTGATTCGCAACCTCGGATTTTTCAGATGACCCTT
>DBCB01000344.1:3041-3631 GCA_002303765.1 Planctomycetaceae bacterium UBA969
TTGCCCTTTCCCTGCATCAGCTTTGTCAGGGGCTCCCTGTTTTTGTTGTTTCCCGCTATCTGCACCCTGTTGCCCTTGCTTTGGCCCACCCTGTTTCTGTTTATCCTGCCCTTTATCTGAATCATTAGCATTGGAATCTTGGTTATCAGGCGAGCCTTTTGGTTGTTTATTTGAGCTTTCGCTTTTCGATGAAGATTTAGATTGCGACTGATTCGACTGAGATTGATTGCTTTGATTCTTTTTGAGCAACTTATCAATATCTTCGAGAATATCGCGCTGCTTTTGCAGAGTCGCTTCCCCTAACTCAAGGTTTCCTAATCTATCATCAACATCCTTGAGATTTTTTCCGATTCGGCCAAAAATCTCTTCTTCTTCAAGATTATCTTTCGGTTGATCCATAAGTTTTTCTGGCGAGGCACCCTTTTCTTTTTTCTTTTCAGGGTTAGATTCGGGTTTGTTTTTATCACTTGGAACAATCACAGGATCTTTTGGTTTTTCCTGAGGCTCCACAGGCAAAGGTTTCTTCTTTTTCAACTTTAACGGGCCTTCATCGCCTGATTTTTCCTGAGTGGGAACAGCTTCTTTTTCCT
>DBCB01000009.1 GCA_002303765.1 Planctomycetaceae bacterium UBA969
AAGAGTACTAAAGGACTATACCAAGAAACGCACCCTGACCGAACTCAAAAGCAAAAGGGATGAGTCCAAAAGAGCCAAAGACCGACTTACGACCCAATCTAAGTCCAAAGAAATCCAGGGCATCAACGACACACTTACAAAAAAATCAATCTTCTCCAAGGAAGAGCTTCGATTCAAGGAAATCGAGGACGAAATCAAAAAATGCTACCTTTACGCGCCTCAGGATGGTCTGGTTGTTTATTATGTATCTGAACAAGCAAGGTTTGGTAGCGGATCCCAACAAGCAACCATTGCCCAAGGCGAACCCGTGCGGGAAGGCCAAAAATTGATGCGTATCCCCAACCTTACCCACATGATGGTTAATACTAAAGTTCATGAAGCCATGCGCAATCGCGTCCGGGGCGACCAATGGAAAAAAACAGGCTATGGCGAAATCAGACTTGCTGGGTTATCCATGATAAGTCAACCGCTAGGCTTACTCTCCGCTCAGGCTGCGTACTATGAGATTCACAACGAATTTATGGATAAAGAACAAGAACTAATAGATAACGGCCTGCCTGCGACAATCCGTATCGATTCCTTCCCTGATAAAGTTATGCAGGGCCATGTCAAGCATGTCGATGAAGTCGCATCTCAATCCGATTGGCTTACTTCCGATGTACGCGTTTATCGTACTTTGGTTTCCATCGATGAAAGTTTACCCGACCTGAAACCAGGCATGAGTGCCTCTGTTACTATTTACACCGACACCAAAGCTGAAGATGTACTTGCAATTCCTGTTCAAGCCGTGCTTGGTAACACGCAAAATGGATTTTTCTGCTTTATCCTTACCCCCGAAGGCCCCCTCGAAAAACCCATCAAACTTGGTGTAAGCAACGAAAAAATGATTGAAATCAAAGATGGGCTTAACGAAAATGATGTAGTCGTACTCAACCCCAAAAGCCTTTCCCGTGATTCCAAGAAAGATTCTTCAAAAGCAGAAAAGCCTGATGCCCCAACTTCACCAAGCTCCAAGAAAAAAGACAAAAAGTCTAAGACATAATCTGGCGAACAGTAATACACTTTTAACTACTTTTAAAGGCTTTACACCTTGGCCAGCGTTCTTAAAATTATTGATCTAGCAAAAGTATATTCCCTGGAAACAGTGTTGGTTTATGCTGTAAAAGGTGTAACATTAGAAGTGGAAGAAGGCGATTTTGTTGCCCTCATGGGGCCCTCAGGTTCTGGCAAATCCACCCTCCTTAATCTTTTAGGCTGCCTTGATCGCCCCACCAATGGCCAATACTTTCTAGCTGGCCAAGATGTCGCCAGAATGGAAGATGATCAACTTAGCAATATTCGAAGTCGCTACCTCGGATTCATCTTCCAACAATACAACCTTCTACCACAATACACCGTAGTCGAAAACATCGAGATCCCCCTGCTCTACCAAGGCGCTAAACTTTCCAACTCCACCACCAATAGATGCATCGGCTTGGCCCAACTCGTAGGATTAGGAAACAGGCTTGATCATCGGCCCATGCAACTTTCGGGCGGCCAACAACAACGCGTCGCCATTGCTCGAAGCCTTGTTAACGACCCCGCTGTTATTCTTGCTGATGAACCCACCGGAAACCTTGATTCCAGAACTAGCGACGAAATCATGCACCTTCTTTCCAAGCTTAATGAAGCAGGAAAAACAATTATCATGGTGACCCACGAAAACGATATCGCTTCCTGGGCCAAACGAGTTGTTAGAATGCGAGATGGGGTAATAGAATCTGATGTCAGGAACGAAAAACCCACCGTTTCAATCGAAGGCGCAACCTCTACCATTCAAACGGAACTACTAGAAACCTTGGTGCTCCATCAATCCAAGTGAGAATCGGAAATGCTGATATTTTCCATCACTGCAATCATCTTGCTTTTCAGCCTCTTTGCATCCATTTTACTTTGGGACAAAGGCCGCAGAAGCTTCATCCTTGCTGTGCGAAGCCTTTGGCTTCACAGGCTTCGCGCTTTTCTTTCCGTCCTAGGTATCATTATTGGCACCGGTGCTGTGATCTCTCTCATGGCCTTCGGTGAGGGCAGCATGCAAGACGCCTTGGATGATATCCGAAGGCAGGGTGCCAACAATATTATGATCCGTAGTGTCAAACCAACTGATGATGCAGGTTCTTCCAAGCGTAGCTACATCGCAATTTATGGCCTCACTTATTTAGACTTTGATAAAATTGCTACCATCCCGACCGTTACCAGAATGGTCCCGATGCGCATCTTCCCCCAAGAAGCTAGAAGAGGTTATAAAGGCGTAAACAGCAGAATTGTCTCCACCATCCCCGATTATCTAGACATCCATAACATTGAAATGAAAAATGGCAGGTTTCTTGTCGCTGACGACGAAGTGCTTTTAAGAAATGTTGCAGTGCTAGGCTCCGAACTCGCTAATAGACTTTTCCCATTCGAAGACCCCTTGGACAAAGAAGTCCAACTTGGAACTTTCTTCTATAAGGTCATAGGGGTTATGAAAGAAAGATCCCAAGGCGGGGTTTCCACAGAAGATGTTAACCTGGATGTCGTCATCCCCATTGCAACCGCAAGAGTAAGATTTGGCGAAAGAATATTCATGCGCTCCGCTGGCTCAAGATCTGCTGAAAAAGTAGAAATAAGCCAGATTACAATTACCGTCAGCGACATCGAAAAAGTGCGTCCGACAGGAGAAATCGTTCGATCAATACTCGAAAACCACAGTAAAGCGGACTGGACCGTCAATGTTCCCCTCGACCGACTCGAAGAAGCTGAAAGGGCCAAAGAACGATACAAAATGCTGCTCGTTCTTATTGCCTCTATTTCCCTTCTAGTTGGTGGTATCGGCATCATGAATATCATGCTTGCTACCGTCACCGAAAGAACCCGTGAAATCGGTATTAGACGAGCCCTTGGTGCCAAACGCCGCGATATCACCCTACAATTTCTTATCGAAGCTGTTGTGCAAACCAGCGTTGGCGGAATCCTAGGCATCGGCCTCGGACTCGCCATGGTATACGCCCTACCATTCATTGCAGAAACTTTCTGGGATGCCAGAATCCCTGCAAAGGTTCATTTCGAATCCATCACTTGGTCACTCACCACCGCTGTTGCTGTTGGGCTTATTTTTGGCATCTATCCCTCCAGAAGAGCCGCGCTTATGGATCCGATAGAGGCTTTAAGACATGTCTAATACCGATTCGAGTTTACCTAAAGATTTGTTGCGCCTTTGCGAACAACAACAGCCACAAATCTTTCTTGTTTTAGGTTCAGGATATGGGTCAATGGCAGAAAAATTCCAAGATAGGCAATCTTGGCCTTTCAGCCAACTTCCAGAAATCTCTGCTGCAACTGTGCCAGGTCACAAAGGGTGCCTTACCCACGCACGTTTCCGCAACAAAACTTTACTAATTTCTGAAGGCAGAATTCACTCTTACGAGGGTTACCCCAAACAAGTTGTCACCGCAACCACCAGAATCGCACACTCTCTCGGATGCCAAACTGGGATTTTCACCAATGCCGCTGGTGGTATTTCCCCAAACCTTAGCCCCGGCTCGATTATGCTCATTAAAAACCATATCGACACCATCAGCAAACCATGGAATAACGACAAAGATACCCCTGGCTTTTTACCCCCAATTGACTCCCCATACGACCCAGCCCTACTTGACAAATTAAAAAATATCTCGAAATCTCAAAATTTATCCCCAAGCACCGGAACCTACCTTATGGTTTCCGGACCATGCTACGAATCC
>DBCB01000214.1:0-8383 GCA_002303765.1 Planctomycetaceae bacterium UBA969
CACCAGCTACACTCTGGACCTTCTCGACCGAGTAACTTCCACCGGAGAAATCTAATAGGGCTTGGCCTCTTTTTCGTGCTGGTAAAAAGTAATGCCTCTCAGGTTTCTGCGATTGAAAGGATAATTCAGTTTCCCTGTTTCATTTGCAAGTGGCGGTAACCCGTGTAAAAATAGACCTGGCCCCTTTGATTTCTTCCGGCTGGCACTTATTGTTAAAATCATGATTAAATCATTACTAATGAAGTTAGTGTATATTACCAAGAAAATTTTGTTGGTTGTTGCACTCTCATTTTTATTAATAGTTGTAATGAGATTATTAGGTTTAAGTGTTATGTGGGGTAATCTTCCCCCACATCAGGGCGATGGCATATTTGAAGACCGTTCTATGCCGCTATTTTGGCCATTTGGAGTACACGCTTACAACGTTCGGATGCCTGAATTTGACATGGGAGATCCAACAAATGCGACTTATGTTGTTTCAAATTTACCACCAACAAGCAATTTAAATCCATTACAAATTAGGGGCAAATTAGAGGTTTTCTTAGGTTTCTATAAAGATAATTGGACTAGTATTTTAGGTCAAAAGAAGACAATACAGGATTTTAAAGGAAATTTTTCAATATCGGTTATGGATTCAAACGAAAACTGTGTCTTGCAAATTGAAGGGACTATGTCTAACTGTAAGGTGATGGAGACTAGGATTGATCAGCAAGAATTTCCATTTAATCAAGGACGGCTTTTGTACCCGGCTGATCAAAAAGTTATTTTTTTTACTCCAAAAAAGGGAGAATTATATCGTTTGCATATTCATTACACGCCCGATCCACGCCTTAAAGGTTTAAAAGGTTTTATTTTCCTATATCGTAGTAGATTTTAACTGTCTTGAACTTAAAAATAGAACCACTTGGATGCGAGAATTAGTAGGATTAGGTTTTTAACTGGAAGGCAAGAAAAGGGGGCAGGTCTGAATGCCATGAACTTAAGGCAAGAAAAGGGCTCAGTTTATTCCCCGGGTTCGTGCCAGGGTTCGTTTGTCATTTGTTTCCAATCATCTTCTTGAATGCCGTATTCCACTTTTCCTTTGAGTTTCGCCCCTTCGATGTGGGGGGCCAGCCAATCCTTGCAAGGTTCTTTTGCGTTTGCCGAATCAAACACATTAATGTAAACCCCTTCAGCCCGTTCTTCAAGGAACACCCGGTAAACCCCTGGCCGACCCACAATTGCTTCATATGCCATTTGAATACCTCCCGCTTGTCGTGCCTACGCTGGGGGATCCTCTCGCATCTAGGACAAGTGGGAGACTAAGAATTCTCACTCCGCATCCGAGACAGCACCCGAAGATGACTTTCGCATCGTGTTCATCACCCTAAGATGAACTATCATCTAATAATAGCTCTAGGAAACACCTTACCAACCGATGCAACAACCACCGGAACCTGCGCCTGATCCTAAGAAGGGCAGGGCCCTGCGAGCGAAGGGCATTTTCAAATAATCATCTCGGTTGTAAACAATTCTGCCACCGATGATGGTGTACTTCACTTGGGTTGAATGCTCGAACGGGTCGCCATCGTAGAGTACCAGATCTGCAACCTTGCCCATTTCGATCGAGCCATAATCTTTGTCTATGCCAAGGATTTTTGCTGCTTCTAGAGTGATGCTACCAAGTGCTTTATCAAAGCCAAATCCATGAGCCATCGCCATCGCTGCTTCAAACCTTATCGATCGGGTCTTGGGCACATAATCTTCAAAGCCCGAACTGATTGCCACGGGGATTTGAGCATCGGAAATTCTCTGGGCACTACCTACGAAGGTGTTGAAAGTTTCCATCCTAGCAACCCGCTGCATCGTAGGATGCAAAACGATGGGTATGCCCGCCTTGCGAATTTCATCAATCATTAGATAGGCTTCAGTGGCTTGATCTAACTGGGCCTTAAGATTGAATTCAGAAGTGATGCGGAGTGCGGTTTGAATATCATCCGCACGATGAGCCGAAAAGATCACGGGCAACTTCCCTGAAACTGCATCCGCAAAAGGATCGAGCTTTGGTTTGGGTTCAAGCTTCGATCCATCTGTTTCCTTTAAGCGCTTGCGAAGTTGTTCATTACCTTTGTTGAACTCGTTACGCAATAGGGCTGCGGTTGCCATCCTTGTAGTGGGCGCCTTGTTGGGATAAGTCTTCTTGGGGATTTCGCCGAGGTTGATCATCAGTGCTGCGGGAAATTTAATCGTCATCGCATCTACCGTGTTGCCATATGTTTTTAATATGCCTGTCTGACCTGCAATAACATTGACTGCGCCGGGTACTACATGAAGAACGGTCACGCCCTGCCTGCGAAGAAATTCGAGCAAAGCCTCATCAGGGTTAAAGCCATCGATGACTCGAAGGTCAGCCTGATTGGGATCGGTGTTTTCATCCTGATCTTGATCAGCTTGAATGTTTAATGCGCCAGAAAGCCCAACGCTAGAATGAGCATCAATCAGGCCAGGAGTGACCTCTGCAACGGCAAGAGCAGGGGTGCCCGGTGGGATTTTTACCTCGCCAACTTTACCTACTGCAGTGATCCTTCCTTTTTCTAAAAGCACAACACCCTCTAGGATGGGTTTTCCTGAAACCGTATGAATGCGACCTGCAAAGATTGCAAGGCGTTCGGGGGTTTCAGACATCGGGGCTTTCAGATTGCCTAGATCAATTCCTATTACCTTGGGCATGCTTGAAACCACAGCAGGAACCTTGGGCAGTTTGTTCTCTCTGTCAACCAAGGCAAAACCGCCTGCTTGATAGGCCCAATTCTCATGAACCGTTCGATCAAATAGTTGTTTTCCTTCGATAAATGTTGCAAGAACTTGTGTGTAAATACTGAAGGGCGCACCAGAAAGTACAACAAAATCTGCATCTTTTCCAACTTCAAGGGAACCTACTCGCTTCTCTAAATGCATCATTGTTGCAGGATTTAATGTCAGTGCTCTAAGCGCTTCTAATTCTGTCATTCCACCTCGTAACGCGATTGCGCCTGTGCGTAGAAAAAATCTTGATTCCGTAACTGGATCATCCGTATTGATTGCAACCTTCACGCCCGCCTTGGTAATTGCTGCAGCGTTTTCTTCAAGCAGCCCTGATACTTCTGCTTTGCCTCCGGGGCTATCCACCAAAGTTAGTGAAACCCAGGCATTCTTTTTTGCAAGTTCATCCACGATGCGATATGCCTCGGTCGCATGTTGCAGCACAATTTCAAAATCGAATTCCTGCGATAGTTTGAATGCGGAGTAGATATCATCAGCACGATGGCAATGGAAATGAACAGTTCTCTTACGCTCTAATACTTCAACCAAGGGCTCTAGTGCTAAGTCCACCTCGGGCGGTTCCGCCTTGGCATCAGTCTCTTTCTTCTTGCGATAATCAGCCCACTTCTTCTGGTATTCCCGCGCCTTGATGAACTGCTCTCTTTGCATTGCATGGATTTTCATCCTCGTCGCTGGTGCACTCTTGGTACGATCAAAGTTGAAGCGCTTGGGGTTTTCGCCGTTCGCCATCTTTAGCCCACCCAGTACGGGAATGTTCTGGATGCGCATTTGTTCGACTGTCTGGCCCACAAATTTAACATAAAGGGTTTGCCCACCAATCACATTACCACTGCCGGGCATAATATTGGCAGTAGTAACACCTCCTGCAAGGGCCATGCGGATGCCGGGATCGTTTGGCGTGATACCATCCAAGGCACGCAAAGAGGCCTGAAGCGGGCCGCTGCCCTCGTTGCCATCGGAGTTTGCGGGAACTTGCGGGCGGGCGAAAACCCCAAGGTGCGAATGACTATCTACTAACCCGGGAATGATTACTTTCCCTGTTACATCAATTATTTTTCCTTGAATTGCTGGCATGTTTTCTGCGCTGCCCAAGGCAATGATCTTGCCATCTTTTACTACCAAATATCCATTGATGATGGGGATAGCGTTGGCAGTGTGAATGATTGCGCCCTTGTAAATTACTGTCTCTGTTGGTTTTTTTGTTTCATCGGGTGCAAAGCCAAGAGCTAGCATTGCCAAAATCGGGGTCATCAGATTCATGTTTAATTCCTTGTTATGTATGGTTCAAGCAATGGATGATACACCTGCTTTAAGGGTTGGTTTAACTAAAGCAGTTGTTGGACGATTTTTATTTCTTCACTCTGAGTCCTAAATATTCTTCCATAGGATCAAAGTCTCTATCGTTATGAATTAATTCAAATCTATTCTCAATACAAAAAGTTGCAATAATAACATCGATTGTTTTTCTGACTGTAATTCCACTCTTTCTTAATTTTCTATAATTTTGAGCTGCTTGTATTGCAATTTCTTTACCAAGAAAGTCATGATATTCCAGACTTTCCATCATCTGTTTTGCAGTTTCATAATCCTTTTCTTCACGAAATCCCTGTAGGAATTCTGTTATTATTATGTCTCCTGTAATGATTCTGCTGTGTTCAAGTTCATAGTCTAAAATGTTAGTTTGTAATGATTCAATTCCTTTTACATAATCAATCCAAGTAGAAGTATCAGCAACTATCATTTATCAATCCTCATTTGATTTAGATCACCTTCCCAATTTAGTTTCCCACGCAAATCTCTTATTTTTAATTGATTTCTTTGCGCTATAAGGAGCTTTAAGCCTTCTTCGACTGTTTCCTTTTTTGTTTTATAACCAGAAACTTTTAAAGCCTGATTCATTAAGCTGTCATCAATGACAATATTTGTGCGCATGAATGCCTCCGGTGTGTATGGAATAACAATATTATACACATTGCTGCCATGCAAATCAAGAAGTTTTAATTAGTGCGCCGAAGGTCTTCATCCAACGACTGCATTCGCCTGACGTGCCACCCGCAACGCATGGCGTCGATTCCCCATCTGGTCATCACTTCGCCTGGGTGAATATTATTTCAAGCCTTTGATCCAATCGTGCACCAGTTGTACTGCTTGATCATCTACCACACGCGAGCCAATGTGGGGCATTCTGCCCAGCGTGGTCATCTTCATCCGTTCGAGGATGATGGATTTTTCGGGTTGCCCAGGGACAAGAAGCTTGGCGCCATCAATTTTAAAGTTCCCATGCACCGGAGCCGTATTCACAATGCCTAGATCCTTGAGATCAAGACCAAGATGAAGCTTGAACTCCGCATTACCACCGCCCCATTTGATATGACAATGGCTGCAATTGGAATGCAAGTAGGATCGGGCGCGATCTTCAATCGAAACTTTTTCATCACGATAATCAGGCAACTTGGGAAGCTTTGCTGCATCGCTTGGCAACTTCTTAGAGAACATGCCGATATGCTCAAGCGTGGTAAGTTGATTGGCCACCACACCATCGTAGTTATGGTCGCGGTTCATCTGCATCGTGCTTACGCCTAGTGCGAACTTAGCTGCATTGTTATGGCAAAGCGTACATTCTGCTCTACTGGGGAAGCGGTAATTCTGCTCGACAACTTTGTCGCCTACTTTAATCTTTAGTAGTTTGTCTGCACCCTTTTCATCGAGAAGCTCGGCATCGGTTTGCTCATCGTTCCAAATATAAGTATAGCCGCGCCAGTATTGATCACCATATTCTTGCGTACCCGGAAATTGCTGGTAGTGCATGATGCGTGTTTCGAGTCGTTTCCGGGTTTTGGGATTGCCACGCTCCATGTCCATTGCAAAAGTTTTTACGAGTACCGTGCCATCGGGGAATTTCCATCCTGGAGGTGCGCCAGGTGATTCAGGATAAGTGACTTCATCAAGATTAATCTGACCGTTCCCCGGTATGGCGATAAAGCGATCCTTTTCAGCATGATCGCCCCAAAGTTGTGCGTTAACGGAGTAGGGAATAATTCCCGGAGCAACTTTATGATCTTTAGTGGAAGCAAAGATACCCGTTTGACTTAGCTTGCGCGGGAAGTTTTTAGCAGAGTCGTCCACCTTCTCGGATTTGACTAGTTGATGGATACCACCCCCTGTGAAATCTACGAAGTATAGTTCACCCTCGGCATCTTCGCCCCAACTAACGATGCGATAAGTGGTGCGTGCTAATTCACGCAGGGATTCAACCTGTACTTGGTTTGAAGAGCGGATGGTAGGCTTGAAAGCCCAGACCCTACCGGTATCGAAATCAGCATAGATGTAGTGCCCTTCAAGTTCTTTTAATCGCTTGCCATGATAGATGAACCCGCCTGTGATAGAGCGGAAGTCGGTGTGCGAGTGTTCGACTACTGGCTTGAGTATGGGAGTGGGGCCTTTTTTTCGTTCGGGTCGGAAGGGATGGTTGCCCTCCATAACCGACCAGCCGTAATTACCACCCGCTTGAATATTGTAAACGCTTTCCCAAAGATCTTGGCCGATCTCGCCACCCCATAGGCCTAGCTGTTTGTTGCGATCAAAACTAAAGCGCCAGAATTGCCTGAGGCCGTAAGCGTAAACCTCGGGGCGTGCCTCCTTCGTATTTACGAATGGATTATCCTTTGGTATGCCATAGCCTTTGCCGCCATCAGGGTTATCAACATCAATGCGAAGAAGCTTGGCGAATACGCTTGAAAGATCTTGCCCGATATCTAATTGGTCAGCGATCCCAGAACCATCGCCTGTGTTAATATAAAGGTAGCCATCATTACCAAACTTCAGGCAGCCACCATTATGGCCACCATTGGGCCATTCGAAAATAATCTTTTCAGAAGCAAGATCAGCAACCGGGGGTTCCCCTTTTACTGTGTATCGAGAAACTCGGGTCCCTTTTTCAAGCCCTTCTTTTTCCGGGTTGGGAATCCATGTTACATACATGTAGCCATTGTCTTTGAACTTGGGATGAAAGGTGAGCGCGTAGATAATTTGCTTTATCGCTGCACCCTTCGAATCCTTGGCGCCTTTAAATTCAAGAACGAGATCGGCCTTGTCAGAATTCTGTTTGTTGATGAACGACCAAATTTTGCCCCAACGGCCTGCTACAAACATGCGATCCGAACCCGGAGCTTGTGCAAGGTCTAGAGGTTCCTCGAACTTTGGAAGTTTCGCAAATGCAGGTTCGGTATTATAAGGTGGGGGTGGTTCGGGCGAGCCGATTACTTTTGAAGCTGTCCAAGGAGTGCGCTTTTCTAAACCAAACTCTTTCTTGATGGGTTCCTTCACTAACTCCGCAGTGCCTATGGAGAAGCTTGCAAGAAAAAGACCTACTGCGATAAATGCTACAACAATAATACTGCGACGCATGGCTTTATTCCTCTTTAAAAACAGAGTGCTATTATCTTAATGAGACTACTTATTTTATTTGAATGCAACCTATTTTTGCAGATAGTCAGATGATCTTTAAAGATAAAGGTTATAGAAGCGCTGGCGGCATTTCTGGCTTGCGGAATATCGGGTGCAGTAACATCATCAGTAACAGAAAAAGCGCATAGGTGGGTATGCTGAATAAAGTGACGGAATAAATCGGGCCATAAAAAGCATCCAATGGTTTGCTTTGCATCAAATGTAATTGCAAATCCCCTAGGCATACAGAGAACAAAACCAATGTTATCAGAAAGAAGATATTAAGCATCGGGTGCTGCCTGAGATCTCTCCAAGAGAAGGCAAGGGGGGGTAATGCAAGCACAAGATAGTGATCCCAAGTTATGGGCGAAACAAAAAGCATGATGACTATGCCTAGGAAGAAAAGCCTTTCTCGTTTCTCGGGCATGGGTAGAAAAAATAGGACAACCCAAAAAGAAGTGAATGCTATTTGTAATATCAGGGCAAGCGCCTTGCCTAAGGCGGGGGCCAGCATTAAGGGTGGTAAAAGTTCGGGGTGTTCAGGGAAGAATAGTTTCCCCATGAAACCATTCAACGAGATGTTTCCCAGCGATCCTTCAAAATCCCTGACTAAAGGCAATACCCGTAATAGGTAATCCTTTATATCGGGCAGGCCAAAAACAATGATTGCAAGTAGATTGCAAATCATGAATGAAAGAATAAAAGCAAAGAGGCTTTTCCATTTGCGATCAAATACAAACCAGAGGATTAGAAATATAGGGGTAAGCTTGAGTGCAGCAGCTATGCCTAAGCTAATGCCTGAAAGCCATGGTTTGTTTTTAAGGTCGAAGCTATAAGTTGCAAGCAGTAACGATAGAAGCAGGAAGTTCCACTGTGCTTGATTGATCTGGCTTTGCAAGGGGCCACATAAAAGAAAAAGTGTTCCCGCAGGAAATAGGGACCACCAATTCCAGGGGAGGTTCATTGTTTTAAGAACGAACACAATCGAGCACACAAACAAACCGAGCATGACCAGATTCCATAAAAGCATGGCCTGAACATACGAAAGAAATGCAAATGGTAAGACAACAAAAAGCGAGAAGGGTGGGTGCGCATTGACATGAACATCCATGGTTGTGTTTTTGTTGTCGGCTTG
>DBCB01000214.1:8400-29459 GCA_002303765.1 Planctomycetaceae bacterium UBA969
AAGAAAGCGATTTAGGGAATCAGCAAGAGGACCGTATATCGGGCGACCGTCAAGCCAATCCTTGGCGGAAGCCCAGTCTTGGAAAAAATCACTCCCAGAATTTAAATTGCCTGGCAGAGAATAAATAAAGTGTGGGCCCTGTAAAGAAACAACCATAAGGAAAAGTAAAAACCAAAGCACCGGACGAAACTTTTCAGATGCTCCCATCGGATCAAACCAAGGGAAAAGCTTGCTTTCATTATTACTTTGATCTGGTTTCATAGCTTTACTTGCATGTGGTTATATAAAGTATAACCATTGTGAGATTTCGTTTTATTCAAAATATACGGGCTTGTTACAACTTTGCTTCATTTAATTGTGACAACCTTTTTGACTTCTACCTCTGTGCTACCATAAAATAATTACAAGGATGTGGCGAAGTATTACTATAGGTTCGTCGGTACATCCAATTTGGAGTCAACGCCTTGAATACTATTATAGCTATTCCAGTTTTCAATGAAGCCAACCATGTTCATGCGGTGTTGGAAGAAGTGCGTAAATACGCGAATCGAATTCTAGTGATCGATGATGGTTCAACCGATGACACCTCAAAAAAACTTGATCAGGAATCAGGTATCGAGCGTATCAGCCACGAAAAAAACAAAGGGTATGGCGCAGCGCTGATTTCCGCTTTTGAATACTCCTTATCACATAACGCAGATATTCTCATCACCATGGATTGTGATGGGCAGCATGAACCTTCCAGAATTCCCGTTTTATTGGAAGCGATCGATCATGCCGACATTGTTTCGGGCAGTAGATACCTTCGCGATTTTCGCCAAGATAATAGCGCCCCCGAAGATCGTAAGCGCATTAACACTCTGATCACCAAAGAATTAAATGTGCGTTATGGGTTACAGGTAACCGATGCGTTCTGCGGTTTTAAAGCGTATAACTGCAGCGCCCTTGCGAAGTTTCAAATCACCGAAACCAGTTGGGGCATGCCCTTAGAATTATGGGTGCAGGCGGCTTACTACAACATGAAGATTCAAGAAGTTGCAGTACCTCGGCTTTATATCGATCCCAATCGAACTTTTGGTGCGGTGCTTGATGATTCTGCAAAGCGCCTTGCTTACTACCGTAAAGTATTGGTGCAAGCGGAAGAGCAACTTTCATGGCATGGAATTAATCCATCTGGTTCTTTCACTTTTGATTCAATTCTAATGGAAACAACCCGTTGATTTCCCTGCTTGAACTTCGCGCACCTTCTGAAGATGGCGGAATTCTTTATTACCCAGACCTTTCGCTTGTCGCAGAATTGATTAAAGAAAACCAAAAGAAGCTCTCTACTGCCCAACCATTGATTTTTGGACAACCCCTAAAAGAACTTCGCCTGCTTGCCAAAGACGACGCGATTACTGCTTCGATTGCATTTTTGAAATCGAATGGGCAGGAAATAAAAGTTGATAAGAGTCTGCCCTTGCTGGTATCAGGCCATCAACCCGAATTGTTTCATCCCGGAGTCTGGATCAAGAATTTTGCACTGCACTCTACCTCTAAAAAACATTCCCTCACACCTCTCAACCTTATCATCGATAATGATGTGGTCAAACATGCTTCAATTTCTGTACCTATGATTCCAGTTGTTGGAAAGAAGTCGGTGCAGGTTAATTGCAATTTTGATCAAGATAATTCCGGCATGCCCTACGAAGATTGGATGATCAAAAATCATGAAATCTTCAATCGCTTCAGTGAACATTTGAAAGGGATCACTGCTAATTGGGAAAATATTCCCATGGGCGTTACCTTTTGGCAGGATGTTTTAAAGGCGGTTGCAGCAGGCTTAAAACCAGGCTTAGCGTTTACCCATGCACGCAGAAAATGGGAGCAACATCTAGGCTGCAACAACCTTGAGCTTCCCGTAAGTACACTTTGTAGCACAAACTCTTTTTCGCTTTTTGCTATGGATATCATCAGTAAAGCAGAATCGTTTGCAAATTTGTTTAATCAGGCGGTTGCAACCTATCGAACAAAACATGGGCTTAAAAGCAAGAATCATCCCTTCCCAGATTTAGGGGTTGCGAAGGGTTGGGCGGAAACGCCTTTTTGGTTGTTACTTCCCGGAGAAAGTAGAAGGCAAAGGCTGGGAGTAAAAAAAGAAGCTTCGGGAGAAATCATTCTGGGGACGCCCGGCCCGCAGGGTGTCAGAATCAGTTTGGGTGTTAAAGATCAACTTGCTGCTTTTAAAAATTTGGAGATGCAGGGAACCAGAGTAAGGCCTCGTGCTTTATCCACCACCATTTTTGCTCGCCTATTACTTTCTGATGCCTTCATTCACGGCATCGGTGGCGCTAAGTATGATGAAGTTACGGATCAAATGATTCAGAATTTTTATCAGGTAACGCCCCCAGAATTCATGGTGGTTTCTGCAACAGCAAGATTGAACCTGATCAAAAATGTTGAAACTGTATCTGCTGTAAAAGCTGCAAATCAAATTGCCAGGGATATTTGGTGGAACCCGCAAAGGCATGCCCCCGCAAAGCCCGATGCTCAGTGGGATGATTTGATTGTGCATAGGCAGAAGCTTCTTCAACTTGCTTGCAACACCCATAGTGAGCGCAAAGAAAGATATCAAAAACTGAGAGCCAATCTAGATTGCCTGCGGGTTTGGGTTAAAACCGATTATCAGCAAGAAGTTGAAAAGGCTAAGCACTTGCAAGGCCAATTCAAAGTGCAACAACAGCTACAAAGCAGAGACTATTCCTTTATTCTGCATTCAGAACAGAAATTAAAATCGCTGTTTAAGCCATTCTTATAGAGGCTACTTTTTCTTGCCCTGTTTCGAAGTGGGATCCATCTGCTTAAGCATGTTGGGATCTGGAGCGCCCCCAAACTGCTTCCAATAAAGTTCCTTTAATGGGTTTATCTTAGGCCCGGTTACATCTTCATTCACCAACAGGGGAGTAACTTCGACCCACCACCTATCAATCGCACCTTTAAGTTTTTGTACAACATCAGGGCTCGTTTCAGCAATGTTGTTCTTTTCTCCGGGGTCGGTTGAAATATCAAACAACTCCCACTTTTCGCCCTGCCTTACATTGTTAACCAGGTTGTAGCGGGTGTTTCTTGCAGAGACAAAAGCGTACTTGGATTCAGAAGCTTTGCCTTTTTCCCAGCGCCCAACATGGGTGAAAAGAATACGATCATCCCACGCAGCTTCTGGGTTTTTTAAGAGGGGAAGAAAACTTCGCCCTTCAACTTGTGATGCGGCTTCCTTGGGCATGGGGATGTTTGTAATTTGAAGCATGGTGGGAAATATGTCGATGTGGGCGGTCAGCTTGTTACAATCTTTGCCCCCCGTGAAACCCGCGGGCCAGCGCCAAAATGCAGGAACCCTGGTGCCGCCCATGTACGGGGTAACTTTCGAACCCCTCATGCCTGCGTTAAAAGTTTTCACTCCTGCAGTACCGCCGTTGTCGGTCATGAATATTAGAAGCGTATCCTTGGCAACGCCAGTTTGATCAAGGAAGGCCATGAGTTTGCCCATGTTGTCATCAATATTTTCAATCATGCCAAAAAACTTGGCTGCATCAGGGGGCACCTTTCCTTCATATTTCTTTTCGTATTCTGGTGGGCATATTAATGGGCCATGGGGTGCATTAGGGGTGATGTAGGTAAAGAAGGGTTTGTTAGCCTTTTGCTGAGCAGTCATCCAAAGAATGGCTTGGTTGAAAAAAACATCAGTGCAGTAGCCCTTGGTTTTTTCGAATGTCCCGTTGTGAAGAATTGCAGGATCGAAATATTTATTATTGGGGGCATCGCCACAACTTCCCGGATAGGTTTGACCAATCCCACCTGCACCATGGATGAACATTTCATCAAAGCCACGTTTGTTGGGCCAGTAGGCGGGCTCATCGCCCAGATGCCATTTGCCAAATATCCCGGTGGTGTAGTTTGCGGTTTTCAAAACTTGGGGAAGGGTAATGGCTTTGGGGTTAAGCCTTTCCCTTTCGAAAATAGTGTGGGTTATACCATTTTTGAATTCATGCCTGCCTGTCATAAGTGCGGAGCGAGTAGGGGCACAAGTAGGGCTGACATGAAAATCCGTGAAACGAACACTTTGCGAATGAAGCTTATCGAGGTTTGGTGTTTTAAGAATCGGATTGCCATGGGCTGCGATATCGCCATAGCCTTGATCATCTGTCATAACGATGATGATGTTGCGGGGTGTTTCAGAAAGCAGTGCGGCGCCAAGGGCTAAAGTAACTAGAGTAAACATACAATATCTCCGTGAGAATTTTCACGAAGATATTGTAACGGATGATAGGGTGAATAATCCAAGGATTAATTTAAGTGAACAAATAATCGCAAGGCTTAGTCGACCTTTACTTGAATGGCCTTGGGTTTGCCATTGGGTGTTTTGGGAATGTGAAGATTAAGCATGCCATCCTTGAAGGATGCTTTAATCTTTGTTCCATCCGTATGATCGGGCAGGGTGAAGCTGCGGGCGAAGCTTCCATAGGATCGTTCAATCCGATGAAACCTTTTTCCCTTTTCTTCTTTTTCTTTGTTTCTGCAACCTTCAATGGTAAGGATGCCATCATCGACGCCGACCTTGACATCTTCTTTTTTGACGTCTGGAATTTCCGCCCGGATTTCAATTTCATGGTCATTTTCCGAGATATCCACTCTGGGGGCCCAATCGCCAGAAATCAGGGCGTCTGCACGAATAGAAGGCCAAGTCATCGCCTTGGTGTAATTGTTAAACATTTCCTCGAACTCGCGAATTGGTTCCCATTTTATAAGTTCCATCTTAGATCTCCTGAATAGCAGTTATGAGTTGGCCCAGAACCCCCACTGCATAGGGCACTAGGTTGCAGCGCTTTTCGCTGAACAAACCTTTTACAAACTACTATTCGTTGGGAAGCGATGTTTATTCGGTAAAAAATAAATAATATGGAATTTAATTTTAAGATAACTTTAGTGGTAATCGGGAAACATGGATGGATGATTTCTACTGCAGCATGTCAACAATGTTAAAAGGCCACTGTTGGTGGCCTTATTGAAACAAGTTTTATGGGCATGACTTTATTGGCCGAGGGAAGTAAGCATCTCTTTGGCATCAGGGAAATCGGGTTGGTTGGCAAGCGCCTTGATCAGGTGTTCGCGGGCTTCTTCTTTTTTACCAACATGTTCCATCATGCGGGCCACTTGATAATGGGCCTTTGCTGGTTCGTTGATCTTAATGAAGACTTTGTAGCTTTCTTCAAATTTTCCATTTCGACAAAGAGCAAAGCCATAGGTGTTGATGAACTGCCTGTTTTCGGGTTCGAGCTTTACAGCACGGGCCAAATCTTCGAGTGCGATATCCCATTCTTTTTTCCTGGCATGAAGCATGCCCAGTTCGAACCAAATGCCTGCTTCCTTGGGGTGCTTTTTACCCGCCAGTTCGTAGGTTTCTTGAGCGTGCTGGTAATCTTCCATGCTTGAATAAAGTCTTGCTAGGCCGACCAAAGCTTGAAGATTATCAGGCTCGATGGAAAGTGCTTGTTGGTATGCTTTGCGGGCATCTTCGAAAAGCTGCTGGCGTTGCAAAGAGGATCGCTCGAGGTTCTTGGCCTCGATGGCTCGGAAGTCGCCAAAGGCTATGCAAGTTGCAGCCTTGGGCGCGCGCGTGGGGGCTTCTTTTTCGGAACCCGGTTTGGTTACTACTTTTTCATTAACATTGAATGATTTATCTTTTAATGCGAAGTCTGTACCTGTAAGGGTGCAACCCATCAAGGTGGAACAGAGCGCAGGCAAAACTAGGAATATTCTTTTCATGATAACTCTCCAACTAGCTAAACAAGCAAAGTTCAGAAGTTGGGGCCACCGGGTGAAGCGAGGAAGATCAGGCAAAGTCGCCGATGAAGCTGCCTGCTGCCTCTGCGATCAACTCGCGTGACAACACAACTGGACTACCACGAAATCGGCATATTGAGGCCACTGTCTCCAGCAAATCACGACAATCGCTGGCACGAACTGACCGGCCTTTGGAGTAATAGCGATCAAATAGGTAGTCCACGGCTTCGGGGCAGGGTTTCATCGAAAGTTTTTTGCAATACATCTCAAATATCTTCTCGTAGATGTCTCTTTTGGGGGCATTGATTTCCACCTTATGCCTCATGCGTCTGAGGAAAGCTTCATCAACAATATCCTTGGGATCGAGGTTGGTTGAGAAGATGGTTAACTGTTCGAAAGGTACTTTGAATTTTTGCCCGCTTACCAAGTTGAGGTAATCTACCCGGCTTTCCAAAGGTACAATCCAGCGGTTGAGCAACTCTTTAGGGCTGCATAATTGCCTTCCAAAGTCATCGATGAGAAAGATCCCACCATTGGCTTTCACATGCAAAGGGCCTTGGTAATAATTAGATTCCGGGCTGTAGCGGGGCTCGAGCATGCTGAGGCTTAATTCGCCACCTGTAATGATCACCGGCCTACGAATGCGAACCCAACGGCTATCATGATTGCTGGTATTCAAGAGCCTGCGGATTGCAGCCTCTGCTTCATCTTTCGGGGCCTCTGCTTGGACTTCATGCGGGATATGTATTGCAGGGTCAAATATGGAGATAATGTTGCCTTCGAAATGGAAGGCATACGGGACAAAAATATCGCCACCCTTGCGATTCATGAAGTCGCCTATGGCTTGGGCGATCGAGGTTTTTCCTGTACCGGGCGGGCCGTAAATAAAGATGGATTTGCCACTAAGAATGGCAGGGCCAACAGCATTGAAAAGTTCATCGGTAATCACGAGATGGCTAAAAGCATCTCTTAAAGCCTGAGGATCCACGGGCAGGTTGGTCACCGCCTGCTTGTAGGTTTGATCGACATAATCTTCCAAGCTGACAGGGGCGGGCCCAACATAGCCACAAACCTTCATGGCATCTTGTGCTCTTCGTCTGCCGAGTTCAGTAAGGTTGAATTTGTAACTGGCCCTGCCAATAAGGTCGCCACCTGAAACATCGATACACTTTTCGTTTTTAAGGAAGACCAAAGCTTCTTCAATGATTTTAAAAGGTAGGCACAAGGATTTAGAAATATCCATACCGAGCATTGCGCCCTTAGTATAAATCGCTTTTAAAACCATTTCCGAAAGCATGCCGGAGTTAAGGCCAGTTTCCTTGAGATTATCAGGGCATTGAGGCGCAGTGGGGATGTATTGATCTTTATCCTGGGATTTCACTTTCGCTCCTTAAACATCATTTACGGCGTAGCAACCAAATACCTAGGGCGAGTATTATTAAAGAAAATTGGATAAATATCGCCCTATCGGAAAAGATTAAATTCCACCAGTAATCAAAGCTCAAATACATCACGCTGAAGTTTCCTAATTAAAGGGGCAACAGCTTAATTCTAGGCTATTAATAGCCACCTGTGTTCCCAGTTCCAGAAGAACTTCCAGAAGAACCACTGCCGCCACTAGAACCCGTATTGCTTCCGCCAGAAGAAGATCCGGATTGGCCATTGGTAAAGACACCCGTAACACCTGATTGTTTGCCGTTTATAATACGAGCAGCTTCAATTCCCGAGCCAGAAACTTCTGCAGGATCATGCAACACCACTTGGAATTCAGGATGCACTTTGTCTTCAGAAATTTTGGTCATGTAAGCCTTGATGTTTTCGCTTCGAGCCTTGTTGAGTTCTTTGTTATTAACTTTTTCATCCGGGTTTTGGGCAACTTGCAAGAAAATAACTTCTTGAGCTACGGGCCTTCTGCGGGCAAGCCTCTTCAAATGATCTTTCCCCATTGCATTAAGCTCGGGCTTACCCGTTTCAAAATGAAAATCCCAAACGGTTTGATCCAGCACATTGCCATTACTAACTTGTGGGGCAAGTGCTGTCCTTACCGAATTACGGGCATCCACATTGTAACGCTTTGGGTAATAAGGATCGATCACATCACGGTAGCCAAAGCAACCTGTAAAAGTTAAAGATAAAGGTACCAAGCAAAACAAAAACTTCTTGGTGATGTTGAAATTCGGGTGAACCATGACTAACCTCCTTGTATGAATCCCACTTATAAGCAATCGGCCATCCATGGCCTGATGATTAATATTAAAACGCCCCAGACATCATCATCTTGATTGCAGCAGGGCCAACCAGAATAATGAAGACACCCGGGAAAATGAAAAATAACATTGGGAAAAGTAACTGCACCGCACACTTGGCAGCTTTTTCTTCCGCCATCTGCCTGCGCTTGGTTCGCATCGTATCGGATTGAACCCTTAGAGCATTGGCGATGGAAGAGCCAAAGCGATCAGCTTGAATAATAATAGTGGTAAGGCCCCGTAGATCATCTACGCCATTTCTTTCGCCCAAATCGCGGAGTACTTCTTTTCTAGTACGGCCAATCTGAAGCTGGAAGTTGCAAAGGCTAAGTTCCGAAGCCATTACCTTGGCATGATCCTTCATTTCATCGCAAACTTTGCGCAGTGCAGCATCAAGGCCTAAGCCACTTTCAACACAAACAACTAAAAGATCAATAATATCTGGCAGAGTAAGGAAGATTTCTTGTTGCCTGGTTGTGCGCACATACCATAGCCCGATTTTTGGAATGTACATGCCGATTGCACTGAAAATAACCACATACTTAAGGCCATCATAAGTCATGCCATAAGCTGGAATAAAGTAGGCAATGGAAGGCAAAGAGAAAATAAGCAGAGTGATAAAGCGCAAGCCCTGAAAAATTGGGACTGCATTTTCGCTACGAAATCCTGCAGCGGAAAGCTCTTTGCGAATTTCGGTTTGCTCGCCTTCGGTAGAAGGCATCATGGGCGATGCGAGGGCCTTGGCAGTCTTCAACAGCATATTGAAGATACCGCCTTTTGAATCAGTGGATTCTGTCTCGGTGGTTGCATCCTTGCTGGAAAGTTTTTTTAATCGATCGGTCTGTTCGCTTTTGTTTGTTGCAGAAAATAAACTGAGCAAACTCCAGATACCAACACCCACAAGGAGAGCGAGAAGTAAAGGAATCAAATCTTGCATGAATTCGGGTATTGCCATTTCTCTCTCCTTTCTAAACCTTGATGTCGACAATTTTTTTAATAGTGATAGCGCCCAATATTTGCCCCACAACCAAACCAGCCAGCATTTTTCGGCCTATTTCGGTAGTCCAAAGAGGCTGGATATATTCTGGATTGCTGATACGCAAATAAATAAACAAAGCCACGGGCAATGCTAAGAGCACGGTTCCGCTCATGCGGCCTTCCCCTGTAAGAGCCGCCACCTGACCCAAAATTTTGAATCTTTCGCGAACAATGTAACCAATTTTGTCGAGGATTTCAGCAAGGTCGCCACCCGTTTGTTTTTGAATCGCAACGGAAGTTGCAAAAAACTTGAGGTCAAGACTGGGAACACGATTGCACATTTCCTTTAAGGTTTCTTCCACAGGCATGCCGAGTTTCTGTCTTTCATATGCTTTGCCAAATTCCACGCCGATGGGTTCAAGCATCTCTTGGCCAATCACTTGCAACCCTGCAGAAAGGCTTTGGCCAGATCGAAGCGCGCGTGCCAGCAATTCCAAAGCTTCGGGAAATTGTTCGGAGAATTTTTGTAACCTTGCGCTGCGTTTTTGATACAACCAAACCCAAGGTATTACCATTAAAGGGATAGAAACAAAAGCAACATAGAACGGTAGGCCCGCAGCCAATTGGATCCCAATTCCTGATAGCCCTAGCATGATCGAAATACTGATCAGTGTAGAGGGTGGAATATTACAGTCAGCTTGTTCGAATATTTTCTCGACAGAAATCATTCTGGGCATGAAAGCTTGAATAAGCGAATTGCGGTCGGTTTCTGTATAGGTTTTACGAAGGAGATCTGTCTGCCTGCTTTCTTCGCGTGTTACTTTTCCTGCAAGCACATCTAGTCTGCTTTCCAATACCTTGTTGGGTTCCTTGGTGGAAAACATGAATATAGCCATCACTAATGCAGCGACTGCGAAGAATGCCAGAACAGCGATAAGATAAATTTCCAAGGTATAAATCCCTAATCCTTAAGTAGAACGCGTTCTTGAAATAGATTGGGGGGAAACTTTACCCCTGCAGCTTCCAATCTAGGTACAAAACTTGGCCGTACACCCGTGGCTTCAAACTGCCCGAAAGCCCTGCCATTTGCATCGCAACCATGTTGCTTATATATGAAAATATCCTGCATGATGATCATGTCTTGTTCCATATTCATCACCTCGGTGATGTAGGTGATTTTTCTGGGCCCACCCTGCAACCTGTTCGCTTGAATGATCAAATCGACAGCCGAGGAAATCTGCTGGCGCATGGCTTTGATGGGTAATTCCAACCCGGCCATCATTACTAAAGTTTCGATACGGGCTTGGGCATCTCGTGGGGCATTAGCATGAATGGTGGTCATGGAGCCCGCATGGCCGGTATTCATGGCTTGCAGCATATCGAGAGTTTCGCCACCTCTGCATTCGCCAATGATCACCCGCTCGGGTCGCATACGCAGGGCATTACGAACAAGGTCGCGGGCGGTGATAGCGCCTTTGCCTTCGATGTTTGGTGGCCTGGTTTCCAGCCTTACAATATGTTCTTGTTGAAGTTGAAGTTCAGCAGCATCTTCGATGGTGATAACGCGTTCTTCATTGCCAATAAAGCTGGAAAGTGAATTCAAGAGCGTGGTTTTACCCGAACCAGTACCACCAGAAATAATCACATTCAAGCGGGCCTTGATGCATGCCTCGAGAAATACTGCCATTTCAGGAGTTAGAGCGTTATAGCTTAATAAATCTGTCATCATCAGGGGCTTGGTGCCAAAGCGCCTGATACTTACGGTTGCCCCATCGAGTGCCAAAGGGGCGATTATTGCATTAAAGCGCGAGCCATCGGGTAGGCGGGCATCCACCATAGGGGAGGTTTCATCAACGCGCCTTCCCATTTTAGAAACGATGCGATCAATGATTTGAAGCAGATGGTCGTTGTCGCGAAACTTAACTTCGGAAAGAGTCATCTTACCTTTTCGTTCGACAAAGATTTTATGCGGGCCATTGATAAGAATATCACTAATGGTTGGGTCTTTTAAAAGAAGCTCGAGAGGCCCTAGGCCGAGAGTTTCATCCAAAACCTCATCTATCAATCGTTCTTTTTCAACTCGGTTGAGCAGCGGGTTTTCGGTGTCACAAAGTCGTTCGACAACTACGCGGATTTCTTTTCGAAGTGTGTCGCCAGCAAGTTCACTAACCTTGGAAAGATCGAGTTTGTCGACAAGTCTTCCATGAATGAGTTGTTTAAGTTCATCAAATGATTTACCCTGACCAAGGTGTCCACCCAAGCCGCCTAAGCCTGCTGTAATTCCTGATAATCCCCGTTGTAGCCTAGACATGGTGTGTTCTCATTAAGATTTGTTGGTGAAAAAGGAGTGCCAAAAAGACTTGGCCCCTTTGTTCGCTTTTGTTTTGCTGCATACCGCATCAGCAAAGTCGCTGAAGTTATGTTGGATCTTGCTTACAGGTGCGCTTTTTACCATTGGAGTACCAGAGTTTCGCGACTCCATCATTATCTTATGGTCGTTAGGCACTTCCCAGAAAAAAGGCCTGCCCAAAAGTTCCGCTGCTTTTTCTCTGGTGATGTCGGTAACCATCCCCACTCTGTTTAGCACTAACTTAACCCTAGGTCCAAGTTTGCCATCTGCATCCAAGGTGGAAAGCAGACGAATCGTATTGCGAATACTTGTGATTTCCAGTTGCACCACTAAGAATATGAAATCCGACATTCCCAGCGCACATATATCCGTAGGACGAAGACTCTTACTCAAATCTAATACCAAATGCGTATGACATGCAGCCAACAACGAAATGATTCTTTTTAAATGATCTTCCGTTATCATGGTTGCATCACTAACATCAAGCGGGTGTGGCAATAGAGCCAAGCCTGTCGAATGCTTGCTCAATGATCGGTTTAAAAAAGTCATGTCCAGCTTATCGATGTTTTCAACAAGATCGCTTAGGGTGTAATCTGCAATCAAATCGAGTGCAATATCGGCATCACCCAGAGCAAGATCAAGATCCACAAGCACGACTTTATTATGAGGATCTGCGGCAAGGGTAGCAGCAAGATTAACGCTCAGACTGGTGCACCCCACCCCGCCTCGAGATCCAAGAAAAGAGATTACCAATGTCTTTTCTTTTTTGTTAACCCCAAGGTTGGGAGAATGTTGCGCTTTTCCTGTTTTTTCAAGTTTACGAAGTGCTTCCGATAGGGTATCAACGCCAAAAGGCATGGTCAGAAATTCCTTGGCGCCTGCTCTTAGGGCCTTTAATATTGCTTGCCCATCATCGCGTTTGCTGATTGCAAGAATGGCTACATCAGGCAATTCTTGCGCAAGCCTTTCGATTGCTTTGCAAGCTTTTTCTAAATCAGCATCGATTGCAACTACAACAACATGGGGAGTGGTTTGGTTGGCAATCACTTCTTGTAGGAATTCATACTTGGTGCATTCCGCCTGCAGCCATACATAGGGTATTTGAGTAAACATACTGCGCAATGCTTCATGCCCCTTGTCTGGGGGATTCATAATGACCAATCTAAGAAGATTCTCATCTGATTTTTCAATATTGTTTTGGTCAAACTCAGCCATGATTCAATTGCCCGTGTTAATATTTAAAAAGCGTACACTCTATTTTACAGGAGAAAGTGTCTGTAACGATGATGATTTAATTTTTGATTCAGAATTATTTGGATTAGCTACCCCTGGTAACACCTTAATTGGCAATGAACTTTTGCTGTTTTTAATCTGAACAGGCGGTGCTTCGCTTACTTTCTCAGATTTTGAAATCTCTGGAACAGGTATTGGAACAGGCAGAGGCACTGGTTGGGGTTCGATTTTCGGAAGCTCTTTGGGCTTAACATTTTCTTGATTGCGAGCAGGGAAAATTAAATTGCCTGGTACTCGGGATTCACCCGATTCAGCATCCAAAGGCTTGGCATTTTTAAACGCTGGGATGTATTTGCGATCTTGAATCACTTTTCTTGGGCCACGGGGTGCTTCCAAAATCCCTTCTAAAAAGAGTTCGAAATCATCAGGGGGGCGGGTTTCTTGACCAGGAAGCAACTTAGGCAATTGATCACAAGATTGTGGATCCACCAAGTATGGGGTAACTAAAATTACTACTTCTTGCTCGGTTTCAGTGTATTCCTTGGTGCTGAATAAAACGCCCAAGAAAGGTAGATCACCAAGTACGGGAATCTTATTTACAATGCCACGGGTCTCATTTTGAATCAGACCCCCGATAACAAAAGTCTGTCCTGTTTCCATTTCTACCGTTGCACTTACTTGCTTATCATCAAACCCTGTTACGAATCCAAATGAGGTTTGAATCCCAAAAGCTGGGTTTGGGGTTCGAACTCTGGGGTTAACCGTAAGTTGAATTTTGCCATTTCCTAGAACCACAGGAAGGAAACTAAGAGTGGTACCAATGGTTTGAAAAGCTGCACCAGGGCCGTTGACACCTGAAGAACCACTTAGAACAGCTTGTTCCCCACCCACTTGGAAGAAAGCTTGCTTGCCACTGGAGGTGGTAAGTTTGGGTTCTGCCAAAAGTTTAGAAGCACTTTCATTGCGCAGGGCCTGAAGGAATCCTAGGAATCCACTATTAGAATTTAAAACACCGAAGGGGATATTCGCAGCAGCCGTGGCGCTTGAAACAAATCCATTTGCGGCCAGTGCAGAACCTTGGGTGGCCCCTGAAGCTAGGCCTGTACCCACAGCAGTGGGTTGTGCTGCAAGGCCAGTCAAGGTGCTGGCTATAAAAGAACTATTTCGGGAACTAAGAAAGTTAAAACCTAATTGTCTAAATTCTGAACGGGAAACTTGCGCTACCACGACATCTAATTGAACTTGTTGCACGCCTGCAACCCGAAGCGCATTAATAACTTTTTGGGAAGTTCTGGGTGTTGCTTGTGCAGGTTGTGTAGTTGCAGCAGCATTGGGATCCGTGGGTATATTGCCCGCTGGTGGTGTAGTGGGATTGGTTTGTCCAGGATTATTTGTTTGTGTTGTACTACTTTGCGATAGAGCATCAAATAAAGTAGGATCAACAATATTTCCAGCAATCGAAAGAATCATACTTATATCTTCTGCACGGGAAACATAACCAGAAATTATGACAGCATCTTTGGTGATAGGAATGACTTGGATATTAGAATTAGGTACAGCATTGCTTATAACCTTTTTGAGGTAAGCAAGATCAAAGGTGGTGGTTGGAGGTGCTCCCGTTTTTAATGCTTGGTTTTCTATCTCGCTATTAAACTTAAGCTTTAGTCCGTTTACTACTTTTGAGGAAACAGAAACAATCTTTTTTCCTGCTGCATCATTAAGGTCATAGGTAGGTCCTTCTTTTTCTTTATCCTGATAATTTGGATCAACCACTTTACTGGCAAGATGAAGAACAGTGCGCATATCATCATATGAGTTAACCGCACCGTTTACAAAAACCGAGTCACTGGTAAGAAAACTTACATCAAGCGGGGTGTTTGGAAGCGCCTGCGCCAGGGTTTTTTTCAAGTGTTCAATATCTATCGTGGTTTCTTTTAAAAACTTAATATTGTTTACTGGTGTTTGTTGACGGAGTACATAAACGCTGACTTCTTCTCTTTCTTCATCTGTTGAAATTAATTCTAATGTTGCAACACCTTCAGCCAAACCCTTTAAATAAACAGATTTGGGATCATTCAGCACATCTTTTACTTCTAAAATTTTGTTGTCAAAAGTGCGAGCGTTTTTGATAAGCTTTTTGGTCTTCATCTGAATCTTGATGGTGAAATCAATGGGAATTGCGTAATCAGGGCCCTTAACCAAAGGCGGTGCAACCTGGCCCATTAGCGAGGCTACACTGCAAACCATGATCATCATTGCCATGCAGGCTTGCAAGCTTTTAGCTAGATAGTAATTTTTGTATGGCATCCTTGCAACCTCTTCAAACAAGCTGGCGATTCCCTTCGCCAAAATTATAAAACTCCGCAACCATCCCTGACTATTGCTTTACTTTCTCAGGCACTTCTTCCGGAACCTCTACCGACTGTTCAACAGCACTTGTATTCCGAGCGTTTTTAAACACGGTGCGCCATTTGCCTTTTTCGTATTCTTCAAACTCTACCGCATCATTGGTGGTGACATTTTCCTTGGAATCTTTCGTATTAAAGATCACAAGGGTGTGTTTATTTTCATTCCCACCAAAAATATTTTTCTTGATCTGCTTCTTCTCGGGTTCGTTCTTTAACACTTCATTAGCTTTCAATTCTTCATTTAGCTTGGTGGTTTTGGTGTTCACTTTATCGTTATCATCCTTAGCCCTGGCGGAAAGTTTGATTTCACCAACGGACTTCCACATTGCTAAAATTTGCGCTTCTTCAGGGCTAACCTCAAGAGTCACCGTATTTTCAACAATAGAATGGCGTACATCGCCCTGCTTTTCATTAATGGTCGATTTATCGCCTACAGCCATCACTCGGATGTTTTCCAAAACGGTTTGAGTTTCGATGTTGTTGTTGGCTAGTCGTTTGGTGCCAATCAGATCTACCGTGGAACCCGGAAGAATAAAACCCCCCGCAAGGGATTCAGCATTAACAGTAAGGCCAAAAAGCCTTTTACCCTTATCGAGTTGGTCGGTAAGGTAGTGTTGATTAGCCCCAAGAAGATCATCTTCAGTAACAAAGGATTGATCGGTAAGTGTTTTATTGAGGCTTTTATCTTTAACTTGTTCAAAGGACTTTAAAATTTTAGGAGGAAGATTAAGGTCAGGAATAGCAATGAGGTCGAAGTATTTCTGAGGGTCAGAAATCTTCTCGCGGAAAGGCACCTTGCTTTTAGTTCTGAGAACTTCAACCATTTTTGGACCTTGATTCCCTTTATTATAAGTCATCGCCAAGTAGGCCGCAGCCAAGCCGCAAAAAACCGCCATACCAAGCGCCAACATTCTAGGATTCATCGTTCTAGGCCTCTCGTCGCTGAGGCACCGGATATATCCTGAGTTCTAATCCGTACAATCGGAGTATCCCTCATATATTTCATCGGCACAAAAGCATGACCAGCTTTAAGATTTATCGATTATAACGAAGATATCGATAATTCATGCTGGCCTTAGGTAAACAAGCAAAGATAGGAAGTCTTGTTTGCTATAAATTAGCATCTTGCGAAGGGAACCGCAGCGCAATCGTTGGCTGCACACTTATACTTTAGCTTATTTTTTAAAAAAAGCTAATTATTGGATGGGATAAACAGGCAAAGGAATATGTAAGTAGAGGTGCAGGTAAGCCAGATAGCCCAGAAACCCAAGGCAAAGTGGGATGCCATAAGGCAGCAAATGCATCCTTGGTTTGCGAGCAGCAGCTTTTTGTTCAGTTTCGTCCACGCTTTTGGTTGCGAGGTCGGAAAGGATTTCACGGGTATTCAATATATTGGTTGATATTTGCCTTCTGAAGAGAATCATGAAGAAAGCAATGATGCCTCCGATGATGGCGCCCCAGCAAAAAGCAATCAAAACAATGTATTGGGCCTGACCAAAAGAGTAGTAAGCACCAACCCAGGCGCCAAACCCCATTTGCATTTTTACATCTCCCGCTCCCATGCCCCCAATTGCATAAACGGGGAATATAAGGGCGAAACCTAAAAGGGTGGCAGTGAGGCTGCCACCGATTCCACCAATGCCTGAGTCAGGAAGGATTTGAAAAGTATTGAACAATCCTAAAAACCAGCCCGAGATGATTAGAGGGAAGGTGAGTGCGTTAGGAACTTTAAGTTTCCAGCCATCGATGATTGCAGCAACGATCATTGCAAGGCTAACCAAGGCGATAGGCCAGATATTTAAACTAAAATCCATCACGCACCCCAATTAGAAAGACATTTACTCTTAACAAAATTACTGAATAGCAGAGGCTGTGGCAGTAAAAACGCCACTGGTTTTTTCCCCTAGCACGGTGATAGCGCTTATTGCAACCACAATGATAAGGGCCACCATTACGGCATATTCTACAGCAGTAGGGCCGTCTTCGCTTTTGAAAAACTTGACCAACTTTTCTTGTAAAGTGCGCATGAGAAACTCCTTGATGAAGTGGAACCTAAGGGAAAACAAAGTGAATCATAAATAGTACTTAATGATCTTCAAGTGTTATTATCCGGTTTTAAAAAGCGCCCCTTAAAATGAGGGGCGCTTTTTTATTACGCCCTAGTCGTAAACAGCATTCCCGCAAAGGGGATGTTTAAACTAGCTCGCGGTTGTCGCGGTTGTAATTGCAGTAGCGGTAGAACTGAAGGTGCTACTTACCTTAGTACCAAGGGTGGTGATCGCAGCGATCGATACCACGATAATCAGAGCCACCATAACAGCGTATTCAACTGCAGTGGGGCCATCTTCGCTCTTCAAAAACTTAACCAACTTTTCGCGCAGAGTGTTCATCGTAAACTCCTTAAAATTGTAAAGAAACCAAGTAGTAAAAAAATCTTTGTTGATTAATCAGGTGCTACAAAATCCTGGTCAATCAGTTTATCAGTGCTCTTAGGATCGTGCTTGATCGTCATCTGAATATATAAACCTAGATTTTTATTTATGCCCAGTCAAATAATTATAGTGATAATTTTGTGATTTTTTTAAAATTAGACAAGATGCTCTGCATTGCGCTACCTTTTTTGACGAAAAAAGCTTATTTTAAAGGTTAATTAAGTTAACTTGCAGTAGTGGCGGTGGTGATTTTGGATGCGGTATTGGAAAAGGTACTGCTTACTTTGCTGCCCAAAGTAGTAATCGCAGCGATTGAAACCACGATGATAAGCGCCACCATTACTGCGTATTCAACTGCAGTAGGGCCATTTTCATCCTTCAAGAACGCACAAAGTTTGTTTCGAATAAGGTTCATATAAGGCTCATTTGTAAGGTGTTTGAACAAATTGAAACTGAATTAGCTATTTCTGCTCATAAAATTATCATAATTGGAAAATAAAAGCATTCAACTATTAAAAATCAATTAGTACCATTTTTTATTCATCAGGGAAGTAGCCAAATAGCATGAGTATTGCCTGAAAAAACAGGCTTTATAGGTGGATTAGTGCTTTGCAATAATTTCCCCAAAGGGGAATTTATAGGTGTTATTGCGAGTTTGATCCCGCGGTTTTGTAATTCTAAAAGAAGTTGATCAGGGGCATTCATTTCAAGATTCATGATTTTGGTAATCCAAGAACCATCATTCATTCCATCGCGAAACGCATGAATTTCACAGCGATCATCTTGGAATACCCGCCATTTGGGAGCATAAAAAATCAGAAAGCCACCATCATTTAATGCATTGTAGATTTTAGTATCCGGGCCGTAATCTCGAGCCAGGTGTTGCATAGGCTCAATAAGATCGACGGGCCATTTTTTAGGATCTAGCTGAACCTGATACCAGCCGAAAACAGAAGAAATTAAAAGGCCTGCCACCATCACCGGTAAAGTTACGATCATTTTTACGCTAGGTTTTTTAGGTTGCCTGATAATCCAGTCTTCTCTTATTTTTTGCGAGCTAACAAGATCAATCCAGATTTCTTCAAATATAACTGCTGCAATGCTTATGAAGATAGGAGCGTTGCGTGCGCGCTTTAGAGCCAAGAAAAACCAGGCCCAAACACTAGCAGTAATTCCTAGATGTTGTGCGCCTTTGACAGACAAGAAAAAAAAGACTGTGACCGCAGCAAATGCAGCATAAGCCCCAAGCATGTAAACATCTAACAAATTGGGCGCAGCGTGCTCGATAATATAACTTGAAAGATCGAGTTTAAACCAGATCTTGAGCCATTCTTCATACATCCCTATTCCGAAAGGCGAGATGCAAGGTGCTATTAGCCAAATAAAATTGCCACACCATAATGTTAAAAGAGTACGAAAGTCTTTTATTGGCCCTTGTGAAAATAAAAACTGCGTAGTCCATGTTAATGTGGCTAAGCCGAGAATTGAAAGACCGCCTAGATATCCACCATGGCAGTTGGCCCAAAAAACAGCGAGGGGGAAACACCATAATAGCCAAGATGCCTTTGCTCTACGGTTTTCAAAATCGAGAATAAAATAAGAGAGCAGGGTGATACCTAGGTAGTTGATTAATAAAGGCCTTGCGAGAAAATGAAGTGCTCCAATCATTAGCACTAAGGATGCGAGAAGCCAAACTATAGCGGGGTGCATGCCTGTTAAAAACCATCTGCTTGCCAAGATGGAAATCCAAGTTGCGATTATCAAGGATGAAAGAATTTTTAGTGTTGCAAACCCTCCTATTCGGCAGGAGTAAGCCATTAAAATTTCAGCAAGCCATTGAGTTGGAACCCAGTTTGATTCAGATTGCGAGAAGGGATCGGTGCGAAGAATTTTGAAATGATCGATCATCCATTCGCCTGTGCGAATATGCCAGAAGGTGCCTGGATCGGTTAGAAACGACGAAGGAATAAACAGCGCCAAGCTGATGAATGTAAAGAGAAAGACACCAGGCCAAGTACTGAGCCATCGTTGGATAATGGGTATCATTTAGGCAGAGACCTGATCCATTCAGTAAATAATTCAACCGCTTGCTTATCAACCATATTTCTACTGATTTGAGGCATCTGCCCTGTACCTACGATGGAAATGCGATGCAGTAGAACGGATCGTTCTGGATCGCCTGGCGCAATTATTTTCGCATCCTTGAAACCAAAGGTATGGTGATTGGGCTTTTCATCCAGGATCTTGATTTTGGTTTTGTCTGCAAAAAAGTCGAGATCCATTTGGGAATTGCCCCCACCTGCATTGATATGGCAATTAGCGCAATTGGAATGAAGGTAGGATTTGACACGTGCCTCAAGAGAGTTGGTTTTATCGTAGGGGTTCACCAACTTTTTCAATTGGGAAACGGGCAAAGGCAAAAGGTGGTCAGGGGTTGCGATCTTTCTTTGATCGGGGAAACTAAGCTGAGTGTTGACCCACTCGTCAAGTTCCTTATCTTTTTTGCCATCGGTTTGGCCCATAAGTTTAAGACTAGTGCGCAAATCGGGAGAGCGTGGTTTAAGTAATCGTAATTGTTCAAGGTGTTCCAATTGGTTTTCGGGGCCCGTTTTATAATCATGGGATTTGTTCATTTGCACTTCGCAAAGGCCAAGCACAAAGTTTGAAGCACGACTATGGCAGACCATGCATTCTGCCCTACTGGGGTAATGCCAGACTTGCTTTCTAGTGCCCTCTTTTTCGCCTTTATCTGCGATTTGAAAAGTTACATCGCGCCCTGCGGTTTCAACCAGATCCGCATCGGTTTGTTCTTTGTTCCAAAGGTAAGAGTAGCCTGCCCATTCTCCTTCTTGCCTAGTCATAAAACGCGTTTCAATCCATTGTTTACTTTGGGGATTTCCATGTTCCATTTCGAGAGCGAAGGATTTTACAATGACGGTACCGTTAGGGAAGGTCCAACTTTTAGTGTTGGAATAATCAATGAAGGTGGGCTTGCCTTCGGAATCAAATTCGGGCAATGCGATGAACCGTGCCTTGAATGATTGATCAGACCAAAATGGTGCATTGACGGAATAAGGGATAACACCTTCGGCCATTTCGTGATTTTGAATGGATTGAAACAATCCAGATTCAGAGAGCTTTCTAGGGAAATGTGGTTGGGGCAGATCCTTGGGAACAGGAACGAACTTGTGGATGATGCCAAGTAGATCAACCACTAAGAGATTGCCATCGTTGTCTTCGCCAAAGCCTGTGATCTGAAGTGAGGTGTCTGCGATTTCTTTGTGCCAGGTTACTTTTTCGCCATCGTGCCTGATGCCCCAGATTTTACCTGTAGAGTGGTCGCCATAGATGTAGCAACCTTGCAACTCGGGGAATTTAGAGCCGTAATAAACAATGCCACCGGTAAGAGAGCGAGCTTCGGAGTGATGATGCTCTGCGGTGGGTTTCACGAAGGGAGTAGGGCCGGGTTTTCGCAGGGAATAAAAGGGATGGGAACCTTCCATCACGCTCCAGCCGTAGTTGTCGCCCTTGCGTATGAAGTAAACTTGTTCCCATAAATCTTGGCCATTATTGCCCACCCAGAGATGGCCGG
>DBCB01000265.1 GCA_002303765.1 Planctomycetaceae bacterium UBA969
TGCCCTGCCAATGCCAAAGACCATGAAGCATATAGATACTTCCCCGCCAATTGCTCTTCCGAAACATGATAATTATTAAGGTTTTTAAGTAGGATTGCAGCAGCGCCTACAAAGTTTTTGTCATGTAGGGCAAGTACGGCCCTCCAATAACGAGTGCCATCATCAAGCGAAGGCTTGAGTTTTTCGACCAAAGAAAGCAGCCTTAAAGCTTCAGCAACTTTATCATCACTGGGTTTTCCTGAAACCAAAAGGGATTGGACTCGGTCAAGGCAGAGGTCGCAATCAACCAGAGCCATGGTTTCGGGATCGGTTTCGAGTTTAATAGGATCAAGATCTGCATGAAGTTTCCAATAGTTATTGCGTGCTAGATTATTTTGCGGATCTAGTTGCAAAGCCCTTTTGAAAGCCATTAGTGCATTTTTTTGCTGGCCAAGCTTGGCAAAGCTCATGCCTCGAAAAACATGCTTCAGAATTCTTAAGGCTGGTAGTATTCGCATGGTGTAGACAAAAAATAAAACTATCGGTGCAAGGAACCCCAAGGTTCGTAATGGAACATGTTCCATGGTTAGGATACCAAGTGCAATGCCGAGTAACGAGCTGAAAGCACCAATTTCAACTTCTGATTCTTCGGCAAGGCCGCAAAAAGTCAGAATGTAAAACAAAGGAAGAAAGCCTATCAATTGCAATGAAAACAATTGTGGATGTGGGAGAATTAATGGGTTTTCATTCCAAGGTGTAGCACCAAGGAAGTAAGCGATCGCAGCACATAAGCCTGCTGCGACAGCAAAAATAATTCCTAGGCGCATGTTTGGTACTTTTACTTTTCGAATGCTGAAGAAGCTAAGGCCCAAAGCTCCTCCTAGCCCCACGCAAGAAATCAACAATTTAGAATCTGAAGGCACAGCAACAAATACGCCAAGGGCCGTGCCTAGCAATATGCCATCAAATATCTTGCTGGAGTTTTCGAGAATGAGAAACAGAATGAAAGCTGCGGGATTTTTGAGCCCGACTTTAAGCTGGGCTCGTTGAGATATCACTCCTGCGATAAATGCAACAAACAAGCCCGCCCAGGCTATACCGTTTAATGTAAGAAATGTTGAATAGGTGGGGGCTTCCAGCCTTCCAGCTTGGAGAGAGCCATAAATCGCCAGCCCAAGAAATATACCCTTTAAAAAGTATTCAAGTACATGCGCTCGCATTATGCTGCTACCCATAAAGAAAAGATTTTATTATTCATGTTTCCCTAATATAATTACAGTGATATTACTATTAGTACTTTATTATTCACACCATTATTTTTACCTTACTGCGCCTGATAAAAGGAGTTTATTTTAATGAATCACCAAGAAATGATCGAAACTCTGATAAAGTCACCAAATTGCAAATCTTTAAACAGCAATGCAGGCCTTATCGAACTAGCCCTTCAACGTAACGAAGGGCAACTTAGCGACAGAGGCTCTTTTTCAGTAAAAACAGGAACCCACACAGGGAGATCACCCAAAGATCGTTATTTGGTAAATGACCCATCAATAAGTGCAGCAATTGAATGGGGCACGATTAATCAGCCCATGAGCTCCACCGATTTTGATTTGCTATTTTCTGCCACCATAAAAGCGCTTGGTTCAAAAGAAACATTTATGATGTCGGGCTCTGCATGTGCGGATAATAAACACGCCATCGGGGTAAAGGTGATCGCAGATTTAGCATGGCACAATTTATTCGCCCGCTGCATGTTTCGTAAACCAATCAAAAACTTCAATGGAAAAACTCTGACCATCCTCGTTGATACGCAGGCAACAAAAACCAATATTGTGCTAGATCTCACCAAAAATCTGGTGATTATTTCAGGCACTTCCTACGCTGGAGAGATCAAGAAAGCTGTTTTCAGCTTCCTTAATTTCATCCTACCCGAACAGCAAGTATTTCCCATGCATTGTGCTTCCACAATGGGTAGGGATGGCGATGTCGCATTGTTATTTGGTTTGTCGGGCACGGGCAAAACCACGCTCTCTGCAGACCCTGAGCGCCTTCTTATTGGCGATGATGAGCATGGGTGGTCAGATACGGGGATTTTTAATTTCGAGGGCGGGTGCTATGCCAAGACCATCAAGCTTTCGCCTAAAGCAGAGCCGCATATTTTTAACGCGCTTCAATTTGGGTCGGTACTTGAAAATGTTCCACTTGATGAAAAAACACGGGTCCCTGATTTCTTTGATGGCTCTTTAACTGAAAACACCCGCGCTGCATACCCTCTCGATTTAGTTCGTGATATCTGCCCAGATTCCATGGGCGGGCATCCTAAAAATATCTTTTTCCTCACCTGTGATGCCTTTGGCGTTCTTCCGCCACTTAGTAGGCTCAACGAATTTCAAGCCATGTATCATTTCCTTTCAGGATACACTGCTAAGGTTGCAGGCACCGAGCAGGGAGTCACCGAACCCTCAGCCACATTCAGTTCCTGCTTTGGTGCGCCATTCATGCCTAGGCATTCTTCCGTTTATGCAGGGCTACTACAAAAGAAACTGCAATCTCATCATTGCAAAGTTTGGCTAATTAACACTGGTTGGAGGGGGGGCAAACCAGGCGTGGGCCACCGTTACCCTATTCAGGTAACTAGGGCATTGTTATCTGGTGTTTTACACGGGAACTTCGATTCCATTGCTTTTACTAAAGATTCTTACTTTGGTCTGGAAGTTCCCTCGGCTTGCCCCGGAGTGGAAAAGGACATGCTCAATCCCATGCTGGCTTGGCAAAATCATGAAGATTACCGGGCAAGTGCCAGCAAGCTTTCTAGCTTGTTTGAAGCGAATTTTAAAAAGTTTGTAGGAAAGGTTGCGCTGGATGTTTGTAATGCCGGCCCCAAACCATCATAAAAACAATGATTATAAATGCTGATCTATCCATTGAATCAGTTTTGTTTCGCCCCAGCGAATGCCACCCCTGCCATCGGATCCGAGGA
>DBCB01000362.1:0-14490 GCA_002303765.1 Planctomycetaceae bacterium UBA969
GCAGGTGTCTTCGAGCCTTTTGCCTTTTTTTTATACTGATTCAGAAAAACGAATGGCGGTATGTTGCATTCTTTCGTGGGTTTCTTCAGATCCCCCCACCAAATAGAAATGCTCGCAATTGGTTATTCTCTGGTGGTCGTCCTTGTTATCAAGGCCCAATCCAACAAACCCCAAAACTTTTGCTTCATCTTTTTTTGATTTTTTCTTCATCGTAATTCAATCCTAGGAAATAAAACTACAAACTAAGTTTCGCATGGTTTTTTGTAAAATCAATCCCGTATACTCAAATTTTATTAACATTAGGTTGATTTTTGCTTTGTAACAACAAAATACAAACTTCCCTTTAAGGGGCAGAATCATTCCAAGATGCACAATATTGTCAGGTTTTAAATAAAAGATGGCAATTTCTTCGTTTTTGCTATTTAATATAATAAGTTAATGAAGTTTTTGTTTAAACCATGATGCGGAGTGTTATTCCGCAAGTGGTAATTATTTGTATGTGGTGAAGAAATGACAATAGAACGCGTCCCGATGACCCGAGAGGGTTATGAAAATTTGATGGTCCAATTAAACCGAATGCAGAATTCGGAAATGATCGAAATTGCTACGCGCATTGCCGATGCTCGTGCCTTGGGCGATCTCAGCGAAAATGCCGAATACCATGCTGCCCGAGAAGATCAGGGTATGTTGCAGGCCAGAGTTGATGCACTCAAAGATAAACTAGCACGTGCACTTATTGTGGACATGAGCAGTCTGCCTTCTGATAAAGTTGTGTTTGGCGCCCGAGTTGTTATCAAAGATTTAGACTCTGGTGAGCATGAAACATATGAGCTTGTTGGCCCCGGGGATGAAGATTACGACAATAATAAAATATTGTCCTCGAGTCCACGCGGTCAGGCCTTATTGGGTAAGAAGTGTGGTGACATGGTTTCGTTTAAGGTTCCCAAAGGCATGCTTCGTTACGAAGTTAAAGAAATTTCGTTTCCATAAATCGTTTTTTTTCATTTTGTAGCTGATTTTTTTCTGGAGTAATACAAATGGTTTCCTCGTCGCATAACAAATTGTGGATTAAAACAGGTTTGGTTTTTTGTACAGGGATTGTGCTTATTGCGGCATATATATCCAATGCGGATACTAATCTGCAAACTGCGGGTGCAATGGCTAAAGCTGTTGATGAATTTTCTGCAACCCTTTCTGCTGACCAGAAAAAGAAGGCTTTATTTACTTTTGAGGATTCGGAGAGAACCAATTGGAACTTTGTTCCACTGCAAGATAAAGCTAAAAATCCTACGCGAAAAGGCTTGCGTATGGAAGAAATGTCTGGAGAGCAAAAGCAACTTGCGCTGAGTATGGTTCAAGCTGGTACCAGCAAAGAAGGTTATTCCAGAGTTCGGGGAATTATGGGCCTTGAGCAAGTTTTAAAGGAAAACGAGAAAAACGGTACCAATGTTCGAAGCTCTGACTGGTACTTTGTCTCTGTTTTTGGAACCCCTGGCGCAGGGAAAAAATGGGGATGGCGTTTTGAAGGCCATCATCTTTCCTTAAACTTTGTGATCGAAGGCAATAAAGTGGTAAGCGCAACTCCATCTTTTTTCGGTGCGAATCCAGCTTTAGTATTAAATGGTGCTAAAAAAGGATTACGCACCCTTCCAGAAACCGAGGATTTTGCAAAGAAATTGATCGCTTCCCTTTCCGATGAACAAAAAAAAGTTGCATTAACTGATAAGTTGTTTGCAGAAATTGAACAAGGAAAATCGGTGGCGCCGACTTTTTCGAAGGGGTTGGAATCTGGTGCACTAAATCCCGAACAGAAGAAAATCGTTCAAGAAATGATCCGTGCTTATTCTAATCGGTTTCCACAAGATTTTGCTGAAAAAGAAGCAGCAAGACTCGTTGGTTCTGATTTTGCAAAAATTGATTTTAGCTATGCCTTGGATAAATCAAAACCAGGTGACCCTTACACCTACAGGCTTCAAGGCCCTGATTTCTTAATTGAGTTTTTAAATATGCAAGCTGATGCAAGCGGAAACCCAGCAAATCACATTCATAGTGCCTGGAGGGCTTCAAAGGGAGATTTTGGAAATCGAAACTAGTTATTCATTCGCCAGTCGGTTTTTTCGACACCAGTCGGTTTTTCCGGCTGGTGTTTTGTTTTTTTGTACAGTCCAAAATCGATATTTCTTTAAATATAGCCTCTAATAAACATATTTGATTTTTCGAATTTGTTGGCATGGCGTTTGCATTGAATACATAGCAATGATCATCTTAAATTGTAACGACTAAGGTGAAGGTTTTTGCCCAAAAACCGTTACTTTTTTGTGCAGCTTAGAGTTCAATGCTAATTCGGTAGGGGTTTTCGCCCAAAACCCCTGCTATTTTTAGAAGTCATCTTTTAGATATCAAAAATCTTTACTGATTAGTAACTTTTCTAAGATAAAACCAAGTTATAGCGTGGATTTGCTATTCCAGCGGTTTGATATTCCTTTATAAAAATCAACCCTTCGATCCCGAAAAAATGGCCAGTTCCTGCGTGTTTCTTCAATCATCTTCCTAGAGCAACTTGTAACTATTACTTCGTCTTTTTGTTCATTTGAATGGTGCAGATAGCCCCCGTAAGTGTTTAATACATGCGAATTTCCCCAAAACTCTAAACTCCCACCAGAGTTATTTTTCTCTAAACCGACCCGATTTACTGCTGCAACATATACCCCGTTTGCGATCGAATGGGATCGGTGCATTGTTAGCCAAGCCTCTGCTTGTGCTTTGCCGTAGATTTCTTTCTCATGAGAATGCCAGCCAATAGCGGTGGGGTAAAAAATAATTTCTGCGCCTTCAAGAGCGGTAAGCCTTGCAGCCTCTGGGTACCATTGGTCCCAGCAAATAAGAACCCCGACTTCAGCAAAAGGGGTTTTAAAAGACTTAAAGCCAAGATCTCCTGGAGTGAAATAATATTTTTCATAAAAAAGAGGGTCGTCAGGAATATGCATTTTGCGATAAATACCAATGATGTTTCCATCTGGGCCAATAACGACCGCAGTGTTGTGATAAAGGCCTGGGGCTCGTTTTTCAAAAACTGAACCAATAACAACGCAACGGTTTTTCTTTGCACAAAGCGATAGAGCATCCGTGGTTGGGCCCGGAATAGGTTCTGCTAGCTCAAACAATGCGGGATCTTGTACCTGGCAAAAATAAGGTGTGAGGAAAAGTTCTTGCAAGCAAATAATCTGCGCCCCTTTGGATGCAGCTTCGTCAATACCAGCAATAGCTTTTTCAAGATTCGAATTTGAATCTTGTTGGCATGCCATCTGGATTAATCCGATATTGAAAATATCATCTTTTTGCATAATCTTTTTCCAGAAATTCAGGCCCAAGCCAATGCTAAAGTATAAAATAAACAAAGAACTATTATTAAATAGGCTATTAAAAACCAGTTGATAAGTCTTGGAGTTGATGCGTGCAGAATATTTCTTTAAGCGAGTTACATAAACAAATTAAAACGCATCTTGAATGCCTCAAGGTTTCAGGTATAGATTGGCTCGAAAATAATAATAATTCCACTTCGCAAGCTAGTGCGCCCAACATGGTTCATGATCATTTACCTTTGGCTAGTATGGCAGGCGCTCAGAATGTTGTTGTAACACCCCCTACCCCAGTAATCCCAGCACTGCATTCACTGGAAAAGAAAACACTATTATTGCAGCAACTTAAAGAAGAAGTTGCATCTTGTGTGAAATGCCCTCAACTTGCCCAAACAAGAAAAAACACCGTTTTTGGCATTGGTAAAATTGAACCCGATATTTGTTTTGTTGGGGAAGCCCCCGGTACTATAGAAGATGAAAAAGGAATTCCATTTGTTGGGGAAGATGGCTTATTGTTAGACAAAATTTTGAAGGCTTGTGGCTTATCGCGGGATGAGGTTTATTTTCTAAATATTATTAGTTGCAAACCGCCTGATAAACGATTGCCTTTGCTAACAGAAGTTTCCAACTGTCGAGGGTTTCTTGAAAAACAACTGGCGTTGGTAAAACCAAAAGTGATTTGTTGTCTTGGATCTTGTGCCGCGGAGAATTTACTTGATACTAAAATACCTACCAACAAATTAAGAGGCAAATTTTACGATTGGAAAGGAATCCAAGTTTTATGTACTTATCATCCGTTATATTTAATACGGAATCCTGAAAAGAAAAAAGAAGTTTGGGAAGATATGAAGTTCTTGATTTCGCACCTTGGACGATCGCTTCCAACCCTTTGATTTATGTTTTTTCATGAAGCATTATTTTTTCCATAACTAATGAAAAATCAATTGGAGTTTCGATGAAGGTGTTTCCATGCCGGGCAGGAATATGCATTAGTTTTTTTTTGCCCACTAAGAAAACGGTATGAAGGAACCGTCTCCGTAACTCTGATTCTGTGATCATTTTTGCAAAAGTTTCTTTGATGGAAAGATAGCTATCTAATTCAATAATAAGGTGCTTGAATGATTCACGACTGTAAACATTAAGCGCCTGTTCAAGGTTGTTTGCCTGCAAAATTCTAAATCCCCTGTTTTGCATATATGCTTTGATCAATTGCCTTTTTTTATCGCTGCGGATCACCAAAAATATCGTGGATCCATTCGTTGCTGAATTAACACCATATTCCGATTGGATTTTTTTTCGAATGGATTGAATTGCTATTTGGACTTGTAGAAAATCGTTATAGCGCGATTTTGGATCGATTGAAATCATGTTCTTGATGATAGGCAAGGTTTCCGATGGTAATGTTTTTTCGAATTCTGTGTTGAATAGAAGCTTGAATTCATTGCTGTTATACATTTCTTTTCTTTTTTGAAATGATCCTGGAAGTGGAGATTTTCCTGTAAGAAGGTGATAAAAAAGACAACCTGCAAAAAATATATCTGATTGCGTAGGGGTTGAAGATACGTTTGAATGCTTTTCTAATCCCGCATAATCAAAAGACAAAGAATTTTGGTTTTTAATCTGCCTTGTTAAAGGATCAAAAATTGAAGCAAAACGGAAGTTGTTGATTTTAGGGTGTGATGTATTGTCCAGTAGGACTTTTGCACCCGAGAAATTCCCGTGTGATATACCCATTTTTTGTAAATATAAAAATGCCTTGATAACATCTTCCATTATTAAACAAGCTTCACTGCAACTTAGAAATGTTTTGATTTCTAGCCAGTCGTAAACCGACCCGCCTTTGATCCATTCAAGTGCAAGGTAAGGCGGAATGTTTTTAGTTCCTGGAAATAAATCCAAGGTCTTTACAATATTTGGGTGGTTGATGTCTTTAAGAATTTCTCCTTGTCGCAAAAATTTTAAGGTTTCGGCATTATTGCTGGTGTGTTTTTTCCGGAGTACTTTTAATGCAACAATTTCACCAGTATTAATTTTCTTTGCCTTGTAAGTACGGCCTAAATTGCCTAATCCAACAGGTGAAAGAAGTTGGTAACCGTTAAACAAAAGCATGGTACCATCGCCAGCAATAATTTTTCCAATCTGCCAAGCAGTTAGGTGGTTGTTTTGGATGAGAATTTTCGGATCAATAAAATTATCATTCACCAACCTAATATGTGACAGCACTTCTTCTGCAATAGGAGGAGTGATGAGGCCAAGTTTTTGGGTTAAATGAACCAACCCAATAAATTCTTCGATTTCCATAATAATTATTATTGCATGTAATTATAAGGATTTCGATGGAAGGCGTTAAATTTTGGTCAAATGATTGATGTTTTGTTAGTTCCGGTGTTTTAGGGGAAAGATGTGAAGTAGGTTAAGAATGATTTTGTTAAGAAAGTTGTAAACTCGTATTGAAGAAAAATGTTATCAAGGCTATTTGGATCGCTTGTAGTTGGGGATTTTAACATTGTGGGTGAAATAACATAATAAGCTGGTAAACAAACATGGTTTTTTATCAAAAACGAGTATGCAAGCGAATTATAATGCGATCTATGTTGATTGGATTGTTAATTGCTGCTCCGGGTTGTGCATCATTGTGGGATTCAGTTACCAGTAGAGAATTTAGGATTCAGAACTTATTTATGCCTTCTGATCCACCTTTGGTGGTTTTAGAAAAGAGTGTAGATGGTGATAAAAGATCTGTTGCACTTGCTTCGCTTAAAGAACCATTGGCAAATAATGGAACTGCGGAAGAGCAAGAAAAGGTATTTAAAATACTCTCGGACGCAGCATTAATCGACCGACAAGCGATATGCAGACTTCAAGCAATATCAACACTTCGCACATTCAAAGATTCGCGAACCTCGGAAGTCTTGAAAGATGCTTATTACCGAGCTTCAAATTTTAATCCTGAAACAGCCACGGTAATTAAATGCCAAGTGCTGAATTCATTAGGTGAAGTACGAACGCCATCGGGTTTAGAGTTACTGGTTAAAGTATTGAAAGAACCAGCAGTTGTTGGTTCCGAGCAGGATCGCCAACAAAAAGTTGATGAAAGAATTATCGCTGCCAAAGCTTTAGGGAAATATAAGGAATATCAAGCATCAGAATGCTTGCTATCTGTTCTACAAAGTGAACAAGATGTTGCTTTAGTGAATTGTTGCAGAGATTCATTACAAACAATAACAGGTAAAAACTTGCCTGCGAATTATGAAGTATGGGCAAAATATCTGCATAACTCATCAGATAAAGATCAAAATCAAGGGATCTTTCAAAAGATATTTCAAACTTCTGGAACCAGCAAGTAATTATTTATCTTTCATTGGTTTAGCTGCGGGAAACAAAATAATAGTGTCTGTTACCGGTTGGTAAGTAATTCCTAAAGGATCTAAAATTCCGGTTAGCCATACTGCAAAAGGAATATTGTCAGCCGCTGAAGCTTTGACAGGTTTTTTATCTGCATCGTTGATCATCATATCTGCGAATGCTTTTTTGCTGATTTCAAATTTAACATTGTATTTTGTTGTTAATTCGTCGAGCAATTCTTGAAGAGGCTTTTCCACGCCTTCATCTTCTTTGATCTTGGTTTCGAGTATTTTCTTCATGTTTTCATTTGGGGTTGGTGCATCAATTGTAGGAACCGAATCAGAACCTTTTTCAATAGATTTTTTAATATGTAGCATGGGTTTAACAAAGTCTCTGTCACGCATGGAGATTAATAACCCATTGTTTGCAGCAAGAAATATTCTGTCGTTAGTTCGATTTACAACTGGAAATACAAAATCGTGAATATCCCAAGTGGTTAAATATGCACCATTTTTTCGATCAATGATCACCATTCTGCCGCTTCGATCAAGTGTGTAAAGAAACTTTGAATTAGCCGCAATTAGGCGATCAGACTTTTCTTGCGATGGAGTAACTCTGTTTCCATTATTGATATTCCACATTGGTAAACCAGTTTCACGAGATAATTTAACCAACCCATTTCTTTCACCAGTTACAAATATTTCGTTATCAGTCACAAACGGGCGATGATGAACCGTGCTACCAATCGTGTATCTCCATAGAAGTTTTCCTGATTGCAAATCAAAAGAGTGTAAACAAGCATCCATAGAACCGATGTAGGCAATAGATTCATAGAGGGAAGGCGGAACAATGACAGGTTTGTCGGCAGAGTAACCTTGGTTAGCCTCAAGGGTGGTGTGGCTTAAATCTGAATGTTTGTTAAGGGCTACCAAGTCGCCTTTAATGCCAACAGCAGAAACAATTTCATCAGTGACTAAGAGTGGATAATTTAAAATCAGTCGTGTTTGAAATTCCCAGATAATTTTAGGTTGTGGGCCTCTCGAGCGAGATGAGCCTGCACCAAAGGCGGGAGCTAAAGCATCAGCTTCAGCATCGTTATCGGGGACATCAACAATTGCTTTTTTTGTAATACGATTAAAAAAGTCAGATTTTTCATAACCAAGAAATTCACCATTCTTTTTGAACAAAGGCAATGCATAACAATAAATTCTGCCGTTTGATCCTGATAGATATAGGTGGTGCTTGTCGACTGATGGTGGGGCAGAAATCGATATACTAAAACTGGATTGCCATGCAATATTACCGTTTCTTCTATCAAGAGCGTAAAGATCATTTTCGTTGACTGCAAAAACAAATTTGTCGTTGAAAGCAAGGTTATAAAATACTTGGTAAGGTTTTCCGAAGTGAGATTTCCAAACGACTTCTCCTGTTTCTGAATTAAAAACAATCACTGTGCCACTTCGAGTTTGAGCTATAACTTGATTTTCTGAAATTTGAATATCGTGATAACCATCCCGTTTTCCTTCCATTGGGGAGAATGCTCGCCACATCATTTTAAGGTTAAGCCTGTCTAGAACTTCTTGGGAGGGGATTTCGGGTTGGGAATAAACCCGAAGATTATCTGCTGCTTCGGCAGTATATCCACAGATGAACAAGATTAAGGTGAGGTAGAAAGTTCGCATTTACAAAATCCCTTTTAAAAATGGTATCAAATGGAATCTACCACAGGATTAAAAATGCGTTATAAGTTTGACAATTTAAAATTCAAAATATCTTGTGATTATCACAATTTGGGAAAACCTTTACGGTTATGCCTTTTTTTCTGGAAAAATTCAGAAAGAATGCTTGAGCATTCATTGTCAAGTACGCCAGTGACAACCCTACTTCGATGGTTTAGCCTAGGGTCATTTAAAAGATTAAAAAGGGAATGGCAGGCCCCCGCTTTTGGATCCATGCAGCCATAGACAACCCAAGGTATACGCGATTGGACGATTGCACCAGCGCACATGGGGCAAGGTTCGAGGGTTACATATAAAATGCAGTTTTCAAGGCGCCAGGATTGTAAGAATTGCGCTGCTTGGGTGATTGCAATCATCTCCGCATGCGCCGTTGGATCTTTAAGTAGTTCTCTTTGGTTGTGTGCCCGGGCGATAATTCCTTCTTTGGCAGAAACAATCAGAGCCCCAACGGGGACTTCGTCTTCTTGTTCGGCAAGACGAGCTTCTTCGAGTGCAATTTCCATGTGCATTAGGTGGAATTGATGGCTTGGGTCTGAAAGTTCAAGATTGAATTGGTCCATATCCATGATAATCTAATTTCAATATTTAAAATAAAGGGTTAAATCAACCAATAACTTTAGATTATAACCTATGTTGATTGGGATCTAAATTTTACTTCTAAAAGATTGTAGGTGTGTAATGTTTTCTCTCGAAAAGATACAGGAAAAATTAAAAGAATTCGGTTTTGATGGGTGGTTGCTTTATGATTTTCGTTTTTGCAACCCTTTGGCAAGGCGTGTACTTGGGTTATCCGAAAAGCTTTTTCTCTCAAGACGCTGGTTTTATTTTATTCCTGCGAGCGGTGATCCTGTAAAAATTAATCATAAGATCGAACCTGCTGCGCTTGCTTCTTATCCAGGGGTATCAAAAATTTATCTTCGATGGCAGGAATTAGAGTCATCGTTAAAAACAGTTTTGGCAGGCAAAAAAAGAATCGCAATGGAATATTCTCCGAATAATGCCATACCTTATCTTTCGCGAGTTGATGCTGGAACAATTGAATTTATCAAAACTCTTGGAGTTGATGTAGTTTCTTCTGGTGATTTGATTCAGGTTTTTGAATCTTGCTTAAACAAAAAACAATTTCAAAACCATCTTGATGCAGCAATTCATACACGAGAAGCTTACGAGGTTGTTTTTCGTTTTATTGCGGAATCTATACGAAAGAAAATAGAAATTAAAGAAAGTGATGTTGTTCGGATAATTATGGAACATTTTTCCAGAAATAATTTGTTTACGGATCATGCACCAATTGTTGGGGTTAACTCGCATAGCGGTGACCCGCATTATTCTACTTCTAGCGAAACAGATCGAAAGATCCAAGAAGGGGATTTTATCCTTGTTGATTTGTGGGCCAAGTTAAACGATCCTGAAGGCATTTATAGTGACCTTACTCGGACAGGATTTGTTGGAACTGCTGTACCTGAAAAGTACACGAAAATCTTTGATATTGTATCCCGTGCGCGTGACGCTGCGATTGAGAAAGTAACAAAAGCCTTTGCGGATGGTATGCCAATCGAAGGGTGGGAAATTGATAATGTGACGCGAGAAGTGATAGTTAAGGCTGGTTATGGGGAATATTTTTGCCACCGGACCGGGCACTCGATTGGCAAAGAAACCCATGGGAATGGCGCAAACATTGATGGACTAGAGACCTTGGATACGAGGAAGATTCTTCCTGGAAGTTTGTTTTCCATTGAACCAGGGATTTATCTTGAAGAGTTTGGTGTTCGAAGCGAGGTGAATGTTTTTGTGGATTGGGACAAGAAAATTCAAGTTACCGGTGGTGAACCACAAAGGTTTATCGTGCCGATTCTTAAAGATTATTGATTAAATGGTATCCGGGGTAATCATTTGAAAGGGTTTTGTGTGTACCCGATGCGATTACCCTTTTGTTTTGAAAAAAGTAAACTTTATCGCAAATAGACAGAGTTGCTTCGCTTCCTTGGAGAAAAACAATAGTTTTTCCTCCAAGTGTTTTTTCGTAAACAGCATTGATGATATCTTGGTTTTGGGTTGGATCAAGATTATGAGGTTCTTCCAAGATAAGTGTTTTTGCGTCTAGGTAAACGGATCGAGTTATGCCAAGAAGAAATTGGAAAACGGAATCAAAAGAATTGTTTTCGGGGTCGTAAAAAAAATCATAACTCTCTGGCTGGCTAAGAATGGCTGAATGAATGTTAGTGATTTTTGCTGCTTCAAGCATTCTTGGCCAGTCAGGATTTTGTGAGTAATTGCATATAATGTTTTGGAAAGTGTCTGGCATGATTTGGAAAAGTTCTGGGACAAAAGTTATTTCTTTTGGAATTAAATTGATGTTTAAACTTCTTGCGTTGATGTTGTCGAAGCGTATTTCGCCCATGTCCGGGGTAAGGGCGCAGGAGAAGAGAAGGCCAAGTGCTGTTCGCTGTTCTTTTTGAAGGCCAGCAAAACCGATGCGGCTGTTTTTATCGATATGAAGCGTAAGGTCGCTGATTAAAGGGATATTGAAACGGTTTTTAATAGAGATTGCATCTAAATGGATTGTTTTGAAAATTGGGAAAGCAAGAGATCCTTCATGATGTTGGGTAAATCCGGATTTGTCTTCAAGTTTTTTAAACAGTTCAGTTGTGGCTGGGGAATTCTCGGTCATGATGTTTTTGCAGTTAATCAATAGCTTTGAATAAAAAGCAGTAAAGAAAGCGGTCGAACCTGCGATGAATAAATCGGGTGTGCTTGTGATTTTAAGGGTGATGAAAATTTCGGATAACAGAAGATAAATTCCGAGGCATAGAATAAAGCAAAAATATCCGAGGTGTTGTTCAAGATTGATGTAGAGGTTAATTCTTAGTTTTGTATTTAGGTGTTTGTTTGATGCAAGAGAAAGTTTTTCGAGCCATATGTGTGAAAGGCCGAAAGCTTTAGAGAAGGACATGACATTGTAAAGTTTAAGAAACCATGCGGATTCAATAGCAGAGGATTGTTTTTGTTCTTGAAGGACGAAGTTGATTTTGTTTGCAAGAATTGCCTGAATGGCAAGAATGAGGAAGAATAGCCCTGAGAATATAAGAAAAAGGGCTGTATTCGCAATTAATCCTGCAGTGGTAAAAAGAATTATTGCAATTATAGTTGGTTGTATTTTTGAGGTATAAAGTAAAAAGAGTTCGCCAGTTTTTTCGATGAGTTTATCTACATCCGAAATTTTTCCTGTATGGTTTAGCAGTGATTGTTGAGACTTTAAAAAATCATTCTGATAGAAAACTTTTTGTAATATGGAGAGTTGTTTTTCTTTGCCATAAAAACAGATTGATTGTTCCAACAAGCGGATTACAAGAAAAGAAAAGCTGAAAGAGGGGATAAGTATTGAAATTGCAATTTGTGGGTTTGGGCCCCAACCGTGAAGCGAAATCCAAGCCCAAAAGTGATTAACAAATGCTGATGAAGTTTTAGGCCCTGGGGTTAAATCTGTTTCATTTTTTATGAATGGTAGTGCTTCTGAAAAAAGGAAAAAGCAGGTGCACCAGCAAAGAAATAAGACAAATAAAATTGCTGAGTATTTTAGAAACGATAGAAAAAATGCAACATAACGCAACCAACGGTGGGTGGATTGGTAATTGATAAGTTTGAAAAAAAACAGTTCATGGTCAATAATTTCGGGCATATCCCACCCGTGTAAGTGCCTAATCCATGGCGAAAAACTAACTAAGCCAGATCTCGATCTTCAAACAAAATCAGGCCGACAATAAGTGCAACTGTGGTGTAAATTAATCCGTAAAAACTGACTGATAAAACATAAATAGCAAAGGGTATAAAATCTGGAGGCGTATCGCCAACGATTGCTGGTCCTACCCGGAAAAACTCCAAGCCTGGCAGGAATAAATCGAAGACTCCCGCCATAAATCCAAGAAGTCGCGAAACTGGAGAATCAGGGTCTGTTGCTTTTGCTTTTTCACCAATTGAAACCAGTACTGGGGTAAGGTGTGCAAGGAAATAGATTACGAGTACGGTGCTAAGATTTACAACCATGGGTAAGCGAGTTGCAAGAGAGACGGAAATTGAAACTAAAACGCTTACTTGGCAAAAGCTAAGAATTAGACCTGGAAATGTTTCAAGGGTGTGTTGTATCCAGAAGGCAAGCCCGTTGATAAGATCTTTGGTTTCGGATGGCAGAGTTGAACTAGATAAAAAAAGTTTGATCCATTCGGGGTTGGATACCGGATCCATTCTGTCGAGCCAATGTTTGTAAAGAAGGATGGATTGAAATATGACAAACAAAATCGAGGACATGAGGAAAGCGGAAAGAAGGATCCCGACAAATTTACCTATGAGGAATTGCCTGCGTGAAATCGGTTTACTCATGAGGGTGACTGCGGTACGGCCTTCGATTTCTTCACTTACGGAAATACTTGCTGCCAAAGTTCCGAACACCACTGCTGCTAGCATAATGGTGTCGTAGCCTAGCTCTTTAACCATAATGAGATCTTCGCCAAAGGTGAAGTAGGGAATAAAAGGGGAAACAAGCAGAGCAAAAAGTGCGAGGCTGGAAAGAAGCCAAAACATAGGTTGCCTGATGCCTTCACGAAAAGCGGCTTGAGCAACAGCGCCACCTTTAGGCCAGATTTTTAGTAGGACAAAAAAAGTAAGAACAAAGGTGTCAAGTATAAGCTGTGTTTGAAAGATACCCCCATAAACTCTGCCGGCAGTTTCGATGCTATTGGTTTCTTGAAGGAATGTGTGAAAAATCGGAGGAAATATCGCACCTAGAATAAACATAGTTGCCAAGGTGCTTAATAATGCAATAGTTTTGGGTTTGGCGTTGGAATTATTTTCCGAGAAGAAAAGTGTGATCATCCAAGGAATGGCAATTAAAAATTGGGCCCATATAAAGCCTGATTCGATAAGCCATTGTTGAAAAGATAAGTTCATAAGATCCAAGCCTCGAGAAAACCAACACATTAATTAGCAAAACAGCCTACAAATAAGTAAAAGCAGCACATTAATAATCTATGTTATAGTCGACATAGCCAAGAGAATAAATAATATTTACCTTTATATCTGTGATGTTATCGTGAAATCTATCTTGTACCAATTTTAAGAACGAGTCAACCTTTTCCTTATCTCCTTCGGCCGAGAGTTCAACGGTTCCATTTGGGAGGTTTTTAACCCGCCCACATAGTTCGAAATGCTTGGCGATTTGTAGGACTGTTTGTCTAAATCCAACACCCTGGACCATTCCAGAGACTACTGCTTTAATGGAGTATAAGTTGTTGCTGCGCATAGGTTTAGTTGGTTTCAATGCGGTAGTTCGGCTGTACGCCCCAATTCAATTTTTCACGCAGAGTGCGATAAAAGTTTTTATTGGCAACTTTGGCTAATTGGAATTTTACCGGTGCTTTTTTGAAGGTAATGCTGGAGCCTTTAACTAGGGTGATTTTTTCCTGCCCATCGATAACAAGGCTGGTGCCTTTAGTTACACGGTTCATGACCAAATTGTAAACTTTTGCCGAAGAATCAACTACGCAGCGGCTTGTAAGCACATGTGGGCAGATGGGATTGATGACAAACGCTTCGATTTCTTGATTTAAGATAGGGCCCCCCGCTGAAAGATTATAGGCGGTTGACCCGATCGGTGTACTCATAATCAAACCGTCTGCCATGTAGGTACAAACGTTTTCACCATCGACAATTAAATCAATTTCAACCATATGAAAAGGCGCACCAGCATGGATAGAGATTTCATTAAGGCCCAGAAAGGGGCCGGATTTGTCTTTTACATTGGTAAGACATTCAAACATTAGGTGGTTGGTAATCCTGAAATTGCTTTTGGCGATCTCAGGAATGCACTCTTCTAGTTCCGCAATATTCAAATCCGCCAGAAAACCCAAGCGCCCAAGGTTTATGCCAAGTACTGGGATTTGGTTATAACCCATTTGTCTAGCAGCACGAAGGATTGCGCCATCTCCTCCCAAGACAAAAGTAAGATCAGCTTTGTGTTTGGAAAGATCTTCTTTTTGCTCAAGATCAACAAG
>DBCB01000362.1:14555-18764 GCA_002303765.1 Planctomycetaceae bacterium UBA969
ACGCCAGGGCGTTGGGCATTTCCGAGGATGAAAATTTTCATCAAGTGTGGAGGTCCGTAAGTTATTTTCCAAGGGTTTGTCTGGAGGCGCTTACATCCTTGGCAAACCATTGCTTTGCAGCGTTGGCTATGCCGATGGCATCAAGCCCCAAGTCATGAAGAAGTTCAGTTCTTTCGCCATGTTCGACAAAACTATCGGGCAACCCAAGTCGAATTAGCTTGCGGGTTTCAATACCAGCAGAGTTGGCGGCTTCAAGAAGCGCACTGCCAAAACCACCTTCTAAAGAGCCTTCCTCAACGGTAACAACCAAGTTGGATTCTTCCATGGCTTTAAACAATGTGTTTTTATCTAATGGTTTTAAGAATCGTGCGTTGATGATGCCAACTTGGAAGCCTTCTTCGCGTAGAATTTCAGCAGCTTTGCAGCACTCGCCAAGCAAGGTTCCATATCCAATAAGGGTGATATCATCGCCCCATTCAAGGACTTCTGACTGCCCAATTTCAAGGGGGACAAAATCGCGTTTAATACGCTCGAGATTAGCTTTCGGGTATCTAATAACCGTGGGGCCATTATGAGCCAAAGAAAGGCGAATCATTGGTTCAACATCAAGCTCATCCCCGGGAGCCATTACGGTCATATTGGGGAAAACCCGCATATAAGTGTTATCAAAAGCTCCGTGATGGGTAGGTCCATCGGGGCCGGTAATTCCCGCGCGATCCAAACAAAACAGTACAGGTAGATTTTGTAAAGATACTTCTTGGAAAACCTGATCAAAAGATCGCTGTAAGAATGTAGAATAAATATCAACAATTGGGCGATTACCAGTTTTGGCGAGACCCGCTGCAAAAGCTACTGCATGGGATTCGCAAATGCCCACATCAAAGAATCGCTCGGGAAAGACCTCTCGGATCTTCTCTAATTTGTTTCCTTGGCACATGGCTGCAGTGATCACGCAAACTTTTTTGTTTTCCTGCATGATTTTAAAAATGCTAGAGCTTACAGCATCGGTGTAGCCTTTACTGCCCCCGCGTTTCATTGAAATAAGAGTTCTTTCAGGGCCGACTTTTTCAAAAACCGGTGGAGTATGGAATGTAACAGGATCTTCACTTGCCTGAGGTACACCGCATCCTTTTTGGGTGAGCACATGCAAAAGAATGGGACCTTTTTGTTCTTTGATATCGGCAAACCATTTGAGCATTCCGGGTAAGTCATGGCCATCAATTGGGCCAAAATAGCGGAACCCAAACTCTTCAAACAATCTTCCGCCCATTAAAGACGCTTTGAGTCCGTCTTTTAGTTGTTCAAGTGCTTGTTTGGCGACGCTGCCGAATGGAATCTTTTCCAGAAGGTCTTTAATTTGTCGTTTTGAATCTTGGTAAAGCGATGTTAATCTTGCTTGATCAAGGCATTTTGCGAGCGATCCCACTCTAGGGCAAATCGACATTTCATTGTCGTTAAGAATAACGAGGAGGTTTTTATCAAGACCACCAGCGTTGTTAAGTGCTTCAAAAACAATCCCCGAAGGAAGGGCTCCATCTCCTATAACTGCGATACTGTGCCTGTCGGTATTGCCGTTAAGGTCGTCGCCGACTTTTAATCCAAGAGCGGTAGAAAGGCTGCAGCCTGCATGGCCTGTCATAAAAAGATCAAAATCACTTTCCGCAGGATTGGGGTAACCCATAAGGCCCCCCTTGGTGCGGATGGTATCAAAATTTCGAAAACGGCCAGTAATTAATTTATGGGGATAAATCTGATGCCCAGTATCCCAGATGATACGGTCTTTGGTGAAATCGTAGCTTAAGTGAAGGGCAACGCATAATTCAACCACGCCCAAATTGCTGGCAAAATGCGCAGGTCTTAAACTTAGTACTCGAACTAATTCGTCTCGCATTTCCTGACATAGGATCTCAAGCTCCTTGTGGTCAAGAAGTTTTAGATCTTCGGGGCCTTCAATTTTCGGAAGAATTCTATGCATTGCAACTATCCTTTGTGCATCCTAAAACCCGGCGTCGATTGCCAGATGTGTTTTCATTATACCTAATGATCGCGTGAAACAAGGTATTCTGCCAAATCAATCAGTGGCGCAGCATTGGGGCCAAGTTGGCTTGCCAGATTTTGCGCGTTTTTACAAAGGTCTACCGCTAAAAGTTTACTCTGTTCAATCCCCAATAAGCCGGGATATGTTAGTTTACCCTTTTGCGCATCTTTTCCAACTCGTTTTCCTGCAGATTCGCATTTTCCTAGAACATCGAGAAGATCGTCAGTTACTTGAAAGGCGAGACCTATATTTTGACCGTAGTTATCAAGTATTTGCAACAAATCTTCAGGGGGTGTTCGGTTTTGGCTAGCAAATGAAACAATAGCCCCTAATTTTAGACTTGTCCGAATCAAAGCCCCTGTTTTTCGATCGTGCAAATTCTTTAAGTGTTGTATAGTTGCTTCTTTAGGGTGATCTTCGCCCCGCACTCCGGGTTTTCCTTCCCACGCTAAATCTTCTACTTGGCCTCCAACCATTCCACTGGCCCCTGCCCCTTTTGCTAATTCTAAACAGCATTCTGCACCGGCTAGTGGTGGATAACTCTTTGCTAGCACTTCAAAAGCCTTTGTAAGAAGCGCATCGCCCGCAAGAATTGCCAAGGCCTCGCCATAGACTTTATGGCAAGTCGGTCTGCCACGCCTAAGGTCATCATCATCCATAGCAGGAAGATCGTCGTGAATCAAAGAATAAGCATGAATAAATTCCACAGCACAAGCTGCGGGCCAAGGGTTTGTGTTTTCAAAACCAAAAGCATTTGATGCCAGTAATACAAGAACAGGCCTTAGTCTCTTCCCGGGGGCAAGCACGCTATAGCGCATTGCTTCCAACAAACGAACAGGCATACCCTCTTGCTGTTGAAGGCAATTGCTTAAATGAGTATCAACTTTGGATGCTAGGGTTTTCCAAACACTAAGGAAATTATCCTGATCCTTGGATATCTTTTGCAGCACTCTTTTTTCCTTAAATACCAACAGCAAATGTCAGATGATCATCCTAGCATTAATTCCTAGGCTACCGCCAACAGGTATACTAAACCTTTGCAAGCTTCGCCCAAGCAATTGTGAAATAATAGCGGTCAGGCAAGCTTTGTCGATCAAGTTAACTGGGAAGATTGTCTTTTTCCACAGAAAACAATCCTTGTTGCTCTTTTCCTTCTGTGGATTCGTGGTTGAATTTTTGCAAGAGGGGTTGCCCTGAAGCATCAACTCCACTTAAAAGTTGGATTTTTTGTTCAGCTTCTTTGAGGCTAAGTTGGCAACTTTGAATTAGGCGAATGCCTTTTTCGTAAAGCTTAAGGTGGTCATCAAGATCGATCTGACTGTTTTCGAGTTCTCTAACAATTTCTTCAAGATCTTTGAGTGAGGTTTCGAATTTTTGGGCTGTATTTTTTTTGATTGCCATGGTGCTTTAACTCTCCAAATGGTGATTAGTTTTCGATATTTTTAACTTCGCTGATAACAGTTCCATTGTGCAGCTTAGTACAAATCAAGTCGCCTGGGGCCAAAGATTTTGCAGAGGAAATAACTGTTGCTTTATCAGATTCAAATTGTTTTGCCTTCATGGTGATGCTGTAGCCCCGAGTAAGGATATTAAGCGGGCTAAGTGCTTGCAGCTTTTCAATGAAAAATGCAATTTTCTCTGTTTTTTGGCGCATAAATGTGCTTGAAGTGCGATTGAACTTTTCGATCGTGTCGTCAAAGCGTTGCGATTTTTGATTTAAATAATCTAATGGTTTTTGCAAACATCTTCGTGTTGAGAGCAATTTTAAATGCTGGTGAAACTTCTGGATTTTTAGATCTATAGCCTGATGCATGTATTCTGATGAAGCTTCTAGATGATCAGCAATTTCGTGTTGGTTAGGTGATATTCTGGTGGCAGCCTCGGTGGGGGTGACGGCCCTTAAATCTGCAATAAGATCTGCGAGTGTAAAATCATCTTCGTGGCCCACCGCACTAACGGTTGGGATTAAGGATTCGAAAAGTGCATCTGCAACAATTTCGGAATTAAAGGCATACAAATCTTCAGAACTACCCCCTCCCCTGCCAACCACCATTACATCTATTTTGAAATCTTCAATCAGGCTGGAGCGGTTAAGTAGTTTTATTGCGTTGGCTATTTCAGAGGGTGCGGAGTCGCCTTGAACTCTTGCAGGAGAAATCCAAATTTCTGCC
>DBCB01000263.1:0-4170 GCA_002303765.1 Planctomycetaceae bacterium UBA969
GAAGCGGAATGGGAATATGCATGTCGGGCAGGATCTGATACAGCTTTTGCCTATGGCAATAAATTGACGGCGCTTCAAGCACGTTTTTGCGAAAGGGTATTATCAACACCCCAGCCAACCATGCCGGTGGGAATGTTTCCCCCAAATAACTGGGGCTTGTATGACATGCATGGAAATGTTTGGGAGTGGTGCAGCGATTGGTATCAATTGGATTATTATTCCAAATCCCCCAAGGCAGATCCTAAAGGACCTGCAAAAGGGTCCCATCATGTACTAAGGGGTGGTTCCGCCAGCGTGAAGGCATTTGAATGCAGGTCGGCAATCAGGGGTGAATCCATGATGGATAAGCCTTATTCAAATAGTAATGTAAGGTTCGAAGCAATTGGTGACTTCGGCCTTCGAGTTGTTTGTGAATTACGAAAATAAAATTTCATTCCATCAGGAGAAACGCTCATGCGCAGGTTTGAATTTAGTGATAGTACCTCAAATAAATTTTGGGAAGTGGATGTAAAAGGTAAAACCCTGAATATAAACTTTGGAAAAATCGGAACGAATGGGCAAAGTAAACCGAAAGATTTTGCCACGCCCGAAAAGGCCAAAGCCGAGATGGAAAAGTTGATTAAAGAAAAGACTGGCAATGGGTATATTGAAGTTGGTGGTAAGGCGGCAACTAAAGCAGTAAAGGAAAAGAAATCAGCGAAAGCTAAAGAGCCTGATGCAGATATTTTGGGCAAAGGGATCAAAGTTGAAATGGTTTTAATCCCTGCTGGGAAGTTCAAAATGGGATCACCGACTAAAGAAGAGTGTCGAAATGATGATGAAATGCAGCATGAGGTAACGCTAACGAAGTCGTTTTACATAGGCAAGTATGCGGTAACACAGGAACAGTGGAAAGCGGTGATGGGGGATAACCCTAGTGATACGAAGGGAGCTAAGGTTCCAGTGACAGATGTATCATGGGGCGACTGCCAGAAGTTTATCAAGAAATTAAACACCAATACCGATGGTGGTTATCGTTTGCCAACGGAAGCGGAGTGGGAATATGCATGTAGATCTGGGACAACGACCGCATATTCGGTTGGGAAAGAGATTTCATCCTGTGATGCAAATTATGGTGAAGATTCAGATATCGAGTATCCCGTGGAAGTAGGGAATTACAACCCGAATGCGTTTGGCCTGTATGATATGCACGGGAATGTGTGGGAGTGGTGTGAAGATTGGTATGGGAAGTATTCAGCTAAAGCAGTAACGGATCCAATCGGGCCATCAAAGGGTGAAGGCCGTGTATGTCGGGGTGGGCCTTTCTTCAGTTATGGCCAGTGTGCTCGTTCTTCCACCCGAAATAAAGAAGCACCAATCGATCGCTTTAGCCTTATTGGTTTTCGTTTAGCAAGGACAATTTGATTACCGTTTGCAACTTTTGTATTTGTAATGCATCGATTAGGAACTTCAGCCTTCAATAAAATCCATGAAGATTTAAAGTATTTGTAAAATTATTTGGCCAAGTTTGGTTGTGGGTTCCGCTTATGTAATCCATGGGGTAATTGGTTGGGTTATTTCATAATCCCACGTCTGATATTTTTCAAAATTTTATTGGGTATTTTATATTGAGAGTTTTAATAACTAGGTAAAATTCCTTTCATTGGATTAAAGAGAAAAAGTTTTTTCGTGTTTTACCCTATGTTTAGAATTAACGCATAGGAAGGGCTTAACATCGCTTTCTGAATATTGAAATATAGATTCACTTTTAGGAATGTAACAATGAGTAATTTAATCGAATCCCTTCTGGATCCCGGCATTCAAAAAGCAATAAATAGTGCAGCCATTCATTTGAATGAAAAGACACGGGATGAATTGCTGGGGCCTTCGTTAGCATCTTTCGTCAAAAATGGTAACGGAGCACCTTTGGTTCTCATGGCCTTTTATGCTGATGGATTAAGGGTTGTTTTTGATGCATTGCTTGCAGATGGAAAAATCACGACCACGGAAGTGGAAGTTTCGAAAAGTTTCCTAGCGAAAGTGGCAGCAAGTTTTGCCAAAGTTCGTAAACAGTATAAGGTTTTTGAATCATTTACTGTTGCTGAAGTTATTCCGTTTTTAAAGCTCTATCGATCTGATACCGGCGCCCTTGGCCATTTGAATGCATCAACTAAATGGTCGGGAATTGCCGTTTGCCAAAATATTGCAAAAAAAACTGGGGATTCCACTGCACTTAATACACTTCGTGAAACACTACTTAAAGGCGCGAAGGCCTTATTGATGGCAGATGGAATGGATCAAAAAGAAGAGTTCTATCTGAAAAAACTGGAGGAAGAACTGCATGGTAAAATCTCTGGACCTAAACCAGTTCAAAATACGAGTGGTATAGATTCCGCCCTCGCTGCAATTATCCAAGGCGATTTTAAAGCTTTAGAAGCAAGCAGTGATAGTGACGAATGGATAAAAAATAATTGCACACGAATAACATCTTGGCAGAAGGCAGCGGAATTGAATGATCCCAGAGGCCAGGTTCTTTTTGGTTTATGTTTAGATTTTGGGCATGGTATCAAGAAGAATTTGAACGAAGCATTTAAATGGTATCGTAAAGCTTCCGAGAAGAGACTTGCCCGAGCCCAGTATAATCTTGGCGTGTGCTATGCTAATGGGAATGGAGTAAAGGCAGACCAAAAAGAAGCCGTTAAATGGTACCGCATGGCTGCCGAGCAGGGGTATGTGGATGCGAAATGCATGATTGGTACTTGCTTTAGAAATGGGCTAGGAGTTGAGAAAAACGAAGAAGAAGCGGTTAGATGGTACCGCATGGCTGCCGAGCAGGGGGATTCGAATGCGCAGTATAATCTTGGTACGTTCTATTACTACGGGGAAGGAATCAAGGAAGACAAGAAGGAAGCGGTTAAATGGTTCCGCATTGCTGCTGAGCAGGGGTTTAATGTTGCGCAATATAACCTTGCTGTTTGTTATTACAAAGGGCAAGGAGTACAGGAAGACAAAAAGGAAGCGGTTAAATGGTACCGCATGGCTGCCGAGCAGGGGGATGTGGATGCGCAGTCATGCCTTGGTGTTTGCTATGACGACGGGGAAGGGATCAAGAAGGATAAAAAGGAAGCGGTCAAATGGTACCGCATGGCTGCCGAGCAGGGCAATGCTCTTGCGCAGATTAACCTTGGCAATTGCTTTTCCGACGGAGAGGGCGTTGAGGAAGACAAGTCCCAAGCCTTTAAGTGGTATGAATTGGCTGCCGACCAAGGGTATGCGCTGGGCCAGTTACTGTTAGGTGTATGCTTTGCCAACGGAGAAGGAACCACCAAGGATAAAAAAGAAGCGTTTAAGTGGTACGAACGTGCTGCCGAGCAGGGAAATGCGCGGGCTCAGTATATTCTTGGCGTTAGCTATGGCGGTGGCCATGGAGTCGAGGAAGACATGGGCGAAGCTATAAAATGGTATCGTAAAGCTGCCAAGCAGGGGGTCGAAGAAGCCTTGGAGGCTATTGAAGATATTGATGAAGATTCTTGTTTATATTCTGACTCAGACTCAGACTTTGATTTTGACAGTTATAACTGGCAAAATGATAAGGAAATTAAAGCAAAAGAAGGTGTAAAATCATATGAAAATTGGACAAGATTAACCGATTCTCTTGAAGACCTTGCCTTGGCGCAAAAATTAATTGAAGAAGAGATGGATGGATTGTTTTTTGTTTCTCTTTTGGAGTTGTCGGTTGAGGCCGCAAAAATTCTTGCAAATTCCAGTGGCAACCTGACTTTTTTGAGTCTTCGAGAATGGTCGTTGCCTGTCGTTCAGGCTTTAGCCAAACATGTAGGGGACATGGATCTAACTAGTTTAAACAAAATGACTGATGAACTTGCAGAAGCGCTTTCACATCATCATGGTGGCTTGCAATTACATAGTTTGTCGAGCATTTCCGATAAAGCCGCACTATATCTTTCTAAGCATCGGGGCGGCCTCATTTTAGGTCTCAAGACAATTTCAGTAAAAGGTGCAATGGCCTTGGTGAAAATCTCAGATGAACTTCTTCTAATTAACCACGTTTTTTCTAAAGAAATTCAAAAAATTCTTTTTCAAAAAGATACTATAAGGATCACACACTCCAAAAAATCAGATTCAGATTATGAAGAAGATTTAAACGATGACTCAGATTCGGACTCAGACTCA
>DBCB01000263.1:4226-5253 GCA_002303765.1 Planctomycetaceae bacterium UBA969
TCAGACTCAGATTCAGATTACATGGATGATGATTCTGATCACAAAGTAAAAGATGGTAGTGATGAATCAACTCCTGCATATGATTTTGAGGAAGTTTTAAAAGTTATGGCAAAGATAAATACTGGAGTAAAAGATCTGGATCTTAATGAGTGCGATTTACTTGAAAAATATATCTCTGACTGTAATATTGAGGACCTTGAATTTGATATTCATCACCTTCCCGATCAGGTTGCAAAAATTTTATGTTTCTGGAGTCCGGATATAGGAGACAATAGTCCGCAAATATATCTTCCAATAAAAAAACTTACTGATAGTGCAGCAAAAATAATTTCTAAATGGCATGGATCAAATTCAGATAACTCATCAACTGGGTCATTAGTATTGCTTCGCCTTGAATCTTTAAGTGAAAATGCAGCATCTTCACTTTTGAAAGGTCCATTTATTCTTCGAATTAATCCTAAATTGTTGCCTTCCAGTGTTTTAAAAATTCTCATGAAACGTACAAAATATGAAAATTCTGACCATGATATTTGTTTATATCCAAAACGATGATATTTGTTTGTATCCAATAAATATGGATTTCGCCAAATAATGGCTGAATTTCACCAAAAGGCGCAAGTGCCCTTGCTAAAGTTAAAGGTGATCTTTTACTAAGCCCTGAGAATCTATCTGCTGAAGTCCGAAAAATTCTAGCAGATAAATTCCCTGAAAAATCAAACACTAAGCCTTACTATTTTAATCGTAAGTGCTGGATAAAACTTTGCTAAAGGTGATAGATTTTAAATTAATCAAAGTTGATGGCAGAAAAATATTTAAAAATACTAACCTTTTGATAAGTGTTTTAAAAGATGTAGCTAACCTAAGTTGAGATTTTAGGAGAAACGCCCATGCGCAGATTTGAATTTAGTGATAGTACCTCGAATAAGTTTTGGGAGGTTGATGTAAAGGGTAAAACCCTGAATGTAACCTTTGGGAAAATCGGAACGAAGGGGCAAAGTAAGCCGAAGGATTTTGCCACGCCCGAGAA
>DBCB01000293.1 GCA_002303765.1 Planctomycetaceae bacterium UBA969
ATATTTTCATTACTTTTCCTTCGAGTTCCTAGGCAAGTGACACGAGCCATTCTTTTTTGCCAGACTTTGCGTCAACGCAAATAAGGTCACCTTCACCACTGATGCCATAAACTTTGCCCGCATCAAAAGAAGGGGTGCTTCGAGGTCCGCCACCCCATTTATTTGGATAAGGTTTCCCTATAGGAGTGGACCAAAGTTGTTTACCTGTATTGGTATCGAGAGCAAAGATCGATTCGGAATCGTTTTGAACCCCCATCAAGAAAAGATTATTGCCAACCACTGCTGGGCCAGAATAACCAATGCCTGCATCTCTAAAAGTCCAAAGCAATTTAGGGCCTTCAGATGGCCAAGATTGAAGCAAACCTTTTTCAGATGAAATATTGTCACGATTTTGCCCACGCCATTGAGGCCAGTCTTCAGCCATTGAATATGAAACTAAAAAAAAGGTGGCACTAACTAAAGCAAATGCAGGAACTCGAAACATAATAATTTTCTCTTAGGTGGGAAGATTTACCATTAGCATAAGAATAGTGGAAAGATAAGACTGCTGCAAGTAAAAGTGACGAGTTATAAGATCTTTTCAGCCTATCGATTAATGTGTGATTTCGATGAACAATAACAGTTTCGGTTTAAGAACGTAGATATTAAAGGGGTGTTACACTGGCTTTTTGAGTGTCGGTTTCCAAATGTTTTGCTCCTAGTAACCAGAATACCCCTGCGAGAAAATACATTACCGATACGGCTACGAAACCAGCGTTTAAGTTGCCTACTTTTTCAATAACATCTTGCCCATCAATTGCGATGGTTCTTTCAAATGAAAAATTATCTGCAATTCCCCCAATAATCCAAGGACTGATGGCATCTCCCAATGCGTGAATTATGAAAATAGTGATTGCAAAAGCCATGGGTCGTAGTAAAGGGGGCGAAACATTTAAAAGGATTGCATTGGTTGGGCCAGTATTTAAAAAGGTGCAGAAACAAGATATGAAAATTAAAACCCAGGCGAAAGGAAAAGGAACATAAAGAACGGCAAGAAATACCGGAAATCCAATAATCATACCAATGCCAGATACAAGGAAATACGCACCTTTGTGATAACGAGAAAAGTAATCTGCAGCAAATCCCCCGCATAATGTTGCTAGTAATCCAGAAATAACAATAAGTAAGCCCATAATAATTCCGGCTTCTTGTTCCGTACCGTTCTGCCTGAAAATGGAAACATAGTATGGGAACCAGTAGGCGATCCCGCCAATTGCAAAAGTGTTGGCGGTCATGCCAAGGATGTTAAAAATGATGGAGGGCGTTTTTAAAAGTATTAAAGCATCTTTGATCTGAATTTTTTTCGGTGGTAGGGGAGATGATTCTTGGGCCCCAATCTCAGGTTCTGGCATTAAAAAACAAAGAACACCTAAAAGTATGCCAGGTGGAATTACCCAGTAAAACGCATTAGGCCAGCCTGCAATGCCCCCAAAAGCATAGCCAAGCGCACTACCAACAGGTATCGCTCCATAAAAAATAGACATGATCATACCCCGGCTTTTTTCAGGGTATAAATCAGAAAGAATGGTTGGTGCTATTGGGCCATACGCAGCTTCACCAACCCCCACCATGCATCGGGTTAGCGCAAGAAATGCATACGAACATACAAAAGCCATGATTATTCCTACAGGCAGTCCACTGGTGGTAGAGCCCTCGTTTAACTTTGCAACCGTGCCCGAAAGTCCGCTTAATCCACTAGCAAGCGACCAAAAAATCACGCCATAACCAATGAGGTGCCAGCGCTTGATTTTTGTGCAAAATATCCCGAAAATTGGTGCAAATATCATGAAACTTGCCATGAAGCATGTTGCTAGTATTCCCAATAAGGCTTTTTTATTGTCAGGCGAATGATTGCGTAATAAGTCGCTTTCGATTCCAGCGATGGTTGCCGAAAGTATATATCGATCAATGTAGTTAAAAAGATTGATTGCGAGGAGAAGCGTAAGCGCTGCCTTAGCTTTGTGATTAATCAGCATAATAACTTTCTAAAAAATTACGCAAACACTATTAAGTTTCATTTAAAACAAAAATGACTAATTCAATCTAGGCAGGCTTTCACGAGTGTCCCCCTATACGCCCTATCTTTCCTAGTATTTTTAAGTGTTGCTATAGATTTAATTTGATTGGGTCTTTATAAGGTTTCAAATATTGACCTTTGTAGTACTGTAAAAGGTTTCTTGATTTCATGAAAATTGATTTGTGCTTGTATGAAAATGAAAACGCTGGGAAGTTAGAGCCATTAGCTTTAACTAGGCCTATTTTTTCACTGCTATGTGGTACGAAAAATCTATTTGAAAAAATTTCAGCAACGGTTGGCATTGCCCCTAGTGCCTGTTTTGTTCGCAACTATTTGCAAGAAACAGTCCGTTCTTCCCATTTAGATTTGATTGTAAATTCATCCGGTTGGTTAGATGGTAGAGAAAACATCCTGTTTATTGATGGGGCATGGATTCCACCGCTTGATTTTCGATTCGCTCCCGATGTTTCTCACGTAGGGGTTTGTTCTGGCAAGCCTGTTTATTATTACTGCAAACGAATCAAACTGACTTCAATTACTGAAATACAAGATAATCTTGATTTGGTTGAAAGTTTAAGATCGATGGATTTGCCTGAAAAAAAGGTTGAAGGTGTTGTGCTTGAATATTTGTGGGATTTGGTTGGGAATAATGGCGCACAAATTATTGCGGATATGAAAGGCTTTTGCGAGTTTTCGAGCCCAATGGAGTTCCCCGCTGGTTTGTTTGGTCCGCTAGAGCAGTTGTTCATTCATCCTGAAGCTGAAGTTGAACCTTTAGTAGCTTTTGATACTACGAAAGGCCCAGTCGTTATTGGAAGTGGCGCAAAAATACAAGCTTTCACTCGATTGGAAGGCCCCTGTTTTATTGGTAAAGACACTCAAATTTTTGGGGCGAAAATTCGCGCCGGTACATCGATTGGTACAAATTGCAGAGTTGGTGGCGAAATTGAAAACTCTATTATCCTTGGTTATACTAACAAATATCATGATGGGTTTTTAGGTCATTCCTATCTAGGCGAGTGGGTTAATTGGGGGGCAGCAACTAATGCCAGTGACTTGCGTAATGATTATGGTTTGGTACGAGTTCAAGTTGATGGGCAATTAATTAACACCGGACTTAATAAAGTTGGAGTTTTCTTTGGTGACCATTCTCGAACTTCTATCGGAGTTTTGCTGAATACGGGATCGAATATTGGTGCTTTTGCCAACCTTTTGCCGGGAGGATTGCTACCTCGAAATGTCCCAGCTTTTGCTTCTTCTAAAAATGGAAAGCTAATGCAGGGAAATTCGTGGAAAATCTTGATGCAGATTGCTTCTGTCGTTATGCAACGCAGACAGAGAGAATTATCTCCAGACCTTGAGCGTTTGTATCAGAGTGTATTTCAACTTACTGCTGCCCAACGAAAGAAAATCCCTTTCGAACCAGAAATTCCTTTTAATCGCAAATCAGCTTGATTACCCTTTCTTTAGATTCATGAATTCATTTGATATCTAAAAGGCAGGTTATTATGTCTCCTTTAAATCGTAGAGAAGTTCTTACTAAAACTTTGTTGGCAGGTGGTGCGTTTTGTGCTGCCGATGAAGCCTTTGCCCTTAAAGATTCCAAGCAAAATGCAATCGTGCTTGAAAATCTTAAACCGGGAACACTGGATTGGCAGTTAACTTACACGCGAACCGATACCAAGGATAAACTTCGTTGCCCGCTTATTGAAGGGTTTGCTTCCCGCACCAGTGTTTCTGCTGGTGAAACTATTTCTTTTTTTGTCAGTTCCTTATCACCTGGTAAAGGAACTCTGGATATATTTCGACTCGGTTTTTATGCTGGAAAAGGTGGAAGATTAGTTCAGCAAATTGGCCCTTTTGAAATTTTTAAACAAGAAACTCCCGCAGTTGGCGAGCAACGATTAAGGGAATGTAATTGGAAGGAATCCGCATCTCTAAAAATTCCAGAAGGCTGGCTTAGTGGTGTTTATCTTGCCAAGATTTCTAGTAACCAACATCGCTATCAGAGCTACATCGTTTTTATTGTTAAAGATAATCGTAAAGCAGATTTTCTCTTTCAATGTAGTGATAACACTTGGCAGGCCTATAACCAGTGGCCTGATGGTTACTCGCTTTACACCAACGATAGGCCCGACAAAAAAGTGCTGGTTTCAGGGGTTAAAGTTTCATTTGACAGACCTTATGGCAAATATGCACAAATATTTGATAATCCATTGTCGCAGGGTTCAGGTGAGTTTTTGCTTTGGGAGTTTCCTTTAGCTTTTTGGATGGAAAAAGAAGGGTACGATCTTACCTATTGTTCAAATTCAGATGTCCATTCCAATGCTGAGGAGTTGCACCGTGTTAAGGCTTTCCTTTCTGTAGGGCATGATGAATATTGGAGCTTGGAACAATTTAACAACGTCAAAAATGCTGTAAATAAAGGTGTTAATGCAGCATTTCTTTCAGGTAATTCTGTTTGCTTTGTAACCCCCTACTCTGCTTCCACAAAAAATGTTGCTAACAGGACTTTAACCCGCGCAGGAAGGTATGGCGGGGTCAGGCCCAAAGAAAAACCTTTCATGGTTGATTTGAATCTTGATGGTCCAAATGAGTCCACGCTTATTGGTGCCCAGACCGTAACTCCTTTTAATGGTTCTGGTGATTGGATTGTAACCAAGCCAGAACACTGGCTCTTCAATGGGACCGGAATGAAAAAAGGGGATAAAATTTCAGGGCTAGTGGGTTGGGAGTTCCATGGTGAACCAGCAGCAATCACTGGGTTGGAAGTGATAGCAGAAGGCCCTACCTATACTGGAAATGATGTGGAATCGCATTACACCTCCACGATTTATCCGGGGCCTAACGGTAACCTTGTATTCAATGCTTCCACTATTTTCTGGGCACAGGGGTTAACCCAACCACCAGGTCACATGCCTCCGATTTCGCATCATGGCAGGCCGCAGGGCCCTGATGAGAGGGTGCAGAAAATTACAAAAAATCTGTTTGAGAAATTCCTCGAAAAGAGGTAAATCCACTGTTGCAAGTCGCATCTGAAAATCGCAAGATGTGCAAATGTGCTTATGCATCGTCATGAACTTTAAACTAAGGAAGTAGTTATGAATGGACTATTGAACAGAAAATTAAACATGGGGCTTGTGGGTGGCGGTCAAGGTTCATTTATTGGTAAAGTCCACAGTATTGCTGGTGTTTTGGATAATAGGGCCTCACTTGTTGCGGGTGCTTTATCTTCGAATCCTGAGCGAGCCAAAGATTCTGCTTCCGTTTACGATATCAAGCCTGAAAGGGCCTACGGTTCTTACCAGGAAATGATTTCAAAAGAATTGGCCTTACCTGTTGGCCAGAGAATCGATTTTGTTTCAATTGCTACCCCTAATCATACACATTTTGAAATTGCAAAAAGCTTTGCAGAGGCTGGCATTAATGTGATTTGTGATAAGCCCATGACTTTTGATCTGGCGCAAGCGGAAGAGTTGGTTAAGGTAGTGGAGAAGTCGAAGGTGGTATTTGCTTTGACTCATAATTACACGGGCTATCCCCTTGTTCGCCAAGCTCGAGAAATGATACTTTCTGGTGAATTAGGTGAGATAAATGCTATCAGGGCTTTTTATATTCAGGGATGGCTTCGAACCCGGTTGGAAGTTTCTGGCCAGAAGCAAGCTGGTTGGCGGACTGATCCCGCAAAATCGGGCGCATCTGGTTGCTTTGGTGATATCGCAACTCACGCCTATAACCTTGCACGCTATATGACTGGCCTTTTGCCCATGCAGATTTCCTGCCATTTAAAAGTATTTGAAGCTGGCCGGGCTTTGGATGATTATGGCACTGCTGTGATTCGTTTTCAGAATGGTGCCTTGGGAACCGTAACGGCTTCCCAGATATCCCATGGTCGTGAAAACGATCTTTTCATCGAAGTTGACGGAACTAAAGGCTCGTTAGAGTGGCACCAAGAAGAGCCAAATAAAATGTGGGTAAGAACAAACGGTCAGCCGCATCGTTTGTTTACACGGGATCCAAATGCCCCATTTATGGGAGATATGGCTAAAGCCTCCTGTAGGCTTCCGAGTGGCCATCCTGAAGCTTTTTTAGAGGCATTTGCGAACATTTATAATGCGGCATATGATGATATTATTCGCAAATTGAATGGTGAGAAATTTGCAGGAAAGAACTCTCTCTACCCCAACGTTTATGATGGGGTGGATGGTATGAACTTCATTACCAGATGTGTTTCTAGTTCAACGGAAAATGGTAATTGGGTAAATCTTAATAATTCCGCATGTCGAAGTTGATGCTTTTGTCTTTTATTGGTTTAAGATAAGGTGGTAAAGATGAAACTCTTTCTTCCCGATTTGAGGAAAGAGTTTCTTTGTTTATATTGTTATGAATTGAATTGTAAGCGGTTTCGCAATAAGATGGCTTAGAATGTAAGTTGAATAGGCTGAGCTTTTATGAAAGCCCGCATACTAGAGAATTGGGCAACTCTGAACCTAGGAGAACCATTGTGCAAATTAAAATTTCGACTCGACATGGCCATGTTAGTGAGGAAGTTCAAAAGCATATCCAAGAAAAAGCAGGGAAACTCCTCCATTTTTTTGCCCGTATATCCATGATTGAAGTAACATTAGATCATCAAAAAGATATGAAAGTGGTTGAACTTGCTGTTAATGCCGAGCATAAACATGATTTTTTTGCTAAGGAAGAAAACCCAGACCTATACACGGCTGTGGATTTAGTGATCGATAAGGTTGAGCATCAGATTCGGAAGTATAAGGAAAAGATACAAGACCATCGTAAAACACCGCCAATGGGTGAACTTCCCAAATCGCTTTAAATATTGCATTTTAGATGAGAGGGATGGTGAATCAAAATGCGAATGTCGGACTTCATAGTGCGTTCTGCCATTGTTCCAGAACTTAATGCCACCGATAAAGAAGGCGTGATTCGAGAGCTTTTAGAAAGCCTCTGTCGCAATGGTTGCTTTAAGGATGTGGATGTTGAAGACATAATCAAAGCCGTGCTAAAACGAGAATTGTTAGGTTCAACTGGTATTGGTGATGGGATTGCCATTCCTCATACGAAATACAGTGGCGTAGACAAATTGGTAGGGGTTTTGGGTATTTCTCCTTCTGGGGTTAGTTTTGGCAGCAGAGATGGAGAACCAGTCTTCGTGTTTGTGCTGATAATTTCGCCTGTCGATCAACCTGTAGTCCATTTGCGAGCTCTTGAAACTGTTTCGAGAGTACTTCGCGATGATCCTTTGGTGAAGGCTTTAAGGGCCTGTACCACTGCCGATCAGTTGTTTGAGCAGATGAATCAGTACTCAAAAATGTAGTTTGGCAGTTTTGGTTGCGGAAATTATTGGAGATCTTTTGGTGGAAGATGCGAGCCATGAACTTCTGAAAAGAGTTGTTAAAATTAAAAACCCAAATGGGTTTCATATGCGGCCTAAAGCTGCATTTGTTGAGGCTGCATCCCGTTTTGCTTCTGAAGTTAAACTGACTTGGGAAGGTCAGGTTTTTAACGGCAAAAGCATGTTCGAACTTATGCTTGTTGCTGCAGGTGAAGATAGCGAAGTGACTCTCGAAGTTTTTGGATCTGACTCCCATTTGGCTTTGCAAGAACTTGAAAAAGTTCTCGCAGAGGAAGATGTTTCTGTTTTGGATTGATGTTGTTTATTTGTTTGGAACAAGGTGCTGATGGAAGTTTATCGAGGAATACCGGTTTATCCAGGGGTTGTCATAGGCCCTGCTTTGTTGCTTGACACCGAAGGGTATTTGATTCCCCAAAGGTCGATCAGTGCTTCTGAAGTGGTTGACGAATTTGAACGGCTTAAGATTGGTATTCGAGACGCAGCAATCGAGGTACGCTCAAATCAAGCTATAATTGCAACTAAAGTTGGTACTCAGTACGGTGCTATATTGGGCGCTCATGCCCAGATGATTGAAGATCCATTTCTTCTTGGCGAAATTGAATCACTGATTTCGAAAAAATTCTTTACCGCAGAATATGCACTTAGTCTGGTAATGCGCAAGCATATTAAAGAAATACAAAGTCTTCCTGATGCAAGAATGGCATCGCGCGCCACAGACCTATTTGACATTGAAAAACAAATTCTTGGAAAGTTGATCGGGCAACGCAAGGAAGGGCTTAATTCCTTGAGTGAGCCTGTCGTTATTCTTGCACATGATCTTTCCCCCAGTGAGACTGCAAAGTTAAACACCAAGTTGGTGCATGCTTTTGCGACGGAGGCGGGTGGTAGGACAAGTCACACCTCTATTCTGGCTGGTGCCCTTGAAATACCAGCTGTTGTTGGCTTGGGGAAATTTATTTCCGAAGTGACTGGCGGCGATATTGTAATCGTGGATGGTAATGCCGGCCTCCTTATCATTGACCCCGATGCTGAAACCTTGCGAAGGTACCAAAAAACCCAGACGGACATAGTGTCGCTAGATGCCTCCCTTGAAAGCCTTCGTGATCTTCCTGCAATTACTCAGGATGGTGTTGAGGTTAAGTTGCTCGGAAATATTGAGTTTCCACATGAAACCAAGCATTGTCTTGATAAAGGGGCGCAGGGAATAGGGCTTTATCGAACGGAATTTCTTTTCATGGGAAAAGATGCTGTTCCTACCGAAGATGAGCAATTTGAGGCTTACAAAGAAGTGGTTCAAGCCATGGGGAAGGATAGGCCGGTCGTGATCCGGACTTTGGACTTAGGTGGCGATAAATTGGCTGCATTTTCTAATTTGCACATCCCCGAAAAGAATCCGTTCCTTGGTCTTCGAAGTATCAGGCTTTGCCTTAGAAATATTGGCTTATTTAAAACCCAACTTCGGGCGATTTTGCGCGCTAGTGTTTATGGAAATATTCAGTTGCTTTTTCCTATGATTTCAACGGTTTTAGAGCTTCGACAGGCTAAAATGATCGTTTCGGAGGTCAAAGAAGACCTTTTTGAGGAAAAAGTACCCTTTAACAAGGATATTCCCATTGGAACCATGATTGAAGTTCCTTCTGCTGCCATTCTTTCAGAATTAATGGCAAAAGAAGTGAGTTTCTTTTCCATTGGCACAAATGATTTGGTACAGTACACTTTAGCAGCAGATAGGTCGAACGAGGATGTTGCCTCGTTATACAACCCAGGAGATCCTGCCGTTTTACGGTTGATTGAAATGGTTGTTAAGGCTGCGAAACACTCCAATGTTGCCTTGAATGTGTGTGGCGAGATGAGTGGAGACCTGATATATACAATGTTGTTTCTTGGCTTAGGAATTAGGCAGTTAAGTGTTTCACCGCATAGTATACCGGAGATAAAGCAATTTATCCGGATGGTGAATCTTAAAGATGCCGAAAATGTTGCCAAAGAAGCTATGCGCCAACAGACTGCGCGTGATGTAAACAATTATTTGCGGGAACAGACCCGGAAGCTTTTGCCTGACTCATTGATGTATTAAACAAGCAATGAGTTTGTACCAAGGAAACCTTCTATTTGCCTCTAGAGCATCAAGATTTTGTTAACAAAGATTTTAGGCAGATACTGTTTTCTTAATGGACGATGATTTTCAGGCAGATTAATGCTGACGGTGCAGAAACTCTGGATTACTTCAGCTTCTGCAATGTTTATTCCCGCCTTGTGCGGAAATATTTTGCATGAACTTATTACTGGGGATTTCTTTACCCCTAGCGAGCCAGCAGAAAAACTTTTTTAAAGTTACTACTTGTTCGCTAAATCAAAATGATTTTAAACCTTTACGCTGTCAAGGTATTTCAAAGCACTTTGCTCTTCAATCCAAGGTTGTTAAGCCTCTCTCTTTGCAATCTAATTTTGTAGCTAAGAATTTAAATATTAATGATGGCTACATTAAAAAAAACGCCCTTGATAAAACGCTTGTGTTTGCAAAACCTTCCCTTTGCTTTTTTCAGAGCGCAGAGAAACATAATTGCAGCATTCGCCAAGGTCTTCATTCGGCCATATTTTTTCATGATCAATCATCTGCGAGGCTTCAGCTTACTGACAAAGGAACAGTGAAGCCTTCTGAAATATTTTCCTTGTTGGGCCTTGATGCCCAGAACCTCACTGATTCCCCTTTGGAGCAGTTGGGGTTGAATCCCGAATTTTAATTTGAAAACGAAAGGCTTAGAATCTGATGAAAAAAGTTATGTTGATTAATGTTTTGCAGCCCGAAGAGTGCCGCATTGCAATTCTGGAAAATGGTATCCTCGAAGAGCTTTATGTTGAGAGAAATACTCATGAAAGTTATGTGGGAAATATTTATAAAGGAAAGATCGTAAATATTGAACCCAGTATACAGGCTGCTTTTGTTGATTTTGGTATTGGTCGCAATGGTTTCTTGCATGTTTCCGATGTCGAGCCAACCTATTACAAGCATCTTGATGGATTCAAAGAAGATAACGAAGACGAAGAGCGCGAAGATCGAAGGCCTAGGCGTGGGAGTTCCAATGGTGGGGGCTCTAATAATGAAGAGCGCGAAGATCGCAGGCCAAGGCGTGGGAGTTCTAATAGTGGAGGCTCCAATGACGGTTCAGGCCGTGGGTCACGAAGCAAGCCCTTTGAAAAGGGCAATATTCCAGATGTTGAAAACTTGCCTTTGGAAGAGCAACTTCCCGTATCCAATGCCCCTGAATTTGGCGGAGAGTTATTTGAAGAGCAAGATGATCTTGCATTTGAAAACAGAAGTGATTTTGTAGACCATGATTCGGATTCTTCGATTAGTTCGAATTCCGATGACTCAGTTACTTTTGGTGCTGGCTTGTCTGATGATGAAGATGATTTTGGACCCGATGATAACGATACTCCTCCGGTGATGCCTTCTGCGAATAGAATCACAAGCGATGGGGATTCTGATTCCGATGGGCCGGGAGAAACCGAAAATGATGATCTACTTTTCTCGAGGCCAGCTCGGTCCAATCCGCCCGCTCATAAATCTTCTCCTGATAAATCTGATTCATTCGATGAACCTGTTTTTCAGCAAAATCAGCAACCTCTTACCCCAAATGATAACTTTGATGATGATGTGGAAGCGGATACACATGATGTGGAAGCGGATACGCAAGATGCTGACCAATCATTTGACGCAGATGAAAATGTTGAACAGGATGACGATAATCAGGATGAAGACGGCCAAGATCCCCAGTCTCGCGACGCCCGCGGGCAGCGTGATTCTCGCGGTCCACAGCGCGATCAACGCGGTGGGGATAATCGTAGCCGTGGTGGTAGCCGAGGAGGAAATCAACGCAGACCTTCGGGTGGTGGCTATTCTTCCGGTTCTAGGGAAGGCGCTCGCGATCAGGGTAGAAGTAGCGGAAAACCGATGCGAGGTAACTCCAGAGGTGGAAGGCTTTTGGGTAATCCCAAACCTATGATTCAGGAGATTTTCAAGAAGGGGCAGGAAGTTCTTGTTCAGGTAATTAAAGATGGCATTGGCAACAAAGGCCCCACGCTTAGCACTTATATTAGTATTGCTGGCAGGTATTTGGTTCTTATGCCTGGATTGCATCGGGTTGGCGTTTCAAGAAAAATTACTGATGAAGATCAGCGCAGAAGGCTTAAGGATATTTTTGTAGACCTTAAACCACCTAAAGGCGTTGGGTTTATTATTCGTACCGCTGGAATTGATCGTAATAAAACCGAACTTCAGCGAGATCTGGCTTATCTTGCAAGGCTATGGCAGGTTGTTGCTAAGCGTATTGTAAAGGTAAAAGGCCCTGCTGGAATNNAGGTAAAAGGTCCCGCGGGAATTTACGAGGAAAGCGACATGGTCACTCGGACCATACGCGATACCTTTACTAGTGATATAGACGAAATTGTTGTAGATGAGAAAACTGCATTTGAGCACGCTCAGGAATTCTTGCAGTTTGTAATGCCTAGATTTGCTGATAGGGTTAAATTTCACGACAACAAAAGGCCTTTGTTCCATCATTATGCGATTGAGGAAGAACTCGCCAAAATTCAAATGAAAAAAATCCCCCTTCCTATGGGTGGATCTATTGTCATCGAACAAACCGAGGCCTTGGTTGCAATTGATGTTAATAGTGGAAATTTTAGATCTGAAAGTAACGCTGAAGATACAGCTTTCCGTATGAATATGCAGGCTGCACGAGAGATCACCAGGCAACTTCGGCTTCGAGATCTTGGGGGCGTTATTGTCAATGACTTTATTGACATGCGTGACGAAAAACACCGTAGGGCTGTTGAAAATGCCATGCGGGATAATGTTATGCGGGATCGTGCTAAAACCAAAATCCTTAGGATTTCACCTTTTGGCATTATTGAAATGACTAGGCAAAGAATCAGGCCTTCGCTTAAGCGCAGTGTCTACCATGATTGCCCTTATTGCAAAGGCATGGCTCAAGTTAAAACAAGTGAAAGTATGGGCATTGAGGTTATGCGTTTGGTGCAACTTGCTGCCTTTAAAGAAGCCGTTGCTACAGTTCGAGTACGAGTGGCTGCAGAAACCGCTGACTATCTTTTAAATAACAAAAGAAAAGAGCTGGGCAAACTCGAGGACGAGGCTAAGGTGGGCATTTCTGTTCGAGGCGAAATTGGTGTGCCCCCTGAATTGCTCGAAGTTTTTTGTGTTGATGCCAATGGTAACGAGCTTAAAATTCATCCTCTTCCTGAACCGCCACCATTGCGCAGGGGTGGGCGATTTATTCCTTCCAATTCAGATCGGGGGCCTCAAGGTGAAGCTCCTTTCCGTAGAGGAAGAAGTAATCGGGATCGATAATTAGGTCTTGGTATAATAGGTTGAATGGCTAGGGGTGATGTTCTTGCTCCTAGCTTTTTTCTTTTACTTTTGAGCTTGCCATCTTTTCTTTTCCAAGTTATTAAGCCCTCCACGCAGAGTATTTTTTCGTTAGATTCGGATTGCCTTGCGTTTGCGATATCTCGGGGGAGGCTGATTTAAGTGTTGTTGCGAAAAAAGCCTTACTTGCTGTTTTCTGCTTTTTTGCTTACTGTTCTTTACTGCTTTGGGCAGTTGCAGGCATTTCAGGTTATTGCACCTGATAAAAAAACAGCTCAAGGTAAGACTTCGGCTCAAATTGAACCTTTCGCTTCTTTTCAACGCAAAATCCCAGGTGATTCAAAGCCTATTCGAGTCGATGCCGATTCTATTTCTTCTTGGTCGGATAAATCTAAGTATTATTTGTTGTTAAAAGGTCATGTCTTCCTCGAGCAAAGTGTTTTGCAAATCCGAGGGGATCAAGCATTGATTGTGGCTGATATCGAATCCTACAAAATGCGTGGTATTTGGGAACTTGGAATGTATGTGGATGGGAATGTCAAAATAGATAGTTCCGCTGAGGTGCGAAATGCCAAAACTGCTTTTATTGATTTGGCGACTCGAGGAGAGTTTCGTTTTAATGCAGTTAAAAGTAAAGTTGAACAAAAAGATTGTTCTGTAGATCCGCTTTTTAAAGCAGCTCAGGAAGGTAAAGCTAAAGCTGTTGCTGAGCAGCAAAAATCACAAAAGATTATCCCCGAGAAAGTGATTCCTCCAGCCAAGCCAAGTGAAGAAAAGCCTAAGCCGGTATCACAGCTTCCTCAGGAAAATGCTCCCGAGATTGCTTTGCCGGTTGTTTCTCCGATTGCCCCTGCACTAGTCACAACTTCTTATCAGAATAATCCAGGGGTTGTTCCCGTTAATCCTGCCCCGGGTTTGCAGAATCCACTTCCTGGCACGGTTCAAGTTACTCCGCCTATTGGAATTCCTGGTGGTATTGCCTTACCAATTACAGCATCAGGAATAGATACACCTGCTCGCCAGTATAGCGTTTCTCCGCGTGGTTCATCTGGGTTCAATATCAGGATGGAGCCTTTGGCAAATGGTGAGCAAGCGGTAATTGTTTCGGGTGGTGTTATCATGAATGTCAAGGATGTTACAGGGATTGGCTTGGTTGATATTGAAGCAGATCGTTTGGTTATTTGGACTAAAGGCGCAAATCCACAAGAAATTATCGGAAATCTTAAGAAGCAAACTAATCAATCGGGCAAGGAATTAGAGCTGTATTTATCAGGACATGTTGAAGTTCGACAGCAAGACCCTGCAAAGCCAGGGAATAAAAAAGAAGCTGATGCGGGCGAAGTTCGGATTATACGCGCTGACGAAGTATACTACGATATTGGTCGTAATACTGCTGTTGCGTTGAACGGCGAGTTAGAATTTTATCAACCAAAACTTACGGATCCATTATTTGTTCGGGCTAAGGAAATACAGCAACTCGCAGCCAATCAATACAAAGTTGTTAAAGCAGAAGTTTTTTCAAGCAAGATGCCTGCAGATCCAGGCTTAAAGATTTATGTTGCAGAGGCCACGATCGAAGAACGAACAATCCCTAAATTTTCTATCTTTGGTAAACGATTTGTTGATAGGAATACGGAGCAGGAGCTTGATCAGAAAGAAAGTTATGTTCGTGCCAAAAATATGTTTATTGAGTTGGAAAACTTCCCGATCTTTTATCTGCCATACCTTCAGGGGGATGGCCGTGATCCTTTAGGCCCGATTGAAGGGGTTAATTTAGGTTTTAACAACATCTTTGGTGGTCAGTTCGGTCTTACACTTAATGCGTTTGACCTTTTGGGTATTCAGCCTTTTGAAAATACTAGATGGCGTTTCGATATCGATTATTTGACCAAGCGTGGCCCTGGTTTGGGTTCTGATTTTGATTATCTGGCACCAGATTTTTTTGGCATTCCAGGTAAAGTTAACGGCCTCGCAAAAGTTTATGGCATCATTGATAACGGACCAGATAATCTTGGTGGTGGCCGTACCGTTGGTGAACCGCATCCAGAGTATCGAGGAAGGATTCTTTGGCGTCAGGGTATTGCTGACATGTCAAACGGATTTACTTTTCTTGGACAGGCTGCCGGGATAAGTGACCGTAACTACATTGAACAGTTTTTTAAACCTGAATGGGATAACGGGATAAATCAAGATACTTGGGCTTATCTTAGGCAGACAGATCAGAACATGGGTTGGTATGTTATGGGTGAAGTCAGAACACGCCCTTGGATAAATGAAACGAATTGGTTGCCCAGGCTTGATGGATTTATTTTAGGTCAGCCGATATTTGATATTTTTACTTCTAGCACTTGGGGCGGAGCTGCTTACGCCAATTTGTTGATTACCAATGATGGAACACCAGTTGTTAGCCCTCTAACAGATGTTGAAAATAGTACAGGTAGATTCAATATTAGTGAAGAATTAAGCGCACCATTTAATTTGGGTGGCTTGAAAATAGCCCCCTATGTGAAGGGTGATCTTGCGCTTTATACTAACGATCTTTCAGGGGATACCTTAGGCAGAGCTTGGGGTGGTGGTGGTATTCGTGCCAGCTTGCCTTTTACCGCAGCATATCCAGAATTTAAATCCGAGCTGTTTAATGTAAATGGTATTAATCATAAAGTTGTAAATAGTATCAACTACTTTAATGCTTCTTCTTCTGCTCAATATTCAAATTTTGCACAGCTTGACCGATTGAATGATGACGCTTCTGATCAGGCTTTGCGTGATATTCGTAATCAACCAACGATCTACCCGAATACATTTAACAGTAATCTTCTTACGACTAATAATCCTTATTTTGATCCGCAGATTTATGCAATTCGCAGAAATATTGATACGCGCATTGATACGCTTAACCAGATTCAGGTTATTCAGGGGGATATCAGGCAGCGCTTGCAGACTAAACGTGGTTTCCCTGGTAGCCAGCATGTTGTGGATTGGATGGTTCTTGATCTTTCCGGTTCCTTCTTCCCTGAAAAGAATACAGATAACTTTGGCAATTACCTTGCTTTTCTTCAATACGATTATCTTTGGAATATTGGTGACCGGACTAGTTTTACAAGCACCGGATGGATTGACCCAATGGAAAACGGGGCAAGAGTATTTACTCTTGGTGGCTACTTAAACCGATCTGACCGCACTAATTTTTATCTTGGGTATCGAAGTATTGAACCAGTGGAAAGTAAGGCTCTGACTGGTGCTGCAACTTACATTTTTAGCCCTAAGTATGCTGTTACAGGAAGTAGTACATATGATTTTGCCACTTTTCAAAGTGTTAGCAATTCCCTTGTGCTTACCAGAGTTGGTACGGATCTTCAGGTCAGCCTAGGTTTTACCTATAACGCAATGCAGGATAATTTTGGTTTTACTTTTGAAATTCTTCCGACTATTGCTTCAGGTGGTGGGCGCTATGTTGGTCCATCTAGTAATTTTAGTAATAATGGTAGCGTTCTTGCTCGGTAAATTGCATTCATTTCTTTTCCGTGAATCATCTGTTACTATTTGTTAGTTGTTATAATTGTTTGTGGAAGTCGTATTTCACTCCAATAATTATGGGGTAATTTGCTTGTGAATACTGATGAACGAAAAAACTTGAAAAGGCCCTGGAAAGATAAATTCAATTGCGCTTTTAAGGGTATGAAACTTGGGATGCGGGGCCATTCCAGTTTCTTTGTTCATTTCTTTTTTGCTTCCATGGTTGTAGCTTTTGCAGTTGTATTAAGATGCGATTTGATTGAGTGGTCGTTGTTGATTGGTTGCATTGGGTTTGTTCTGGTGGTAGAACTTTTAAATAGTTCGATCGAGATGCTTTATGCAATATTGCCTGAAGATATCCGTGCAAACAATTTTCAGGTTTTAGATATTGCGGCAGGAGCTGTTTTGCTTGCTAGTGTTTTTACTTCTATTATTGGTTGTTTAGTTTTTATTCCAAAAACCCTCGCAATGCTTGGACTTTAACTACAGGAATTTAAGATGTTTGAAACTGAGTTGAAAAATGCTGAAGCATGGATCGATAATAATCATGCTAGCCTTGTTTCTGATTTAAGAGATTTGGTCAAGATTCCTAGTATTAGTACGGATGGTGAGTATCAAAAAGAAATTGAACTTTCTGCCGAAGCTGTTTGCCAGCAAATGAAAAAAGCTGGACTTAACAATGTAGAAATTCTTAGAACAGGGGATTCTAATCCTTTTGCTTATGGAGAATGGTTGGGTGCTCCGAATCAGCCTACTTTATTCCTTTATTCACATCATGATGTACAACCCATCAATTATGAACATCTTTGGCTCAGCCCGCCTTGGGAATTAACCTCAAGAGAAGGTCGCCTTTTTGGCCGGGGCGCTGCTGATGATAAGGGCGCTTCAGTTGCTCAACTCGCAGCAATTGCTTCTTGGCTTAAAACTGCTGGTAAACTTCCTGTAAATATAAAAATGCTTGTTGAGGGAGAAGAAGAGGTCGGTTCCAAAAACCTTGTCAAATTCTTTAGTGAAAACCGTAGCCGTATTCAGGCAGATATTATTGTTGTTTGTGATACTGAAAATATTCGGGTGGGTTTACCATCGATCACTTATTCCCTTCGTGGCATTGTAACATTGCTTGTAGAAGTTAAAAGCGCATTGATTCCTGTGCATTCTGGAATGGCAGGTGGAGCTTTTGCCGATTCCGCACTTGCACTCACCAAGGTTTTATCTAGGCTTTGCTGGGAAGACGGACCTATTCCAATTCAAGGTTTTTATGATTCTGTCAAACCATTGACTGATTCAGAAAGAACAGTGATTGAATCTTTACCCGTCGATTCTGATGCCTTAAGGAAATCTTTGGGCGTTCCGGATCATGTTAAGTTTGCTTTGCAAAAAGGGAAAAGTATTTATGAGCAAACTTGGCGCCACCCCGCAGTTACCGTTATTGCTATTGAAGCTAGCAATATTAAAGGTGCATCTAATCAAGTTCTCCCTACTGCTTCAGCTCTCGTAAGTTGTAGGATTGTTCCAGATCAGGACCCAAAGCATGTAGAAGAATTATTGCGCAAAGCTCTTTCTGCCGATGCTCCTTGGGGCGTGGAGGTTAAGGTTACTGCGCATGGAAGTTCCGTTGATTGGTGGATGACCGACCCTAAAGGGCCCGCTTTTGAAGCTGCAATTGCTGCTCTTGAAAAAGGCTTTAAAGCGAAACCTGTCGGCATAGGGTGTGGCGGAACAATTGGATTTGTTCGACCATTAGTTGAATTGCTTGGCGGGGCCCCTGCTCTATTGCTAGGTATTGAAGACCCAGATAGTAACGCTCATGCCCCCAATGAAAGTTTGCATGAAGGCGATTGGATAAAACTGATAAAGTCGATGGCTCATTTGTTTGGTGAAATCGCATCTAGATCTGCTAAATAAAGGCGAGATTTTTATAGTGGGGTTTTAGGCATGGGCGGGTTTTCGTTGTACTTTTTCATGACACGCTCAATCAACCAGTCTGGAAGGAAACCTACAATTCGCATAAGCAGCGAAGTTTGCCATGGAAATCTAAGAACTTTTGCTTTTCGTTGAATTGCTTTAATTATTATGCTTGCTGCGGTTTCTGCATCCATTAGCCAAGGCATATCTTTTTCATCATTAACTTCTGTCATGGGTGTTTTTATAAATCCTGGGCATATTGTGCTTACAAAAATGTTTTTCGGGCGCAATTGTATTCGCATTCCTTCCATGAATGTATTTAAGCCTGCTTTCGATGCAGTGTAACCCGACTCGCCTGGTAACCCTTTAAACCCTGCTAAGCTCGAAATTGCAACTATTTGTCCTTTTCCTGAAGCAAGCATGGTTTGTAAAACAGCTTCAATGCAATAAATCACACCTAGCAAATTAACCTTGATCATTTTTTCTTGAGTTTCAACATTAAAAGGCTGGATCGTTGTTGGGGCCCCAACCCCAGCGTTAGCAATAAGAATGTCTATTCCGCCCATGCAGTTTATTAATTCCGAAATCCCAATTAGTGTTTCTTTTCGTTCCGATATGTCTGCAACCCTGTAAAAAGCTTTGCCACCAAGGGTTTGTATTTCGTTTACAATTGCTGAAAGTAGTTCTTCTCTTCTTGCAATAAGTCCTAACTGGGCTCCGGCTTTAGCTAATTCTAAAGCTATTGCCCTTCCGATGCCTGTTGAAGCACCGGTGATGATAACTTTTTGCCCCTGACCGAATTTCATGGTATTTCCTTTTTAAATATTAAATTACTTTGTGATTACCAGAATTAAGGCCCCTCTACTTTAAAAACGCATGTCATAATAGATTGGTTTGTTCTGTAATGATAACGAGAAGTTAAGATGACTAAGAAATTAATAAGCTTTCTTCTGATTCTACTTGTTTTGCCTATTTCGTTGATGGGGCAAGATACACCCGTTTCGGTAGATAAAGTTAATGTTAGGGTTAAATTTCGAATTCAAGTTTATGGTGTTGAAAGACTAAGGCAAGTCGATGAGTTGCTTAAATATCTTAAAGCAACTGGCTTCACTTCTACCGATGAAAATCTGTTTGAAAAATTACAAGATGAAACTATTAGTTCGTTTGATGGAACTGTACCAATAGGCAAGGAAAGCAAGTGTATCAATCCGAGGTGGATTTATTCTGTAACCAGTTGGCCGGTTGGAAGTGAGGATCCATATAAGTCTGAAGAGCCAGTTCGAATTGAAATTGAGTTCCAACAATATATGCAAGCTAAGAAACAACATGAATTTTGGGATGATCTCAAAAGCAGCCTATTTAAAATTGGTTTTGTTGATGCTGTTTCTTATAACCCAGAATTGTTTACACGAATTACAGGAAATCTCATTGGGAAATCATTGCCCATCATTGATTCCAAAATATTTCCAGAAGCATTAAAAACCGCTGGCGTTTTGGTTACTCCTTTTGCTTTCCCCCGTGTTGTCAAGGTGCATCCTGATTGGCCATTGGTAAAGGCAAGAGTTATTGAAGACATCAAAGAAAATTCGTTGCGAAAAATGAGCCCCGCTGCTAGAAAAAAACTGGAAGCTACTGAACAGAAACTTGAAAAATGGCTATTGGTTTTAAATCATCAACCTCCTGGCCAAAACGAAATTAATGAACTATTCTCCAACCTAAATGATGCCATTGTTGAAGGTGCTAATGGTGCTTTATTTGAAATCCTTGCAACCCCTGCATCTA
>DBCB01000295.1 GCA_002303765.1 Planctomycetaceae bacterium UBA969
AGTGTAATGCCTTTGCCCAGATCGATCGATTCCTCTTTGGCCCCTTTGGTTTTTCTTTTTTTTACTGGTGCTGTCTTTTTTGCCATTGCAAGATCTTTGTCACTAAGGGCTTTGTAAGCTGCAGCACGGTTAATGTAGGCCTTTGTGTCGTTTGGGTTTAAATTTATTGCTTTTGTAAAAGCAGCAATCGCTTCGTGCAAATCTTTTGTTTGCATCGGTTCTGCATTTTCATTGGCAGTCGTTGTTCCATTGGCTTTCGGGGGCGTATTTGGTTTGTTTTTGAACAGGTATTCATCGTGGTCTTTTCGTAGCGCAGTATCTGAAAGGATGCGAAGAGCTTGATTAAGCTTTTTCATCATTGATTCTGCAATGGGATCACCTAAGTTTCGGTCAGGATGGTATCGCATTGCAAGTTTGTTGAATGCAGATTTGATTGCTGAAAGATCAGCGTTGGCTTCGATTTCAAGTATTTCGTAATGATTGATGAATGTCATGAATGTTTGGATGTCTCGTTATATTGCGAATCAATGAGTATGTTTTAGCGGAAGTGAAGGTAATAAGCAAAGAACAAAACCTGAAGCATATTGAAGCCTTTGCCTACCATTGAAAGCATTCCAAATTGAATCATGATAGTTTGAAAAACAAAGGGTTTTGTAGGTGATTTGCAAACATTTGTTTGAGATAATCGCTTTCAATGTATTATATTTACCCACCGGCTTGGGCAGGTTGCATCTAAGTTCGATCTCTTTTGCGGAACCATGATAATGAATCCCAGATTACTTCTTTTGTTGTTGGCGTGCTTGATTATTTCTCCCAATGCTTTTGCCCAGTATCCAGCCTGGCAGCAATCGGGTTCATTATATATTTTAACCACGCCCGAAGGCGCCAACCTTCCCTCAACAGTTAAACTTGCCGACTTCCCCCTGCTTGTAAGGTTGCACAAAGATTTTTTCAACTTCAGTAAAGCCAGGCCTATGGGAGAGGATTTGCGGTTTTCCTCTGCAGAAGGCAAGCCGCTTAAATATCAGATTGAGCAATGGGATGTGGCCGGCGGTTTTGCAAGTATTTGGGTTCGAGTGCCTCTCATTCAAGGCAATCAAAGGCAACGAATCAACCTGCATTGGGGAAATCCTAATTGCGAAAGTGAATCAGATGGCAAGGCAGTGTTCAATGAATCGAATGGTTATGCTGCTGTGATGCATATGAGCGAAAAGATGGAAGATTCCACTGGTTTCCTAACGGTTAAAGATCAGGGAACATCTGATGCTTTAGGAATGATTGGAAGGGGAAGACATTTGGCGGGTAAACAGGGATTGTTTTTAGGGGAGAATATCTCCTCGTTTCCAGTGGGTGCCAATGGTAGCAGCACCGAGGCTTGGTTTAAGGCGGAAAAACCCAACGCAACAGTTGTAGCGTGGGGCAAAGAGCAAAGGCCGGGCAAAGTGATGATGAATGTTTTGAGCCCACCTCGTGTAGCTATTCAGTGTTACTTTGCGGATGTTGATGCCAAGAGCGGAATCACCATGGATCGCTGGGTACATGTGGTTCACACTTATGAAAAAGGGGATTCCCGGGTTTATGTAGATGGCGTTTTAGATGGGAATACCAAGCCTATTTTGGATATTCCTACGCCTGCACGCATGTGGATTGGTGGTTGGTACAACAACTATAACTTTGTGGGCGATGTGGATGAAGTGCGGATTTCTAAAGTTGCTCGCTCCGCAGACTGGATCAAATTGCAGTACGAGAATCAAAAACCCATGCAAACTGTTACAGGGTTACTTTTGGAGAAGGGCGATGCATTTTCAGTGTCGAAGAAAGACCTCAAAATTAATGAGGGGAAAAGCGAAATTATAACCGCAGAGGTAAAAGGCGCTCAGAAGCTGTATTGGATTTTGAAGCGAGATGGGATGGATACTATTGTTGCTGTTGATAGGCTTGGATTTAACTTTGAAGCCCCAAGAGTAACTCAAGATACCAAGCAGATGCTTCAATTAAAAGCGGTGTTTCCGAATGACGTGAAAACTATCGATATTCCGATTGCGATTACCGAAGATATTCCAGAACCTCTTTTTACACTGAAGGCGCCTTTACAATGGAATGGCAGAGAGTCTATCGAGGTTGTTCCAACCATTTCAAATCAATCCGAAATGAATACGAAGGGGGCGAGTAAAGTTAACTATCGCTGGAATGTTTCAGGTCTTGCGGTGATCAAGGAAGTAGTTGGCGATAAATTAATCCTCAAGCGTGCGCAGAACAGTGGGAAAATGACAGTAACATTATCAATGAATAATGGCGGTGCACAGACAACCAAGTCGGTTACTGTGGAAGTGGCCGAGCCTAAAAAAGATCCTTGGGTTCAGCGAGTTTCTTCAAAAGAAGAGCGGCCCATGGATAATCAATTCTATGGTAGGGATGACAAAAACGAAGGAACGCTATTTTGTAATGGAACACTTTCCGGGCCCTCTGGAGAACTTGTTCTAAAAGTTTTTGCTGATGAGAAAGTTTATAAGACTGAAACTCAAAAGCCCGGTGTTGGAGGGACTTATGCATTTACCGTAAAGTTAAAGCCCGGCTTAATTAAGTATCGCATGGAACTTATAACCAAAAAAGATGGTAAAGAGGTTGTCGTGCATAAGGCAGATAATCTTATTTGTGGCGATGCCTACTTGATTCAAGGTCAATCCAACGCTGTTGCTACGGATATTGGTAAGGAAGACCCTGAATTTAGTAGCGAATGGATTCGAAGCTTTGGAAGCACCTCTACGAGCCCTGATGGTTCCAGATTAAAATATTGGGGCAATGCAATCCATCGTGGGCGCAAGAACGAAAATGCCCAGATTGGGTATTGGGGGATGGAACTTGGCAGAAGATTGGTGGAAGCCCACAAGGTTCCCGTTTGCTTTATCAACGGCGCAGTGGGTGGCACCCGGATTGATATGCACCAGCGCAACCAAATGAACCCCGAAGATGGTAGCACCATTTATGGTAGATTGCTTTGGCGTGTGAAAGAAGCAGGGCTTACTCATGCGATCAAAGCCGTGATCTGGCATCAAGGCGAAAACGATCAGGGCGCTGATGGCCCAACAGGTGGGTATGGCTGGGAAACTTATCTTCAATACTTTGTTGATCTTTCAGCTTCTTGGAAAAGTGATTTTCCAAATATCCAGAATTATTATCTGTTTCAGATATGGCCCAAGTCTTGTTCGATGGGGGTAGCTGGTTCGGATAATATGCTTCGGGAAATTCAGCGAACTCTTCCCAGATATTTTTCTAACATGGGTGTTATGTCTACCTTGGGAATCAATCCTCCAGGCGGTTGTCATTTTCCTCCTGCTGGCTACGCAGAGTTTGCCCGCATGATTTGCCCTTTGCTTGAAAGAGATCTTTATGGCAAGAATTCCTTGGTTTCAATCACGCCTCCTAATCTTGAAAATGCAAGTTACTCTAATGCAGATAAGACCGAAATTACTCTGAAGTTTGATCAAGCTGTTGTGTGGTCTGATTCGTTAGTTAGCGAGTTTTATCTTGATGGGGTAGCAGGCAATATTGCATCGGGAACTGTTTCGAATAATGTTCTAACGCTTAAGTTGAAGAATGCCTCGCAAGCTAAGAAGATCATGTACCTTGATAGCAAGGCTTGGAGCGGGAAGAATCTTTTGTTGGGTGCGAATGGTATTGCCGCACTTACTTTTTGTGATGTGCCTTTATCGTCTAAACCATAATTTTTTAAAGAGGTTTGTAAAATGCGAACACCTTTGCTTGCTTTAATTGGATGCATAATGATTGCTGGCGCTCTTGGTGCCCAGACTGACGCTTTGCCTCAACCGGTGCGGATTGATTCGGGCGTCAGCGGGCATATTCATCCCGCACTTTGTATTTCTAAAAAAGGAACTCTAATAGGGGTTTATTGCAAAAGTGAATACAAGCCTTACTTGATCACTCGTTCCTTGGATATGGGTAAAACTTGGTCCAAGCCCGTACTTTTTCCACATACTACTGAGGCTCAGGTTTATCCCGGTTCCCTCACCACACTTTCTGATGGCAGGCTCGTTCATGCCTGGAATGTTTGGTTTAATGTGGATGAAAAAAAGAAATCTCGACATGTCGCTTTTTCTGTCAGCGATGATGATGGTATCACCTGGAGCCAACCAAAAAACATCAACAAGAATAAGGACCAAAAAATTGAAAGTGTAATTCGACACCCCATTGTGGAGCTTGCTAAGGATAAATGGTTGCTACCCTTGATGGATAGAACGGTTTTGTACAACCCAATCACAGAGGAAGAAAGTGCTTTTGGCGATGGCAGGAACCATGGATTGGTTCCAATTGTTAAGACCCCTAAAAGTACTTTAGTCAGCGGCAAGGGGATGCGCTCAACCGATGAAGGTAAAACTTGGATTGAGGTAAAACCTTTTCCTGATGTTTCCACGCAGGGTTGGAGGCATCAGATGATCTGCTTAGAGAATGGATTATTGTTAGCATCGCAAATTGTTGGCCCTGGCGTCGGGGGCGATGTGATTAATTACCTTGTTTCAAAAGATGATGGTAAAACTTGGCTGATGGATAAACCCATTGAGTTTTACAATCCCAACAGACCTATTGGTGGCAGAGCTTGCCCAAGATCTGTAATGCTTGAGGGCCAAACTCTGGGTACGATTTTTTACGATACTGATGCAAAACAAGCAGGCGGTTCAGGCGTGTTTTTTCGAACCATGCCCATCTCGCTATTAATAAATTAAAGAGATTCAGCTTTTGCAATTAAGTTTCGTCGATAGCTTTAATTTGAGGACACTTATGTTTAGTAATTCATATTTCAGGAATGTTTTAGCTGGCGTGTCTTTCTTGGTTTTTGTAGCTGAATTTAGTTTTGGTATAGAGCCTTCGCCTACCCTGCAGCAACAGTTGGTAAAGGAAAACATTTCGAATCTGTCACGCGATGCCAGGGAAAAAGGCGACGCTTCCCGAGGAGCCTTAGCTTTTTATAGACAGGATATGGCTTGTATTCGTTGCCATTCGGTTGGGGATGATACTAATAAGTATGGACCAGATCTTACCAAATTGGGAAAGGATGCTACCGATACTTATCTTGTGGAATCCATGATTCTGCCCTCCAAGGTAATTAAGAAAGGTTTTGAAACGGTGGTTATCACGACCAAAGCCGGGAAAATCATATCGGGGCTTTTGGCAGAGGATAAAAGTGATGCGGTTGTCATCCGTGATAATGCCGTGGATGGCAAACTCATCACCATTTCGAAAAAAGAAATTGAAGAGCGAAGTGATAAGGGGCCATCATTAATGCCTGATGGTTTAATTAATGTTCTTAGTGGTAGACAAGAGTTCTTGGATATGGCTCGGTTTTTGATGGAGGTTGCTGAAAAGGGGCCTGAGTATGCAAAACAAATGCGCCCAGCCTCTTCTCTCTTTGCAGCTCTTCCCCTGCCTGAATATGAAAAAGATATTGATCATGCAGGCTTCTTGAAATCGATTGATGCGAAAAGTTTCAAGAGGGGTGAAGCCATTTATTTGCGAGTATGCGCCAACTGTCATGGCACCAAAGATCAAGTAGGTTCCATGCCTACTTCGTTAAGGTTTGCAGAGGGCAAGTTTAAAAACGGTTCAGATCCTTTTCGCATGTATCAAACTTTGACACATGGTTATGCGGTTATGACTCCTCAGGCTTGGATGGTCCCCGAGCAGAAGTATGATGTGATTCATTACATCCGGGAAGCTTTTTTAAAGCCTTATAACCCAGAACAGTATGCAAAGGTTGATGAAAACTACCTTGCAGCATTACCCAAGGGTTCCACTCGCGGGCCCAAGCCTTCCAACATTGAACCATGGGTGATGATGAATTATGGCCCTAGTTTAATGTTAACTTTGGAGGTTGGTGATAAAGGCAATTTTGCCTACAAGGGGATTGCATTGCGATTGGATAATGGCCCAGGGGGAATCACCCGAGGCAGACATTGGATGATGTTTGATCACGATACCATGCGCATGGCTGCGGCGTGGGAAGGTGAAGGGTTCATGGATTACAACGGCATCAATTTCAATGGCAGGCATCAGGTGCATCCAAGGGTTGTGGGGAATGTGAAGTTTGCGAACCCTGTGGGGCCTGGTTGGGCCAATCCAGAAACTGGATCTTTTGAAGATCCAAGGTTTAGGGGGCGTGATGGCAAACCTTATGGCCCACTGCCTAATTCATGGTCGAAGTATTTGGGCATGTACCATTATGGTAGTCAATCCATCATTTCTTATAGCGTGGGCGATGCTAAAATTTTGGAGATGCCCGCTTACGAAATCGCTTCATCAGGCAAGGTTGTTTACACCCGCAATTTAAATGTGGGCAAGTCCTCCCGCGATTTAACCATGAGAGTGGCACCTGTGGGAACACCTTGTGCGATCGTAGCAGCGAACGCTAAGCTTGTGGAAAAAGATGGGTATACAGTGCTTCAAATTCCTGCATCGAATACGCTCCAACTTATTAAAGTCTTGCAATCGGATGGCCCTTTGGATCTCTTACAAGCGTTTGCCAAAGGGGCTACTAGCGCAGTTTCGTTAGAACCTTTTATGCAAGGTGGCCCGAAGCGTTGGCCCGATTTGATTAAGACTCAGGCGGTTGTTGGATCTAATGATCAAGCTTTTGCAATCGATGTGTTGAACCACCCAACCAACAATCCTTGGAATTGCCAAACCAGGCTGACGGGTTTTGATTTTTATGCAGATGCAAAGAGGGCTGCGGTTTGCACATGGGATGGCGATGTCTGGCTTGTGGATGGTTTGCATGCGATTGATAAAGGCCTTACTTGGAAAAGGATTGCATCGGGCTTATTTCAGCCTCTTGGGCTTAAGTTGGTTAACGATGTTATTCATGTTGCTTGCAGGGATCAACTTGTAATCTTGCGCGATCTCAATGGTGATGGTGAAACAGATTTCTACGAATGCTTTAATAACGATCATCAGGTAACCCAGCATTTTCATGAGTTTGCGATGGGGCTGCAAGTTGATGCCGAGGGCAACTTCTATTATGCCAAGGCTGCTTGCCATGCGCTTAAAGCGGTGGTTCCACACCATGGCACACTTTTAAAGGTTAGCAAGGATGGTTCGAAGACCGAAATTCTGGCCACTGGTTTTAGAGCGCCCAACGGCGTGTGCCTAAACCCCGATGGTACTTTCTTTCTGACGGATCAAGAGGGTTTTTGGATGCCCAAGAACCGCATCAATCTTGTAGAGAAGGGCAGTTACCATGGAAATTTCTGGGGCTATCACGATGTTCCAGATTCGTCCGATGCAGCAATGAAAAACCCACTCTGCTGGATCACCAATGAGTTTGATAGGTCGCCTTCTGAATTGCTTTGGGTTACTGGAAATGGTTGGGGCCCGCTTAAGGGGTCACTTTTGAATTTCTCCTATGGTTACGGTAAAGTGTATGTTGTGCCTCATGAAAAAGTTAATGGCGAATGGCAGGGCGGAATGTGCGCATTACCTTTACCTCAATTCCCCACTGGTGTTTCGCGGGGTAGGTTCAACCCAGAAGATGGTCAGCTTTATTGTTGTGGTATGTTTGCTTGGGCGGGTAATCAAACTGCTCCTGGCGGGTTCTACCGCATTCGTTATACAGGTAAACCTGTTCAACTCCCTGTTGAATTACATGCGATGAAGAAAGGGGTTGCGATTAAGTTAAGCGGAGAAGTTGATTCTAAGTCTGCTACTAACCCAGAGAATTATGCCGTCAAGATCTGGGGGCTTAAACGCAGCGAGAAATACGGTTCCAAACATATTGATGAGAGAACGCTCAAAGTTACCTCAGCAAAGTTGGCTGCAGATAATAAGACCATTGAATTACAAATCGAAGGCATCGAACCAACTTGGGGGATGGAAATCAAGTATTCTTTGATTGCAGTAGATGGGCAGAAGTTTAACGGAGTGATACACAATTCGATTTTCCGCCTTGCTGATTAAAGCATAAACAGCAAGACGGAATTTGAAAGTAGTGAAGCTTAAACCAGTTCAGGCATGGGTTGCGCATTATCTTCGACGAGGAATTGCGGCCTGCCGTTGATATCGGTCAAAGTTACCTCATTCGTATTGATACCAAGGTTGTGGTAAAGGGTGGAGTAAAGTTCGCCAAACTTGACAGGGCGCTGTGATGCTTCTCCGCCGATGCGATCGGTTGCACCAATTACTTGTCCCATTTTCATACCGCCCCCTGCAACTAATGCGCAGTTGACTTGAGGCCAGTGATCGCGGCCTACGATATTGCTAATTTTGGGTGTACGGCCGAATTCGCCCATGATGACAACACTGCAATCTTTATCCATGCCGCGTTGGTGAAGATCTTCAATCAGTGCACTGACGCATTTGTCAAAGATCGGGAAGTCTTCTTTTTCGCGTACAAAGATGGTATTGTTCTCTCGGCCTTCTGCTTTCATTCCGCCATGCCAATCCCATTTGCTGTAGTTAAGGGTTACAACGCGAGCGCCAGCTTCGATAAGCCTGCGTGCGATTAACATGCTTTGTGGAACTCGTGGTGCGCCATTACCATCGATGAACTTAGTCGGGTCGCCTGTGCCATAGCGTTCGACGGTGTGTGGGTGTTCCTTCGATAAATCTAGCGCATCTGCAAGACGCGAAGATGTCAGTAGACCAAAAGCTTGTTCGTTGAAAGTATCCATGCCTTTAAGCATACCCTTGGCATCGACATCACGGCGCATGTGATCAAAGCTGCGCAATAGGTTTTTTCTTTCCGAAAGGCCGTCGAGGGTAACCCCCTGAAGGATCATATCTTTTCGTGAGGGGCCCATTGGGCGAAAAGGTGTGTAGGAAGATCCGAGGAAGCCTGGGCCGGGTTCGTTGTAAGGGCCGTGGGTGCAGGTGTAGCACATGCTGATGAAGGGAGGAGTTGCCTGATCAACAGGGCCCTGAATTTTTGCTACGGTGGATCCAAATTGGGGCCATCCACCAGCAGGTGTCATCTTTTTTGGATGGTGCCCATTGAAAACTTGAATCGCATCATGCCCATTTTGATTGCCAACGATGGATCTGATGATGGTTAATTTGTCCATCATCCCAGCAAGCAGAGGAAATGCTTCGCAAATTTTGATGCCATTGACATTGGTTGCGATTGGTTTCCAGGGCCCTGCGATTTCTTTGGGGGCATCAGGTTTTAGATCGAACATATCTTGGTGGGGCGGGCCACCAACAAGGTAAATGAGGATGACTGATTTTTGTGAAGACTTTATTCCTGCCTTGGCTTCGGCTTGCAAAAGTTGGGGCAATGTAAACCCTGCAGCCCCAAAGGCACCTATTTTGAGAAAGCTTCGTCTTGCGAGCTTATGGTTGGCTTGGTTTGGCATTATAAGTATGCTCCATAAAACGAAAAGAATCTTAAGGCGGGATTAATAACTTATCTCATAAATATATCGTACATTGAAGGCCGAAAGAATTAAAAATCGTCAAAGATACAGTCTTTTTTTTATCTTTGGCCCAGAACTTAGTCAAACAATGTATGTTTATCTGAAAAATAACCACACTTTTTGCTTTTGTTCGATCCGTAATACCATTAATCTAGATGTTCCTTCCTTTGTATTAAGAGATCCTCATCATGTTCAATTTCCCTACGGTTCGCGTTTTATCTGTTTTAGTTTGTGTTCTTTCCTTTGGAACTCTTTTGGCCCAAGAATCGAAACCTGTTCGGGTGGGCATCCTTGGAATTGATAACTATCAGTCTGTTGCTTACACCCAGTTGTTTAATGATGCCAAGGCGACAGGCGATCTCGGTGGCCTAAAAGTGGTTGTAGCATTTCCATCGACCCCGAGCATTGATATCCCTGAAAGCGTTGATAGCTTGCCCAAATGGAAAGATGCACTGAGTAAATACGGTGTAAAAATGGTAGCTTCTGTAGATGAGTTGCTTGCAAATTGCGATGTGGTGATGATCATGAGTTTGGACGGGCGCAGGCATCTTGCTGAAGCATCTTTGGTTTTAAAAGCTGGGAAACGACTTTACATTGGTCGGCCTATTGCTGCCAATTTTAGTGATGCAGTTGCAATCATCCGCCTTTCTGAACAAACCAAAACCCCTTGCTGGACCAGTTCCCAACATCGTTTCAGCCCTGGCTTTATAGGCATGAAAAATCACCCCGAGGTTGGGAATGTTCTTGGTTGCGAAATGTATGGCGGTTGCCCCACGGTACCGCACCATTCAGAACTTTACTGGCATGCCTTGCACAGCATCGAAACAATTTACAGCATCATGGGGGCGGGATGTGTGTCGGTATCTTGTACATCAACCCCGATTGCGGAATCGATTACCGGCACCTGGGCGGATGGCAGAGTTGCAACTTATAGGGGCATTAAAAAAGGTGCGATCAAATACAGTGGCACCGTGTTTGGGGAAAAAGGCGTTTCGGTTACCGGAGTATATGGCCATGGCGTTCCCGTTAAAGGAATTGTTCCTACCAATGATAAATATATGGGTTATGAAGGTATAGCGATCGAGATAGCAAAGTTTTTCAAGGGTGGCCCAGTTCCAGTAAGCGCCAATGAGACCATGGAAATCCTTGCATTTATGGAAGCTGCCCATGAAAGCAAAAGCAAGAATGGCGTCAATGTTCAAATTGCAGAGATGATGAAAAAAGCGCAAAAGTAAGGGACCGGGGAAAGCATCAGATTCCGATATCTTCGTTCCATAGTGTTGGTTTTTCCAGAATGAATTGTTCCATCATTTCGATGCAGCGGTGATCCTGTAGAACCATGGTTTTAACATTTCGACTCTCGAGAAGTTTCTCGTCACCCATAAAGGTTTTGTTTTCCCCAATGATGACCCTTGGGATTTGATAAAGCAGTATCGCCCCGGTGCACATGGGGCAGGGGGAGAGTGTTGTATACAAGGTGCATTCGCGATAAACACTCGCAGGCAATCGGCCTGCATTTTCCAAGGCATCCATTTCGCCATGCAGGATTGCACTGCCATTTTGTACCCTGCGATTGTGCCCACGTCCGATGATTTTTCCATTGTGTTCGATTACTGAACCTATCGGGATGCCGCCTTCAGTTAGGCCTTTTTTTGCTTCATCAATTGCTGCTAGCATGCAGCTTTCTTCAAAGGGCGTAAGTTTCATGATCGTTTTCTCAGGGTTTTTTATTAGTTGCATCCCGCTAACACTACTTTATAATTTAATTGGTTTGATTGAGTAATTATCTCCCCTTTTTACAGGACAAAACATGAATCGTAGAGAGTTTGTTGCTAGCCTTGCTGCGGCAGGCATTGGTTCCAGCTTTGCATTTGCCTCACAAAAAAAAGAACTGTTTGAAATTTCCCTTGCGCAATGGTCGCTTCATAAGGCGATCTTTGGCAAGAAAATGGATGCAGGCGATTTCCCTAAAGTATCCAAGGAAGAGTTTGGTATTAACGCGGTTGAATATGTAAATCAGTTTTATAAAGACAAGAAAAAAGATGATGGGTATGTCAAAGAACTTCGTAAAAAGTGTGACGACCTTAATGTGAAAAGCGTTTTGATTATGTGCGATGGCGAAGGCCAGTTGGGTGATTCAGATGAAAAGAAACGCAAACTCGCAGTCGAAAATCATTACCGCTGGGTTGAATGGGCCAAGACTCTTGGTTGCCATTCCATTCGGGTGAATGCGGGCAGCAGCGGTTCGTACGAAGAGCAGATGAATCGTGCCTCGGATGGCTTGCGTATGCTTTCCGACTGGGCAGGGAAAATGCAGATTAATGTGATTGTTGAAAATCACGGTGGTTTATCCAGCAATGGCGCTTGGCTTGCTGCAACCATTAAGAAGGTTGGCCATCCTGGTTGCGGTACACTTCCCGACTTTGGGAATTTCCGCGTCAGCAAGGATGAAGAATACGATCGTTATAAAGGTGTTTCGGAACTAATGCCTTATGCCAAGGGCGTTAGTGCTAAAACCCACGACTTTGATGCAAAGGGTAATGAAACCAAGACTGATTATCGCAAGATGATGAAGATTGTTATGGAAGCCAAATATCATGGTTTTGTTGGCATTGAATACGAAGGAAGCAAGTTAAGTGAAGCCGATGGTATTCGAGCAACCAAGAAGTTGTTGGAAACCGTGCGTACGGAATTCGCGAGCTAAGGTGGTTTGTTAATAAAAGAAGGCTTCCCAGATAATATCGGGGAAGCCTTTTTTGTTTGAAGTTATGTATTAATTGGTGATGCCCATAAACCTGACGGGCAGGGGTTGGATTTTATCCTGGTCTGTGGTGAATTTTGCAGGGAATCCAACCTGATTTGGAGGTATAACCGGCTTGCCAGTTTTGGGATCCAAGGGGCCAAAAAACCAACTGTAGGAGGCATCTTCAATCTTTTTTCTGCTAAAGGTTCGTAAGGTGTTTTCACCTTTTTTAGTCATTAGTGTGATGTAATTTTTTACAATATCCTCGTTGGCTTCCTCTAATAATTTGCTTCCCACATTCTTAGATTTGTATTTGAATTCACCTGTGAATTTTTGATCAGGCGAGGTGGCCGGTTTTGCTTTCGGATCAGCTTTTTTCTCTTCGCGTGTAAAACCAGGTTTTACCCTCTTAAGTAAACTAACAGAAAAATCATCCCTCGTTTTATCGTCTGTGCCGGTTACAAATACCATTTGCACCCTTCTTGTTCTGGGCATGGTGATATCCTTCAGCCATCCTTGAACTTGAGTTGTAAAATTTTTGCCCGCAACGGTTGGGCTTATGGAAAGCCATATTGCAGAAAGTTGTGCACTGCCCTCAGCATCTTCTGCTGCATTTGCTTTTAAATATATTTTTTTAGGCCCTGGGGCTTTGAGGTTTAATATGCCTCCACTTTGTGGAATGTCTTCAACGGTACAGGAAAGCCTGCGCCATTCGCTTGCCATCCATAGTGCTCCAAGAGTTGCGCCTTCACCTGCACCAATAACAATGATGTTTGAACTGTTTGCTTCGCCGTCATCATTTTTAATGTCAAGGAAGGATTTGGCAGCAGCGATATCGTTGACAAGGTTTGGATAATAGGCAGCGGTAAATTCACTTGAGTTGATTTTCGCAGGCTTATTTGGCATTTTGGCACCAGATAAAACCATGTTGTGGGGTTGTAACCAGAAGTTTGGAGAAACGCCAACACTCTTGCCATGCCCACGAAAATCAAAACTTAATACGCTTTGGCCTGCTGCTTGAAGATCAAGCGCTAGTTTATCCCACCCGTCTTGCGAACTATCGCCACCTTTACGGAAAGTGAAATCGTGCAAAAGAATGATGGAAGCTCCATCTTTAGGCTTGGCGCTGGCGTAAAATTTGCCTGAGAGTAATACGCCATCGTGAGTCCGAAAATTGATGGATTCGCTTTCAGCCTTTGCGGAAGCGGGGATTGCCAGCATTGTGAAAAAGCTAAGGAGTAGGGTTAGGGAGCCAGCTTTTAATGTGAAGTTTGTCATGTTTGTAACCTTGGTAGGGACCAGAATAGTATCTACTTAAATATTTCATCTTCCGATAGAACAGGCAAGAGAAAAGCGGTGTTTTAAGAGGAACTTGCGTAAAAAAAACCGACTATTCGCGAGCGAAGGGGCTTTCGCAGGCGCATAATCGGAATCTTAAGAAAGGTTCCCGGCCTTTCCAAAACTAAACCCAGCCAGAAATCTCTGAAGGCGATCATCCTGTTGTTCGTTGTTTTCAGGTACGCCATTTCCCAGCAGGGCTAGCCAAATCAAAATGACAATGATTCTCTTTTAGCAGAAAGAGTCATGAAGTTAATATGCCCCAAACTTCATGAACATTGTCAGGCCCAGACAACTATTGATGCAACCTTTCTCAAAAGTGCCAAGGGCCTTTTTCGGGCGCCATGCCCGAACCTCTCCTTGCAACTTTGTGCAAAGGTAAATCTAATCAATCAAGGAAGGGGCTTACCCGCTACTGTACGTTTTACTGAACTTAAAATAATTTATTGCGAGAGAGTTAAGCTGGCGAGAATAGGACAAATAGAAGATTTTTAGGCTGTAGTTTTAGCCCTGTTCATCGGTTTGATAACCACGGTTTGCGTTAGATTTCTCTTCTGCATAGCTTGCTGGTTCAAAGTCATGATCGATGTCATCGTAACTACAAATATAACCAGGTAACTTAGATTTTTCGATTTCGGCATGAAACGAACTTAATACGGCTTGTTGAATGTTTTCCCTGCATTCTGGGTTGATGGGGTGGGCAATGTCTGCATGCATTTTCTGCTTGCCATTGATATCGCGACCCATGCCCCTAAACTCTGAAAGTTTGCATCCACATTGATTACAGAAACGGGCTCGGAGTTGATTTTTGCAAGAACATTTACTGCAGCGATCCATTAATTTACGGCTCGGCATAGCCACAAACCAACCCCGGGTGCCTTCAATGATTTTCAAGTCGCGGATGACAAAGGCATTATCAAAGGTGATGGAGCAGAATGCTTGCAGTTTTTCGTTGTCGTTACCCGATTCCATGAGTTTAATTCTAACTTCCGTGATTTTCACAACAACTCTCCTTAATTGTCGCAGGATTTTATTGCCTGCCTAGTGATAAAAGTATGCTGTATAAGATTTCTAGCAGGACCATGAATGAGAGATTTTGCAACTTCAAGAGCTCGTTCATCATGTTCAAAAAGCGCAAAAATTGCAGACCCGCTACCACATAGTAAGGGCTTTTTAGCCCCAGCCTTTCTTAAGGCTTCGATCAATAACCCAAGTTCAGGCTCTAATTCAAGTGCCGGTTCCTGCAACCTGTTAAATAATCCATCGTTAACTTTGCTTATTCCTGAACCAACAAATGCGCCCTTGGCTTCCGCTTGATCCCTTGGAGAGGTGGGGATTACTAAACGCGAATAAACACTTGCGGTGGAGAGACCGAAAACAGGCTTTACAACCAAGATACTTAGATCACATCGAAAGGTGGAATGCAAGATTTTTTCGCCCCGGCCTGTACACCAAGCTGCCTTCTTTTGAAGGAAAAATGGCACGTCACTGCCTAGCTTTGCAGCTTTTTCTTCCAGTGCTTTTTCAGTTAGATTTAGCTTCCAGAGTTGATTCAATGCGCTAAGCGTGGCAGCTGCATCTGAAGAACCACCGCCTAATCCTGCCTGCCATGGAATGTGCTTGAATAAACGGATTTCAGCACCCAATGGCTTTTTGCTTTCTTCCTGCAGCAAGGTTGCAGCACGAACTATCAGATTATCCGGCCCAGTAGATAACTCTTTCGAATCGCACCAAAGCTTGATCGAGCCTGTGGTCTCCTCACGAAATTCTAAAACATCGTGTATCTGCACAGGCACCATGAATGTGCTTATTTCATGAAAACCATCGGGGCGCTTGCCTGAAATTTCCAAATAGAAATTCAGCTTGGCATTAGCCCAAACCTGCAACCCATTTGTAATGGAAACCATGCGCATTTAAAAAGCTGCTTTCATCCTTGAAATCAACCACCCAAGTACTTCGTACCTTTTTGCTTTAATAAAAATGGTACAAAAATACACCAAGTCTCTATTTTAACTTGCCGGATTTTAGTTCTTAATAAGGAAGTTCGTCAAGAGGGATACAAGATCCCTCCCCCTTGATGCGTTCAAGAGTAAAGGGCTACTTGGCAGGAATCATATCCCTGTTCTTTAACCAACCAACTAACCGGTCTGGCCAACTTGATGTTTCACCTATCTTAGTTGCAAGCCCTACGCCATGCTTACCTTTTTCATAGATGTGAAGCTCTGCAGGCACTTTGTGCTTTTTCAAAGCCAGGTAGAACAAAATGCTGTTTTCAGGAGGGACACCGGTATCTTCATCGGTGTGAAAAAGAAAAGTGGGCGGCGTTTGCGCGGTTACCCGGGTGTGGTTGCAAAGGCTTTCCACAAGTTTTGCATCTGCATCTTTGCCCAAAAGATTATTGCGTGAGCCCATGTGTGCAAACGGTGGTTCAAAAGTGATTACTGGATAGCAAAGAATTAAAAAATCTGGCCTACAACTGGCTTTATCGATGGCATCTGCGGCATCGGGGTTGCCCGCATCAAACTGGGTGCCCGCAGTGGATGCAAGGTGCCCGCCCGCAGAAAAACCCCAGATTCCAATCTTCTTTGCATCCACCCCGTAGCTGGTTGCATTAGCCCTTACCGTGCGTATTGCTCGTTGTGCATCCATCAAGGGTGCGGGATGTCGATACTTTGGCCCAAGTCTGTACTTAACTACAAATGCAGATATGCCCTGAAGATTAAGGAATTCTGCGATCTCTTTCCCTTCATGGCCCATTGCCAACCCGCCATAACCACCACCAGGGCAAACTACCACTGCGGTGCCGTTGGCTTTTTCTTTGGCAGCCAAATAAAGGGTGAGGGAAGGTTTATCTTTATCTTCGGTACCCATTGCGCCAGGGGCACCATTAGGCCAAAGCGGGATGGTTTGGGGTTCAACATGTGTTGCCAATAGGGCAAAAGTGAGGAAAGTAGGCAGTGAAATCATGATTTTTCCTAAAAAAGAGAGAATAGTTGAAATAATAATACCTTAATTACGAAAAATACTATATCTCGAGAAGTAATTCGAGAGATATAATAGGAAGAGATGGTGATTTGTATTTTTCGGGGGCGATCCGGTTTCGACCGGGCTTACGGAAATGCAGGTTGCGTGCCGTGGTTGATCAGATGGCCACGTAAATCTCTGATCAAACTTAACTGCAGAACCGCAGTTCTCAATGGCTGCTTAATAAAACAGCAGCCGCGCGTCTAGGAGCTTAGCCAGAGAGGTTTTAGCGCGCTAGTTAAATCTGGATCGTGGGGGTTAGAAGTCACGCAAGTGGCTGATACTGAGGGCAACCCCTGCTAGACTTTACACTCGGTTAGCTTGAAGTGGCTTTGCAATTTGAATCCACCAGAGTGAACACGGCAGAGTAAGACTGCCAAATCAGTTTGCTACGCACGTAGACGCCGGCATGGAAGGGCTTCGGGACCGGGGTTCAATTCCCCGCGCCTCCACTAAA
>DBCB01000023.1:0-2648 GCA_002303765.1 Planctomycetaceae bacterium UBA969
TAAAACCACGGCTGTTAGAGAAACAATATCGCCGGTAATCTTCGTGCGAATACCAACCGGCACTAAACAGCCACCCCCGAGGTTTCTGAGCAGCGATCGCTCTGCAATTGTTTCAGCATGGGTAATCGGGTCATCAAGTTTGCTTAAGAGTTGCAGAGTGTTGGTGTCGTCAGCTCTGCATTCAAGGCCAAGCGCACCCTGACCCACTGCAGGCAGCATCCACTCGGGGTCAAGAATTTCTTTGATCCGGCTTTCAAACCCAAGCCGAATCAAGCCTGCTTCTGCCAGTATGATGCCATCGAGTTTTTCCGATTCAATTTTGTTAAGTCTGGTTTCAACATTGCCACGAAGGTGAACCAAGTTTAAATCGGGCCTGCGATAAATGGCTTGCGACCTACGCCTTAAACTGGTGGTGCCAACTGTTGCATTCTGGGGCAGTTCAGCAAAAGAATTAATGGTGTTGGAAACAAAGGCATCGCCTGTAGAACCCCGCTTTGGGATTGCGGCAAGCTTAAGGCCAGCGACTTTAGCAGTTGGTAGATCCTTTAAACTGTGTACTGCGATATCAACGCTGTTATCTAAAAGTGCGAGTTGGATTTCCTTGGTGAACAAACCATCGGAACCAATCTGGCTAAGAGCACGATCGCGAATCTGGTCGCCCTTGGTGTCAAGAATCACTAACTCGACTTGATGATCAGGGAAAAGTGAAGTAAGGGTGTCACGAACAAAATGTGCCTGCCAAAGAGCGAGGGGGCTGCCTCTGGTTCCAATCCGAACTTTATGCATCTTTTTTTGCCCCTAGCTTTTCAAGACAATTGCGTAAAAGGTTTGCTGTCTGCAATGGAGTTAGAGTTGAATTAATGCAACGCTGATGTTCTTCAGAGTTTTTGTCTGCACGATCCAGCCTCAGCCAGACAGGCATTAAAGTTTCGGGGTCGTGTTGGTAACGGGGGAATAAATGCCAATGAAGATGAGGCACTTGATTGCCTAAAAGTTCGTAGTTGAGCTTTAGGGGTTGAAAAACTTGTTCAATAGCTTTGGCAACGAGGCACATTTCATCAAAATAGGCGTGCCTAATTTCAGAGGGGAGTGCGTTGAGTTCTCGCTCGTGTTGCTTGGCAACAACGATGCAATAGCCTTGATAAAACTGCCACTTCCCCAGCAGCACAAAGCTGTTGGGGAAGTTCCAAACAAGTTCTTCCGAGGGAAGAGTAGGGATGGAGGCAAGTTTTTGGCAAAAAAAGCAGTTGGTCAAAGAGAGAAAATCCTAAAGGAAGAAAATAGTGGGGGAGTTAGTCACCACCGCCACCGAAGTCGCCACCGCCGCCAAAATCGCCGCCGCCACCGAAATCACCACCACCGCCATTATCTCCGCCGCCAAACCATCCACCACCACCGTTGTCACCGCCGCCGCCACCGAACCAACCACCGCCACCACCTGCATCATTACCCGCATCATTACCGAAGTCTCCACCGCCACCGCCAGAGTTATCATCGATGTCGCCACCTGAACCCGAGTAATCGGTGTCTTGTGCGGAAGAGCCATTATCGCCAGTTTGATCAGCACCGTAGGCGGAAGAGCCACCATGGTTACCGCCGAAAAAGTTGTTGTACATATACATACCAGCAGCAGCGCCAAACATGCCACCCAAGAGCGAACTGAAAAAGCCACCACCACCGCCGCCACCATAGCCTGGGGCCATACCGCCGCCACCATAACCGCCGCCCCCTGCCATTGCGCCGCCGCCGCCAAATAGGGCTCTAAATATTGCGATGACCAGCCAAGCCCCGCCTAGAACTAAAAGGCCCATGCAAATCCAGCCACCGATAGGGGATCCTTCAGCATTGTTTTGAATCGGGTTGTTTTGAGTAGTTCGAGGAGCCGCAGTCACGGGTTTGTTTTGGTTGTTAACGGCAGGAGCCACGCCTGGCCTGCGGTTATCAGGATGCGATTCCATGGTCGTGTAAACAAAGTTAACTGCTTCGATGAGAGCTTTATCATTTTGCTTTTCTTTAAGTTTTGAAATCATGAGGCTGGTTAGGTTGTCTCGGTCAAGCAGTGAAAAGATTTTCTTTTGGGTTTCATTGCCAACTTCGATTTGAAGATGTGCTGGGTCTTTGGAAAGCAGGACGTAAACCCCATTGACCCTTAGGCTGGAAGCTTGCTTCCGTGCCCATTGATCATACATTCGATTGGCAGCAGGCTTATCTTTAAGATCAACCCCTTTTTTAACATCATCAGGGATGGATATGAAAGTCTCGATGACAAGATCATGCTTAAATCGTTTTTCAATATCTAAAATCCTGCGATTGGCTTCGGACTTTGCGTTTTCAGAAAAGAAGCCAGCGGGATCTTTGATCTCGCGGTATTCCGCTTTTAATTCGCTATTGATTACCAAGCATAGTGCTATCGCACCGAATAGACTTAAATTTTTCATGATGCCTATCATGGGCTCCCCTTTCAAAGAATGAGTGTTGCCTACTAAATATCATTATAAAGGTATTCGGATTTGTGATACGAATATTACGATGATTTTCTAAGATGTTTCAATGAAAGCCAAGTAAAAACCCCCTAAGGGAGCAAATATGCTGGAAAAAATTCATGCTACTACCATTTTGGCGGTCAGGCACCAAGGCAAAGTGGCCCT
>DBCB01000023.1:2729-9954 GCA_002303765.1 Planctomycetaceae bacterium UBA969
TTGTTTCAGGGTAAAGTCCTTGCAGGGTTTGCTGGCGCTGCTGCAGATGCTTTTGCCCTTATCGAACGCTTTGAATCAAAGTTAAAGGATTATCAAGGCTTAGTTCCCCGTGCTGCCATCGAATTGGCCCGGGAATGGCGTACCGATCGAATGTTAAGACGTTTAGAAGCCATGTTGATTGCTGCGGATCAAGAAAATGTGCTGTTAATCAGCGGCAGTGGCGATGTTATCCAACCAAGCGATGGCATAGCGGCAACGGGTTCGGGCGGGCCGTATGCAACAGCCGCGGCTCGGGCTCTTATTGCCAATAGCAATCTGGATGCCACTGCAATAGTGCAAAAATCGCTAGAAATTGCAGGAGATATGTGTATTTACACGAATCGTAATATTCTGGTCGAAACCCTCTAAACAATAGCAAACCTTTGCTTCGTAACTTCATGGAGAGTGCAAAATTGTCTGACTGGACCCCTAAGCAAATCGTTTCCGAGTTGGATAAATATATCGTGGGGCAGGGCGCTGCCAAGAGAGCGGTGGCTGTTGCAATTCGCAACCGCTGGCGCCGGCAGCAACTGGCGCCTGAAATGCGAAAAGATGTTACTCCTAAAAATATTATCATGATCGGGCCTACAGGCGTGGGTAAAACTGAGATCGCACGAAGGTTGGCTCAATTGGTAGGAGCTCCGTTCTTTAAAGTCGAAGCCACCAAATACACCGAGGTGGGATACCATGGCCGGGATGTCGAAAGCATGATCCGCGACCTTGCCGAAGTTGCTGCAGGCATGATCCGTAAGGAACAACGGAAATCAGTGGAAACCAAGGCTGCAGAAAGGCTTGAGGAACGATTACTGGATTTGCTTTTGCCAGGCGCCTCGCCTTGGCAACCCGAGGATGAAGATGCAAATGCGAAAAGCAATCATGCCCGGGAAATCCTGAAAGAAAGGCTTAATGCAGGGGAGTTGGAAGAGCGCATGGTGGAATTATCCATCGAGCAAAAGGTGGTGCCGGTGCAGGTGTTTTCCAACATGGGAATGGAGAACATGGATGCTGATTTTCAAAGTATGTTTGAAAAAATGCTGCCCAAGAACTCTCAGACTAGGCAGGTTAAAATCTGCGATGCCCGGAAAATTATTCTCGAACAGGAAACCGAGGCATTGATCGATAGGCAGGCTGTAAATGAAAAAGCAGTTGAGCTTGTTGAGAACCAAGGAATCATATTTCTAGATGAAATCGACAAGGTTTGTACCAGTGGGCAATCGCAGGGGCCTGATGTTTCTCGTCAGGGTGTGCAAAGAGATTTGCTTCCAGTGGTAGAAGGAACCACAGTAAATACCCGTTATGGGCCTGTAAAAACCGATCATATTCTCTTTATTGCTGCGGGTGCGTTTCATGTATCTAAACCGTCAGATTTGATGCCAGAACTTCAGGGGCGTTTCCCTATTCGGGTGGAGTTGACTGATTTGTGTAAGGAAGATTTTTATCGGATTCTTACCGAACCCCAAAACTCGCTCGCCACCCAGTATACTGAACTGCTTAAAACCGAGGGCATCACTTTGGAATTTACTAAGGATGGCTTAGAGGCCCTTGCAGACATTGCATTTGAAGTAAATTCAACAACCCAGAATATTGGCGCCAGAAGATTGCACACGGTGATGGAAAGGGTGGTCGAGGAAATAAGTTTCCATGGATCAGATCTAGACGAAAAGACCCAGAAAATAGATTCAGCCTATGTAAAAAATAGGCTGAAAGATGTGTTGCAAAGAGAAGACCTTGCCCGCTTTATTCTTTAAAAACCGGCTTAAGCAGAGAAGGAACTTCTGCCTGCTTTTTTATCGTTTTGAATCTTTTCCATGATCCAATTATTTGCATCCTTGAGCATTTCAGCGTGAATGCGATGGTTCGTACCATAAGTTCGCCAAAATGGATTCATGCCTGCAAGAATCATGCTGTCACGGTCTTTTTCGGCGGATCGTGAAGTTACTACCGAGTTGGCAATGCCATGACCCATGAACACGGGTAAATTCTTCAAGGCCTGAACGCGCCATAATGGCGCTTGATGACGGGGCAGATGACCATTAAGAGCTAAAATACCAGCGAACTTTTCAGGGTACTGGAAAGCCATTCGATAAGCCAAAGTTGCGCCCTCACAAAAACCAGCAAGGAAAACCCTGTTTAAGTTAATGTTGTAAGAGTCTTGGGTTTTTTCGATGGCATTGAAAATGTAATCTTCAACCATTGCATCGCAGGAACCGTCAGGGCCCCAGGTGTAAGCATTTTTGTGCTTAAGGTTTTTCTTGAACATAGTGGAATGCATTCCACGCAGAGAAATCGAAATATAATTGCGTCTACTCATGTGTGGTGCGTAGCGTAAAACTTGCTCTTCATTGCAACCATGCGCATGTAAATAAACAATCAAAGGGTAGGCGTAATTAGGTTCATAATGAACGGGTAAAAATGTCCGAAGCGGAAGTGCCGCTGGGGACAATACCTTGGAGTCGTAAAACCCCTCGGTAGGTTGTTGAGTGATCAAAGATAAATTAAGGGGAGCCATAAGCACTCCAAAGCTTTCTATTTTTTCCAAACGCCCCATGTTTTGAAATAAAACCAAGGCAAGCGTTAAGGATGTAATGCATTCCGTTGCGCAAAGTCTACGGTGTATCTCCGGTTGAGTCAACGAAAGACTTAAGCCAAAATTTGAAAAAAATGCTTATATGGAACCGAAAAGTGATGAATAATCCGGTTAGGTCAGGTAGGCCGAGATGGGCCGATTTGGAGAAATAGAACAGGTCTGCCGATAAAGACAAACCTGATGGCTGTGAAACAGTTGCCCAAACTGTTTGTATTTACCAATTGTTTCATATTACCCATGCTTACGCTTAGGCTGGTGTGGTCGTTTCTAATAAAGCTTTAAGGGCGTTATTCTGATTGAGGAGTGTTAGGAATAACCTTGAAGTCGATGGATTTTTTGCAAGAGCGTGGCCCTTGGCCAGAAATTGCAGTTTCTTCCACACTTACCCATAGGGTGTATAAACCTGGCTGTAATTTAGGGGGCACCCTAAACTGAAAGGTTAGGTGGTAATCGGATCTTTGCGCTCTACTGCGGTCAATTCGTGGCGGGAAAGCCATATTAAGTATCTTCCCGTTGCTGTCATGGATTTCGAGGTTACTTGAAAGCATGGATTCGTAAACCCCGTTGTCCTTGCTGCAGTGCACATTTTCGACTTCGACATAAACCATGATTTTTTCGCCAGGTTGAGTGCCTTTGCCTTGCTGGAAACTAGGGCTAGAAGTCAAAGGATCGAAAGAACCAAACCCATGGATATCCTTGCAGAACTGTAGGTTTTCTAAGTTTAGAGCAGCTTGGGTACGCAGTTTTTCTTGTGCCTTACCAACCATATCCAAGGCTTGCGATGCTTCTTTTGAATTCAAAACATCATTTTTTAAAATCAATCCTGCTGCTGTTAAAAGGAATTCGACCATTTCCGGATTGGGTGCAGGGCCATTCTTTAAGGTTTTAGTTGCTTCTTCAGGCTTGTTTTCCAGAATTTGCTTGAAGGCCAACACCGCCGGGCTCAAAGTTAAAACTTCTGGGATGAGTTTGGGTTCGGGCAGTTCTTTTTCTTCAACTGGAGTCTTTGCTACATCTAAAGTAGGCTCTTTAGCTTCCAAAGTAGGCCCTTTAGCCTCTTTTGGCTTTTCGAAAATAGGCTTTTCAGAGATTAATAGAAAAGGTTCGATTTCTTTTTCTTTGTTCGCAATAGGTTCGCTTTCAGTCTTTTCTTTCTTTGCGAGTTCTTTTTCAGGCTCTGGCTCGGGTGGTGGCGGAATGCTTAAAGGTAGGGCCTTGCTTGCGGCCAATTTATCCTTGGCTTCCTTTTCTGATTTAAGTGAAAGAAGTTTTAGGGCAGGGGGTAGATCTTGTACTTTTAAAGACTTTTGCTCTTTGGGCGAATCGGAGTCCTTGGTTTTTGTAGCTGGTGTTCTTTTTGTTATAAGATCTGCTTTTACTAGAACTCTGGTTGGATCCTTGTTTTCGTCATCCAGCGAAACGGAACGATTGTCATTTGCAACAGGCATTTGCACTCGCTGCATCTTGGCTTGGCCAAAGTTTGTGCAGCCACTTGCAATCTGCAAAAAACCAGCGATCAAAATCATTCGAAACAACATAGCCATGAACATTCCTGTGCCTAAAGTTTCCTTTGGGTGGAAAGCAATATCCTAGGACGGGGCTAAGGTCAACCCTAGCCTTGAACTATATATGGATCTTGGGAGGTATGGGGGCTTGGCGTGGGCTAGTTGTTAACTTATACCCATATTTTCATTTTGCTAAACAGCTCTGGGGGTATTTTTCGCTCTGATACCCTTAAAATCTCACTCCGGAGGTATCGAGTGCTTTGATGCCCAACCACAATCAATTCGTTTTTAAACATCGTTGCTCGTTCGACAAAATCATCGAGGTGCATGTGTCCGAATTTGTGGATTTTTTCTCTGCGATGTTTGGACCGAATGAAACTCATTTCCGTAATGAGAATCTTAGCCTCATAAACAGGGGGATAATTATCTAATCCTGCGGGACTGGTATCGCCTGTGTAAGCCAGTAAAGGAGTGCGAATTTCTTGGGTGACCGGGGTGCCCGATAGTCTTAAATCACGAATCTTATCCCCTGAAAAACCCTGAAATTCTTCTTTTAGCTTGTTGCGCCTCTGCCAAACCATAAATCCCAGCGATGGAATCGTATGGGTGGTCGCAAAAGTGGTAACCACATGATCTCTGCTTAATTCAAATTCTTGGCCCGCTTCCAGCCCAATGAGGTTGCAATTCATACGGCCACGATCAAGCCGTTGAAAAACCAAGAGTAGCTTGCGTAAATCTTCTACCGCATAAGCGGGAACGTAAATATTAGGGGGTTCCATTTTCATCATGCGCCTGCGGGCGACATAAATAGGCAGGCTTGCGACATGATCGAGATGGGTATGGGTGATGCACCAGTTAGGAGTGCCCATGAAATCCCAAGGTTGAGCTCCTAGATCAAAGCCCATTTTTAATTCCGGGACTCGCCAATAAGACTGAACCGCAGCCCTAGAATAGCCCTCAATGGTGAGATTTTCGTGTGTATGTCGCAGGTAAGGAGCGTTTTCGACCATGAGGTATTCCGCAGTTTGAAGCTTTATATGCCCAAAGTCACTATAAAAACAATGGGCTATAAATCCAAGGTGCACCTTTAATTTAAGGTTTCTAGAAATGATTTTAGAAGGTCTAGTTACCACGATCGGAAAAGAAGGAAAAATTCATGTGGCTCCAATGGGCCCTCGGGTTGAAACTTCCATGTCGCATCTGCTTTTACGCCCGTATTCCACCTCCCAAACTTGCCAAAATTTACTCCATCATCCCGAAGGGGTTTTTCATGTCACCGATGATGTCACTCTGATTGCCCGGGGTGCTATTGGCTTGATAGATTCCCCGCCAAACATGCCTGCAAGCATCATTAAAGGCTTCATACTAAACGAAAGTTGCAGGGCCTACGAATTCAAGGTGGTCAAGGCTGATACTTCCGAGGATCGGGTTAGGTTGGAATGCGAAGTGGTGAAAGTTCATAGGCAGAGAGATTTTTTTGGTTTTAACCGTGCCATGTTTGCTGTTTTAGAAGCCGCGATTTTAGCGTCACGAACCGCATTTTTATCCCTAGAACAAATCGAAAAAGAATTTACAAAATTATCCACATTGGTACAAAAGACAGGATCAGAAAAAGAAGCCTCTGCTTTTTCACTCCTTGAACAGTTTGTGCGAAACCAAGCCAATAAGTCAGGTCCGGAATCTTGATATGCCTATCCACCTATTTGATCCACTGGCGCCTGCGATCTTCCCACGCTATTCAGGTGCTTCTGATTTTCAGCGTATTTCTCAGGGAATAGTTCGTGTCACTACGGGCAGTAGATTGCACTTCGGTTTCCTAAACCTCACTCCAAATAATATCCCTTTTTGGGACGACCTAAATGGCAACCCCACGCTTCCTGTGCGCAGGTTTGGTGGTATAGGGTTGATGATTCCTAACCCAGGGATTTCCGTTCTTGCAGAAGTATCTAACTCTTGGAGCTATCAAGGTGGGCATGTGCAAAGGGTTGAGGAATGCGCTCTGAAGCTGCAAGCCTATTGCGAAAACAATAATATCACGCTTAAACCTTGCAGGGTTATTGTCGAAAAATCAGCCCCCCATCATGTGGGTCTGGGTACGGGAACCCAACTTGCTCTGGCTTTGGGGAAATCTTTGCTGCTTGCCAACGGTTTTGATATGCCCACAAAAGAACTCGGCCCGATTTTTGGTAGAGGCAACCGGTCTGCGATTGGCCTTTATGGTTTTGATCATGGCGGATTAATTGTTGAGGGGGGTAAAACCAAAGAGGACAAAATATCCCCACTGATTTCTAATCTTCCTTGGCCTAGCGATTGGAATATCGAATTGCACTACGATAGTGAAAAGCCCGGCGTTCATGGCGTAGAGGAAGTGAATGCCTTTAAAGAAATTATGAACGCCCCCAAGGATAACGACTTGCTTTCTGCGAATTCCAGAAATGCCTTATTGGGAATCTTGCCTGCCATCGTTTCGAAAGATCTTGAAGCGGTGAGAAAATATATATTTGATATGAATATGCGAACGGGAAGGGTATTTGAACCTTTCGAGGGCAAAGCAGAAACAGCGAAGTCAGGCTCAAAAGAATTGGTGGATTTTTGCGGCCAGAGTTCTTGGGGCCCCGTCAAATTTCAAATCAAAACTATTTCTCTTTGATGGTTATTCCAGGAGCATCCTGACTTTTAGTGGTCATCAACTTGATGCGAGGATCCACTTGTGTTCCGGGTGCGAGTTTTGGATCTGTGGATTTTACTTCTGTATCCCCACCACAACCCAAAAAAGCAAAAACAACAATTGATGCAAATGTTTTTTTCATGTTGAATAACTTTCAAATTAATCCAATGAGACTAATTGCCCATCTTTTGCGCCACACATATAAACAAAAATTGTGAAACCAACCGAAGGCTTAAAGGACCGAATCGATCCATCTAAAAACATGGTGTTGATAATATTACCCGGGTGCATACTACCGGGGTAACCCGCGCCAAGACCTTTACCCGCAGGGGTAGTGTCACAGTTAGTGTTAGTGGAATCAGGGCATAAGCCAAAGTCGGATGCAAAAAATCCATGCCCGTATGAAAACTGACTCCAACCCTCTTG
>DBCB01000023.1:9972-14316 GCA_002303765.1 Planctomycetaceae bacterium UBA969
TGGAAATTTAATTCCACCAGCAGATTCAGCAAATCCAATAGTGTTACTTGTTCCATCAGTAATGTGGGTAATTGGTATTCCAGTAGCAGACCCATTGTTGTATTGAAAAGGTCCAATGTAAGTATCGAGATTAAAATAGCCAATATTTAAGAGATAATTTGTTTTCCCTGCACGGGTAATGAAATTGGCATAAGTTGCACTAGTAGAGCCTGTAAAATAGTAAGTTGTTGAGTTAAGTGCAGGCGGAGCAGCACCAGCACCCCCGAGAAAAGTGGCAGGGTAGTGAACGCCTTTAATCCCGGCAATTCTTCCCTGAGGCATGTTAACAGCAGTTTTAGGGTCAGGTGCAGTTGGACAGATAAATGTCTTTACATTTCCATCATTGGCATAAGGAGTGCCTGCGGGAGGGGCAGTACCATAACCAGGCAGCACGGGTAATAAATTAGAGGACCAAAATGAACCAGATGCTGATGCCTGTGTTGTGTCCCAGATTTTTCCAAGCGCCTCTTGTTCTATAAATGGCAATAAAGATACTAGAGATGTCGCCCCTTTGATAGTCATACTGGACGGTATCCCGCCTCGGCTATTTTCAAAATTATGAACAGCCAACCCGATTTGCTTAAGGTTGTTAGCGCATGTCATTCTAGAAGCTGCTTCGCGTACTTTTTGTACCGCTGGCAATAGTAAGCCAATAAGAATAGCAATAATTGCTATCACAACCAATAATTCAATAAGCGTGAAGCCTTTTCGTTTATTTAAAGTAACCATTTAACTGACCTCATTTGTTAATAAAATTATTTAAATAATTTCTACATCTTTCCTTCATTTATTTATTATTAGTATGACTTTTGAAAATTTATCAAGAATAAAATGTCATTTTTTATATGTGAATTAGTATTAAGTATCCTCTAATTTAACGGATTTACCAACTTGATGCTTGATTATTTGAGAATTATTGGCTTTTGCTCAAACAGTTATTTCTTCACATCAGGGTTGACTACTTTTTCTGCGGGCCATTTGCCATTAAGAATATCCACCACTGCATGGGCAGCGGAAAGAGCCATGTCGTCTCTCGATTGAACATCCACCCCAGCCATGTGTGCAGTGAGTACTATATTTTCCATTTCGAAGATTCCAAGCTTGCCTGGTGGTTCTTCCTCATATACATCAAGGCCTGCACCTGCGATCTTTTTTGCCTTCAAGGCTTCATGGAGATCATCTGTTTTAATAACCCCGCCTCGCGAAGTATTCACTAGGAATGCTGAAGGCTTCATCATTCCCAAGGTGTTCTTGTTAATGATGTGGTGCGATTCCTTGCTGTAGGGCAGATGCAGCGATAGGAAATCAGATTGCTTTAAAAGATCTTCCCAACTCAGAAGTTTAATATCATGCTTCTTGCAAAAATCATGATCGGGGTATGGTTCGTATGCTACAACTTTCATTTCGAATGCCAGCCCCCTAGTTGCCATAGCTTTGCCCGTACGGCCGAGCCCAGCCAGCCCCAAAGTTTTTCCACGCAGGGGGAAATTGGTCCCGCGTGGGAATTTACCCTGTTCGATTGCTTTGTGTTGCACAACTAGTTTTTTAGCAAGGCCCAGCATCAGGCAGAACGCATGTTCTGCAACCGAACCCTGATTGGTTCCTGGCGCAATGGTGACCACGGTGTTATTGGCGGTAGCGGATTTTAAATTTACCGCATCATATCCCACACCGACCCGGGCGATGACCCTGAGTTGCGGGTGAGCCGCGATTACTTTTTCGTTGTAAGGTTCAGAGCCAGCAAGAACAGCGGTCACACCATTAAGCCAATGGATCAACTCGCTTTCAGAAAGTTGCTCGCCTTTTTTTGGGTAAACGAGTTCATGGCCAGCATCTTTAAGAACTTTGACGAATTCAACTTCAATGCCATCAAGAGGAGAAGGGGCGATAAGAACTTTAGCCATTGTTAGAACCTTTCTTAAAAAACGGGCGGGAATCTTATGAACGATATCCTACAAAAAAAGTCCGCTTGCGGTGCGAAGTTGTAGCGAAATAGTGGAAATAATCTTTACTTTATAATGCCAGAACTTTTCCGCATCAGCCTCGGTTACTAGGGTGAAAGAGAATTTAGACCCGGGCCTGAGTTGCCCAAGGATATCTAGATCGGCCCTGATTACCTGCGCAATTCTTGGGTATCCGCCAATAGTCTGGCCATCCACCCCTAGCACCAATAACTGGCCATCGCGAGCAACTTGGACAGTACCCGGGCAAACTGGTTCGGAAAGCATTTCGTGCTTAAGAGACGGAAAAGGCGGGCCCGAAAGTCGTAATCCCATGCGGTTGCTGGATTGATCTAAGAGAAATTCTTTGTCGAATAAAGCAGATGCTTTGAAGGAAGAAAATTCCGCACCGTGTGTAACTCTGATCAGGCCTTTGGGTTCTTGCCAACGCCATTCTTCGGGAAGTCGCGATCGCATGCACCAACCTTCATTACAAAGAAGTTTGGTTTTAGCTTTGATGGGTTCCAAGGAGGAATTGCTTCCAAGGATATTCGTAACATGGATACCCCCTTTGACGCCGAGGTAGCCACGAACCCCGGTGGTGCAACTTCCTGTCTTGAGCGTTTCGCCCGCCTTTAGAGGAAAAGTATTTAGGTTGTTTAAGTTCGAACCATCAATCTCGAGTTGGCAGGGCGGGCCGATATAGGAAAGGGCCATATCACTATTTGCTTTTAAAGTTGGTCCGACCAGGCTGAATTCCAGAGCAGGCGTGTTGTCTTCGTTTCCTAGAATAGAATTGCAAAGGTTATAAGAGTTGTAATCAGCAGCCCCACCCCAGGGAATTCCCTGATGCCTTGATCCAAATCTTCCCTGATCAACTACAAGGGTGTGTAATCCAGATTCAATAACAGAGATTGTCATGAGAATGCCCTGATTTCGATTCCAAGTTTTTCAAGTTGGCATCGTAACTTTTGTATGAAATGAAAAGCATCGGGCTGGTCGCCATGAATGCAAAGGGTTTGAATGCCCATAGTCTGAACAAGCTTTTGGGCTTGTAAAGCTGCTGTGATAGGGTCATGAATAAAAGCGTTGGGCAGGTTGCGTGGTACAAGCGTGCCATTAGCTTGATATTGTCGGTCTGCAAATCCCTCAGAGATAAAAGGGACTTTGCCTTTGGATGAATGCTGGAGTTCGGAATCAGGCGGCCCAAGTATTGCGAGTTGAAAGCGTTCTGCGATAGATATGATTTTGTCTGCAAGCGTTTTACTTTTAGATGCCTGGTGATAAAGTGCGCCATGAGGCTTTAGGTGCGAAAGTTTGATATGGGCGAAATCAGCAAGTGCGTTTAATGCCCCGACTTGGAAAAGGCATTCTGCAAATATTTGATGATCAGGAAGGTTGGATTCCAAGCGGCCGAAATTTTCCGGATCGTTGAACCCCGGGTGAACACCCACGTTGAGTTTGTGGTTCTTGGCATGTTGTAGCAATTCCAAAACCTGACCGGGTGAGCCCGCATGCCTGCAACAGGCTATGTTGATGGAAGAAACCAAAGGTAATAACTCGAGGTCGTTACCAATGCCTTCGCCGAGATCGCAATTCAGATCGATGTGCATTGGAGGGCCTATTTTTTTTTGGGTCGGAAAGCCACCACGATGCTTTCGTGGGTGGTAAGAAAAGGCCCATCAATCAAATCGATGCAGTAGGGGATCGCAGGGAAAACCGCAAGCAAGCAATCTCGGATTGCAGAGGGTTTTCCGGGTAGATTGATGATAAGACTGCTACCCCGGATGCCAGCGATTTGTCGCGAAAGTATCGCAGTGGGAACAATTTTAAGTGAGATCGCTCGCATTTGTTCGCCAAACCCATCGAGGATCTTGTCGCAAACAGATTCTGTCGCCTCGGGGGTTACATCTCTTTTTGCGGGCCCGGTCCCACCTGTTGTAACCACTAAGCAGCATTTTTCGACATCACATAATTCTTTGAGTGTCGATTCGATTAATGGTTGTTCATCAGGGATGATTTTTGCGACAGTTTCGAAGTTGCATGAGAGTATTTCGTGCAAAAGGTTATTGATAGCGGGGCCGCCTAGGTCTTGATAAACCCCAAGGCTTGCCCGATCAGACACCGTGACGATTCCTATGCGAATTTGATTGCTCATGATAATTTGTCCGATCTTTATGATTTTCTTCTTGGGTTGAAGATAATATAGCAACACAATGACATTTTTGCCCCTGCCTTTAAAGGAGAAAATATGAGAACTGTATGGAGATTTCATGGAGCGGGAGAATTGGTGTTTGGCTGGGGTGCTGTAAATGAGGCAGGCGACCTTTCATTGCGCTTGGGTTTAAAGCGTGTTTTTCTCCTG
>DBCB01000023.1:14374-19950 GCA_002303765.1 Planctomycetaceae bacterium UBA969
GTGATCGAGCCGCTGAAAAATGCAGGTATCGCTGTAGAGGTATTCGATGGCGGTGAACCCGAACCCACGCTTCCCGCAGTTTTAAAAGCCATCGAAGCTGCCAGAACTTTTGGCCCTGATGGTGTTTGTGGTGTTGGCGGTGGCAGCAATATGGATATGGCAAAGATTGTTGCCAAGGTTCTGGCACACGGGGGCAGCCCTCTGGATTATGTTGGTGATGATCGTTTGCCCGGGCCAATACTTCCTTTAATCTGTGTTCCTACAACTGCAGGCACAGGATCTGAAGTTTCTGGCGCAGATGTTTTCACCGACCCTTCCACCCAGCTAAAACTAGGATCGCTTAGCAATTACCTTCGCCCTCGCATTGCAATTGTTGATCCGCAAATGTCTGTTTCGTGTCCCAAAAAAGTTACCGCAGATAGCGGCATCGATGCTCTTACTCATGCTATTGAAGCCTTCACCGCAGTGGATAACGAGGTGTTCCCACTTCCCAAGGGCCAGCGTTCGGTCTATCAGGGTAGGCATTTCTTTGGCGATATGGTTGCTGAAAAAGCCATCAAGCTTTGTGGTCAATTTCTTAAGCGTGCTGTCCTTGATGGTAATGATCTCGAAGCTAGAGAAGGCATGGCTTTGGCTGCAACTCTCGGCGGTTTGGCCTTTTCGAATGTGGGCGTTGCTGCCGTTCATGCATTGGAATACCCCATTGGCGGTGCGGTGCATTGTTCGCATGGCGAAGGCAATGGCTTGCTGCTTCCTTATGTGATGAAGTTCAATCTGCCTGAAAGAAAGAAAGAATTTGCATTGATTGCAAACTGGCTTGGTGAAAGCACACAGGGCCTAGATGAAGATGCTGCAGCAAATAAAGCTGTAGAAGCGGTGGAGAAGTGGCGAAGTGAAATAGGCATCCCCGGGAAGCTGAGTCAGATCGGGGTGAAGGAAAATCAGTTGCACGAATTCGCTGTCAAATCGCATTCGATACAAAGGATTTTAAGAGTGAACCCGAGAACCACTTCGGTAGAAGATCTTGAGAAAATATTAAGAGATGCTTTTTGATGAAGACTATGGTTTTCCGAAAAGGAATAAGAGGATTCGATCGAAACGATCACGCCAATCGTTTTCGTGATGCTGTCCGCCAACGATTTCTTGATAGTAATAGTTCCATCCAGGAAGCAATCCGATTTGTTCAAGCCTGCTTGCAAGTAACCGGGTGAGAGTGAAAGGTGGGTTAACGCAACCAGGGTATTTGCCCTCTTCGGTGCCCATGTCGAACCAGATTCTGGAGTTCGATAATCGGGAAGCCTGAGCTAAAACATCATAAAGAGATTTTTGGTTGGCCCACCAGAGTGAAGCGGAGATTGCGCCACAGAGGCCAAAAACTTCGGGGTAATCGAGTGCCAAGGTGAGAGAGACAAGTCCGCCAAGGGATGAACCCGCGATGCCACAATTTTCGGGGCCCGCTTTGGTTTGATAGTGTGAATCAATGAAAGGCTTGAGTTCTTCGGTCAGGAACTTTCCATAATTTCTGGCATTCCCCCCACGCTTCTCTCTCGCATCCCGTTGCAAAGTGTATTCCTCTTCGCGTTGAAGATTGTTATCAACACCCACTAAGATTAATGGCCTAAGAAAGCCCTGCCGGATCAGCCGCTCTGCTGTTTTATCGGCTTCCCAAATCGAACCATAAGCTGCATAACGCTTGTCAAACATGTTTTGGCCATCATGCAGATAAAGCACCGGATAAGTTGAATCAGGGTTGTAACCCGGAGGCAACCAAACAGCGATAGTGCGCTTATTGTCCAAATTTTCGGAGTGGAAATCGAAGTGGTAGCGAAGTTGGGAAGTATCTGAAAGCATCAGAATAACTCCGATGCTTTTGGTATTTGGATAAATGCTGGCCCGAATGCCTCGGGAAGCAAATCGCATAACCGATAAAATTTCGTTTCGCCTGAAAGATTCGCAACCCAGAGTTCAAGGTTTGGTGCGAACTCGAAAAGGACTTGCCTGCATGCACCACATGGTGGGCAGGGGGTTTCAGAATCTGCAACAATTACCATTTGCGTGAAAGTTCGAATCCCAGCAGCAACTGCATTACAAACCGTAGTTCGCTCTGCGCAAATAGTAAGACCGTAGCTTGCATTTTCAACATTGCATCCAGAAAATATTTTAGCAACAGAACCTCGCAAAGCTGCACCAACCTTGAACCCAGAATAGGGAGCATAGGCCTTTTCTCTGGCTAATATCGCTGCTGATAGTAATTCTTCGGGCGGTTTCATGGGTTTCTCTAAGTCATGTTAGTTCATTAATACCATGCACTAAAGGATTTCTTCAAGTATCAACCCATTTTCTTTTTGTGGTTGCTCATCAATCACCAAGGCATGAAGGCAAAGCTCCGAAGCCTTTTCCAACCCTTTGCCATTCCTATGCCTGATTTCCATGATGATATCACCTTTATGAATTTTACAGGAAGGCTTACGATGCAAAATGATTCCAACACCTGCGTCTACCGAAGCTTCAGCTTTGTCGCGCCCAGCACCAAGATGGCATGCAGCCCAACCAAGTTTGCTGGCATCAATGGCATTAAGCCAACCAGATTCGCAAGCTTTAATCTCATGAGTCTCTGAGGAAATAGCAAGAAGATTGGGATCGGCAATTACTCTTGGATCGCCCCCTTGAGCTTGAATCAGGGCTTCAAATTTTGCAAGCCCCTCGCCTGAAGCAAGTTTATTTCGCACCAATTCAGTTGCTTGATGAATGTCAGGCCGGATGCCCCCCATTTGCACCATCCTCGCAGCAAGATAAACTGAAAGCTCCGTGGTGTCTGCAGGGCCGTTCCCTTTTAGAATTTCAATGCACTCCTGTATTTCTAGTGCATTTCCAATTTTGTAACCCAGAGGAGAATCCATGTTGGTGATAATCGCCTGGCATTGGATGCCAGACTTGCGAGCAGTGTTGACAATTGACTTTGCTAATTTTCTTGCCTTATCGAGTTCCGGCATGAAGGCTCCCATGCCTGTTTTAACATCCATGATAAGCCCTTGAATGCCTTCTGCAATTTTTTTGCTAAGGATGGAAGCGGTAATCAGGGGGATGGATTCAACCGTTGCAGTTACATCACGAAGAGAATAAAGAATGCGGTCTGCTGGCGCAATTTCGCTGGTCTGACCAATCATTGCGATCCCTAGAGTGCGCAATATTTTATCGAAGGAGTTCAGATCCAGACGAACATTAAACCCCGGGATTGATTCGAGTTTGTCAAGCGTGCCCCCTGTATGGCCAAGGCCGCGCCCCGAAATCATGGGAACATAAACGCCACACGCTGCAGCAAGTGGCCCAAGAATGATGGAGGTTTTGTCGCCCACGCCCCCGGTGCTGTGCTTGTCGATAGCTGGGCCCGGAAGATCGGGCCATGAAAGGATTTTTCCGGATGAAGCCATTAGTTGGGTAAGCTTGGAGGTTTCGCGTGTTGTCATGCCTTCGAAAAAAATGGCCATTAACATTGCAGATAACTGGTATTCGGGCCATGTACCTTTGGCTGCGCCGGTGACAAAGCTCTGAAGTTCAGATTCCGAAAGAGTAAATCCTTCCCTCTTTTTCCTTATAAGTTCCGGGATAAGCATTCCTTGAAATCCCCCCATTAAAATAGCAAGCCCGTGTTTATTATTATCTCATAAAGAGGTATCATCTTAACTTGAAGAGGAAATTAAAGCGATCTCCAAACGGATGTAAATCATGGAACCTGGCATAGTAGTCAAAAAAAACAAAGTACTGGAAGTAATTTATTTTCTTGCCGAATCAATTCCCACCTTGTTGGTAAGTGCTGGGTTGTTGGGTATTGGATATTGGGGCGCCACCACAGAATGGACATTTAAATTTCCGGGCATTGCGGAGTCAGATGGCAAAAGTCAGGAAGAATCAAAAGAAGCTGATACTTCTCTTTGGAAAGTGGAGGGGGGATTAGATAAGTCAAACCCTTACGAAAAAGCAATTCTTACTGCGCCAAGCAAAGAAGTATTGGATCTTTCCGAGTTGGACTTTCTTACGATTGAATCTCAAGCGCTTATTCAAACCATTTCTGGGACAGGTTACATTGAATTTGATTCGCTTAGGAAGGGTAGCATCAGTTCCAAGGCGCCCGGTGTGGTTTCTCGGATTTTGAAAAAGCAGGGCGATAAAGTTTTGAAAGGCGAAATAATAGCGCTAATTGATTCTCCCGATGTAGGCAAAGCCAAAACAGATTTTATGCAATCGCTGGTGCTGAAGGATAACCGGAAAAAATCGATGGAACGTGGCCAGTTAGCAGCGGCAGTAATTCCGGAAAGGCAGATTCGAGAATTGGAAATGGTGTTCAGGGAAATCGAAATCAAGCTGCTTGCTGATTTACAGGCACTCATCAATTTTGGATTTACTATTGAAACAGGAGATTATAAAAACCTTTCTGATGTAGATGTCTTTAAAAAAATTTGCGAAATCGGTATTCCAGAGCCCGTTATCAAGGAGCATAAAGGTTCGCTCTCTGCAAATCTACTTCCCCTAAAAGCCCCGTTTGATGGCCAAATTATCTCCGTGATTAAAGGATTAGGTGAAAATGTTGGCCCAACAGATGCCCAGTGCATTCTGGCAGATGCATCCAAACTTGTCCTGATTTTTAATCTTCCCTTGGAAGCAGTTCAGTTGGTCAAGGTTGGTCAAGATTTTCGATTCAAGGCGGAACTTGTTGAAGATCAGATCATCACGGGGAAAATTGACTGGGTCTCACCCGAGCTTGATGATAAAACCCACACGGTTAAGGTGCGTGCTTCTTTTGCAAACCCTGATGGGAAGGTGCGCCCAAATACTTTTGGGAAAGGCGATATTCAAGTAGGAAAACAAGCGAAAGCTATAATTGTCCCAGATTCCTGTATTCAATACATGAGTAATAAACCTTTTGTTTTTGTCCGATTGGATGACCTTTCGTTTCAGGCAAAAGCGGTGGAACTGGGAATCCGCAATGGTGATAAAATCCAAATCACCAAAGGTCTTTTAGCGGGCGAAAAAGTTGTCTTTACAGGGGCCAACATGTTGCGCGCAGAACTCCTCACTAAATTAGAAGTGCAGTAATTCAATTAAAGCAGGCGAAAAATAATGATTGATGCAATTCTTAAGCTTTCGCTTCGATACCGAATTTTCGTTGTTTTGGGAATGCTGGTGTTTGCAGCTTTTTCGCTCTGGATGTTGCCTTCGCTAACCATTGATGCTTTTCCCGATACCACCCCCGTACAAGTGCAAATCAATACCTATGCAATAGGCCTTGCTGCTGAAGAAGTTGAAAGGCAGGTGACCTTCCCCATTGAGCAGGAAATCAATGGTATGCCCAAACTTAATCAACTGAGATCATTGTCGAAATTTGGATTATCTCAGGTGACCGTAACCTTTGAGGATGGGACAAACATCTATTTTGCCCGCCAGCAAGTTACCGAACGCATTAATAATGCCATCCTACCCGCAGGGGTGGTAAAACCAACTCTTGGCCCAGTCGCTACCGGTTTAGGCGAAGTTCTTCATTTTATGGTGCAGCCTGCTTCGCCTGAAACAAGCTTGAC
>DBCB01000060.1:0-865 GCA_002303765.1 Planctomycetaceae bacterium UBA969
TTCTTTTCCCAGTTCATTAAGCCGACTCAATGAAGCGGAAGATTTCAACTTGTTGGCTTCCGCAAGCTTTTTAATTTTCTCTAGGCCACCAAGGATGCCTGATTCTTTTTCTCCAAGCCGTTCAGCTACATTTTTTTGCCCCTGCTCTGCTGACTGAACAGCTTCAATTGCTTTTTGAACGCCTTCTTCGTTAGATTTAATTTGATCCAAGGCAAACCGAGTATCTTTGGTCGCTTTGCGCTGAACATCCCTGACCTTCAATAATTCCTGCCTAGCCTTCTCTTGGGCTTTCTCAAGTGATAATTCAATTCCATTGCGATCGACAATTTGAATTTCCAACCATTCAGAACCGCCCCGGGGTTTCAGAAGCAAAATATCGTCATGGTCACTGGCTATATAACGAAATGAAAAGCGATCACCAGCCTTAAAAGAAGAACCATTTGCATTTTTCAAATCCTTCAGTTTAACCACATGATCGACTAAAAGATTATTTACGGGCTTGGCCCTAATCCCATTCTTGTCAACCAAAGTTTGATTCCAAAAATCTACACCCGAATTTTTAAAGGCATCTTGCGCCCCTTTAAACTCAATACCAACGGTATTTAATCCATATAGCACATCTTCAGCAGATATTTTAAGCGCAACTTCAGCTTCGGAAAACAATTGTAAATACCCGCTATTCGCAAGCGAAGAATCCATTTTTACCAAAGGCGAAGGGTCAGCACGAACCTGCAGATCAAAACTTCGAATCGCATATAAATCGCTTTCATCCTCAATCACAACCGAATAAATCCCTGAAGCTATTGGAGTAAATGAAATTTCAAATCCAGTATTCAAGATATCTAAAGAAATTGCAGTTTCTGCA
>DBCB01000060.1:961-5349 GCA_002303765.1 Planctomycetaceae bacterium UBA969
CCTGGCAGAAGATCTTTATTCTCGGGCTGGAATTCGAGGCGGGCAGATTTAAGCGAACGATCCGCAAGCCCTTTAAATACTAATCTACTTCCAAGCGGAACATCCAATTGCGAAGTGCCAGGGGAAACTTTTAAAGGCGAAGGCAATCCAGTATAGAAAGGAGGCAAGCAAGTCACTGTTGGAGATGGATTTCCCTCGATATCTAAAAACACAGGCGGGGCTAAAACCGTTATCTGATAAACATCAGAAACTGCATCACCTGCGAATATTTGCAACGCAAAATCACGGCCTATCGCAGAGACATCAATTTTCCCTGTTAATTCCGAAACATTACCATCGTTAGTCTGTATATCTGCGATTAATTTAGAATGCAAAGCACCCTCGCAATGAACCAGAACCGTAGCTTGCTGAGGGATTTTACCTTTGATCCTTGCTACGATTCGCAGGGTTTCATTTTTCCCAACTTTGGGCTTTGGGGCAACCACTTCTATTTGCGTAAGAGTAGGCCACGCTATATTTTCATACGGCAACATAACCCGAGCCAGAGCCACCCCAGAAAAAGGCATGTAACCTAAAAAAGCCAACAGCATCGTAAATAGAAACGCACCTGATATTAGAAAACTAATACCTACCCAGCGCACATGAACCTTAAAAAAAACGTCCGCAAGCATCACTTTGTCAAAGGCATCTGCTATCGCCTTTACCACCAATTCTGCAGAGGCCCCCTCCATGGTTTTGTTCTGATCAAGAAAATAAATGGCACTGGCCAAAGAATCTTTTAATTGGGGATCAATACCCTCCATTTGCAAAGCCAACTGTGTTGCAGTCAGGGAACAACGGTTAATGGGTTTAAACAAGAATAGGAATGCAAAAGTGGAACTAGCAAGCCATAAAACCAAGGATACTGCACGCAACCAAGAATCTAAATGAAAATGATACTCCAAGAGAACAAGACAGGATAAAACCAAGCTGGTGAATAATACCCAAAGAAAGATCGCCCGAAAAAAACCATAGACTTTGTTCTGCAACAAAATGGAAGACATAAGGCGTTGCAAACGCTCTGCATCTGGTGAAGCTTCGATCTCTTTGGTAAGCAAAGTCATGGTGTATCCAGTCCTTTTAAGTTGCTTGTTTAACTATAACAGTTGCAAGCGCCTTCCCAAAAACCAATTCAAGGTTAACAACAATAAAACGAGGACAAAAACAAATGGATGGTTCCATAAATCCCATGGGGGCGAAGGGGAACCAGATGAAATTTGAAAACCGCTGGGGAGATCAACAGGCAAAGATGCGGCTTGGTCAGGAAAATAGAATTTGCCCTTCGTGGTAAGCGCCATCTTCGTTAAATCATTTTGCGCCATGGTCAGTTTTTCCATTTCACCCGGTGGTGGCAGAACAATGCACTCAACAAAGGGCGCTGCATCTTGCTTAAGGGGTTGCAACACCTGAAAAAGATATTTACCTTCACGAGCATTATCAATAACAGTTTCGAAAGCCCCCCTACTACCCACAACTTTGGCAAGATCAAGGGTGATTATTTCTTTCCCTTTACCATCTTGTATATTTTTTCTTTCCATCGATACGCGAACCGTGGAATTAGCTTCTGCACCTGAAGCATCAAGAGGAAGTCGAACAAGAATCCGGATGGAATCGCCCCGCCTATAGTTGCCCGTTTTATCGAGTTTAAGCGAAATCTTGGAGACAGAATTTCGGGAAAGAAAACGCAGAGTCTGCAGCCAAAAATAATTGTAATAGCCCTGATCCTCTCGGTACGCCCAGCGCCAAGATTCGTCAAAAGCAAAAAACAAAACCCGGCCCGCACCATAGTACTGCAGCACCATAAGCGGCGTATTTTTGCCTGATACCCCGAGATTGCCTCCCTCCGCACTCGCAAGCACTTCGGCACCTTTCTTAGGCACCACACCTGCAAAGCACCAATACATTTCCTTCATATGATTCCAAAGATTACTATTTTCTTTTTCCTCTGAATGAAATCTAAAAATAGGGTGCGAACTCGCAGAAGCAGCGGGAACCATCCTGTACCCCTGAATGATTCCTTCGGGCGATTCAACCAATGGATTAGCATTAATTTCCACAGGCAACAAATCGCGCAAAGAAGCAGCATACTCTGCAGGGAAGAATCTTTGGCCTGCCAAGAAAAGTATACCTCCTCCTTTTTCGCGTGCAAATTCGGTGAGGTCTGTAAGGAATCGTTTGAATTTTGTAGCTTCCCGCGATTTGGGATCAACATCACCAAAAATAACAACATCGTAAAGAAACAACTCACCTCGAGTGGGAAGGTCTGCAATTGCAGTGCGGTCCTGTGATGGGAAATCTGGATCTGCTTCAAGCAATAGCACATTCAACGAGAAAAGTTTTCTCCCACCAGGAACTTCTGCCTGCCTTTCGAGCAATGTTTTTAAGTATTGATATTCATAACGCCTACACCCTTCGACAAAGAGAATTCTTACCGTGCTAGCTTGCTGAACAAGAACATTTTTTTCGATTCGATTATTCGTCGCTTGCGATTCTTCCTTATGTGTTGGGATCACAATTTCATAAAGTTTCAGCCCCTCGGTTTTTGGTTTATCGACCAAGCGTATTACGGAGGGAATACCTGTTTCATCAAGGGTTATTTCCTGCCTATCAATAATATCAGGCTTCCCCTTTTCCTTAAGAAGCACCGAGGTTCGAAAGTTTTTATACCCTGCAGAAGAAACCCTTACATCCAGCACCACCCGATCTCCAAAAGCAATTTCATCAGGTCCCTGGACATCCAATACCGCAAGGTCTTTAGGTTCCATTTCTTCACCCAACCCAATTGCGAAAAAGGGAACCGCACTCTGGACCGCAAACTTTGTCACCTTCGATAATTCTTCGCCATCGGTAACAACTCCATCAGAAAAAAGAACTACGCCTCCAAGGGGGGTGCCGCGAAAATCATTAAGAACCTGCCTGCAGGAATTACCGATTTTGCTACTGTCATGGGATGCATCAGGCTTCAAGGCCCGGATTAAAACAAGGGCTTCAGGAATTTCTTCAGGCTTGGTGATAAGGGCAATTTTCTCTGCCCGGGCAGAAAGATGATAAAGGTGAATGCGGAACTTTCTTTCAAGTATGTTTGCAAGAAACTTACCTTGATTTTCTGTAAGAATGGCACGGGCAATTCCAATTCGAGTAACTTGCTGGCTCGGAGCATCTGCAATTTTACGCGCAAACAAATCCCGCGCCTCATCTTGATATTTATCTGCAATCGACATGCTTTGAGAATCATCAATCAAAATTGCAATGTCGGGCCAGGTAAACCTTTCAAACCCAAGGCCAATTTGAGGCAACAGTATCCACAGTAGAACCCACCAAAAGCCCAACCTTAATCCAGTAAGGGTTATCGCCCCCAAAGCACTGCGATTAAAAATCAACCTTACAAAGGCCATGCCGGTGCAAAAAACTAGAATCCCAAATATTGAAAGCCTGACCGCTTTAGTGTTGATTGCAGGAGTGAATTCGTTTTGAGTTATCAATCTAGTTTGTAGTGTTTCACCTTCCCCGACTTCGATTCGACCACGCACCGATTCAAAACTCTCAACAACACTAGCAGGAAGAAATGAGAGCGCATTTGCACCCGAAGAATTGCCAAGTATTCCAACCACACAAAACCCAACTGGAATTAAAACAAGCCAGCTTAGCCCCATGATCAACCATGGTTTTTTAAGGCTTGGCGTAAGCGATCTACCCAAACCCATCAACCAAGAAAGCAAAAACTCCCCGATCGAAAAGAGAAGGAACAACAAAAGAAATACACCTGCAATCTTTTCCCTCAACATCCCTTTGTCTTCATTATCAGTAGCGGCTCCTGAGCTATTTTCATCAATAAAAGCTGCAGGATCTTTCACTAGAGAAAAATTCGCTTCAGGATAAAACTGATTGATCTCCTCCAACGAAGTACGGGATAGATCTGATTCGGAGCCTGCTTCGCCCATGGGGCTTAGCATCGGATTTACTGCAAAACCATTGCTGGCCTGTGTTGTGAGGTACCTTGCAAAATAAAACCCTGATCTGAAAGTATTGCTGAAGTTCATTCTGGAAAAGTCTTGATCCTGAATCAAAGGCACTGTTTCTGTGGTGCCATCAGGGAGCGAAATTTTAACGTCGCCTGATTGTTGTGTGGGGTAATCTTCAATTGTGGTTCCACAAAGTTGCGAATGCTCTTTTAACTTCCCAGCACAACTTGCCAACATCAACTCTTGAACAAAAGGCAGATAACTAGGATATGCAGGCCAGTTGTTCCATTCCGTATTAGCACTGGTGCATGCAAGATAAACCCAACCTTTAGATCGTGAATCGGTAGCCTTGAAATTCTTTTGCAAGGAAGCAATGGGAGGTTGCCA
>DBCB01000060.1:5416-9336 GCA_002303765.1 Planctomycetaceae bacterium UBA969
ATAACGCTTTTGAAATTCGCAAGATTTCGGACAAGAGATTTGGGTAAGGGTTCAGTTTGAAAAGCAGTGGTAAATCGAGGGCCGAGCAAAGATTGCTTATCTTCAGCAGTACGAAAGGCGCTAAGAGGTGGATATTGAAAAGCAGAAGGATCAGATTGAAATTGAAAGAGGGAACCCTGCAGCGAAGATACGGGCTTGATCAACTTCGCAGGCAAAACCCCCTTGCCTTCCTGAAAAAGATTATCGTTATAAGAAGCAGGTTCGGCTTGATCGCCCAACCAAAAAACCGCACCGCCACCTTTGCGTACAAACTCTGCTACCATTCTCGATTCCGAAGCTCTCCACCTAGCGACATCACAAAAGAAAACAGAATCATAATTGCTAAGCCCTTTATTTAATTCGTCTGCCAATCTTGGCTCATCGATTGATCGTGCCTTGAACTTCAAAGGGATAGAATCAATGCCTTCGTTATCGAGCGCAATTTGTAAAAACCCCGTCGATCGTTCAAGCTCACGCGCAGAATACCTACCATTTACTAGTAAGATATTAAGCTCTTTACTAACCCGAACAATCACTCTGCAGGAATCATCAACTGCAAGATTATCCTGATCTAACTGCATTTGAACCGCATAATCGCCCGGCTCTTTGAACTTGTATTTGAGTAAAACCGTAGCTTGCGAAGAAGCCTGCATGTCGACCGATTCCTCAAGCACTTGAGCAAGCGAGACAGAATCTGAGCCCTGGGCAATTTTGCCTGCAAGTAAGCGAACTTTAACTCGGCTTTGCGGCTTATCGCCAAACGCCTGAAGCTTTGCAATAAATCTAGTTTCGGAACTAACCCCTGCAATCTGCCCATCTATTTCGAGATTTGTAATTGCAAGATTGGAGGGAATTTCAACACCAACATCAAGAACCCCAAGATTTGCCTTGGTTCGCATTTTAGAGAACAGGGCATTAGCAGGGCCTGCGCCATTACCAAGCCAGGAACTCTTTTGAAGATCAGAAACGAAAAGAACTTTACGGTCTTTAAACCGTGGGGGGGATCTCAGCAAAATAGCATCGACCAAGGCAAGGGTACTTGGAAGATCTGCACACCCATGAGTGGGGGCGATCGCGGAAATTTCCTCCCGCACCTTATCGAAATCTTCAGCAGCTTCGTTAATGATTATCTTCGGAGGAAACGACATCTGCACCAAACTGATGGCATCGCCTGGGTTACATGCTTGAACAAAACGATCAGCATTTTGTCTGGCTTTTTCGAATGCAGATTTACCATCTTTTTGCGCCAGCATGCTAAGAGAAGCATCCAGAACAAGAATAGTATGCACACGAGATACGCCAGCAATCCGTTGCCCGCGCATCTCCGGGAATAACTTGCGCCAATAGGGTTCAGCCCAAGGCATTGCAGCAGCGCAGGAGGAAGCTAGCAGAAATACCATCAAACAACGCAGTACCAGCAACAACCATTGTTCGATGCGCCAGCGTTTCTCCTGAACTTTTTTTGCTTCCAAAAGAAAACGAATGGTGGGCAGGTCAACAATTTGCCTGCGAAACCTGCGCAAAAGATGAATGACAACAGGAATTGCAACAGCGCCTGCAGCAGCAAGAAGCGCAGCAATTGGGGTTTCAAACAGAAATGCGAACAGCGGAAAAATCAAGTAAGTGGCCCCCGCATCTCTTTCCTTGTCCGCGACTTTCTACCCCGTAAATATTCTGACAACACTTCGCCAAGCACTTCGTCTGTCCTTAGCAAAACATAGTCACTATCCAGCTTTCTTAATTCTTCACGGAGACTTGTCCGCCATCGGTTAAGATTTTCAAGATAACTTAGCCTAAGTGAAACGGGATCTGCATCGAGCTGCGGTTCGCCCTCTAACCCCCGAAACAAAGTTGGATCTTGAAAAGGAAAATCCATCTCCTGCGGATCCATCACATGAAAAGCCACGACTTCATGGCCAAGATGATTCAGGTGCTTGATGCCTTCCATTAAGGAATCCATATCGTCAAGAAAATCGCTGAATATAAAGACAATGCCCTTGCGGGTCATTCGCTCGCAAACTTCATGAAGCAATGGAGCGATGTTGGTTTTCCCGGTGGTGGGGCCCAATGATAGTATTTCGAATATCGCCTCCAATTGCGATACCCTTCCCGAGGGTGATAATCTGTTTAACACTTTATCGTTAAAGGTATAAAGCCCGATGGCATCTCCATCGTGTTGCAAAAGGTACGCAAGAACGCTTGAAGCAATTGCAGCGTGATCAAATTTAGAACGGATCCCAGACTTGGTTTTCTGCCAAGGCACAGATCCAAAAGACATCGATTCACTGCAATCCACCAGCATAGAGCATGCAAGATTTGTCTCTTGCTCATATTGCTTGAGGTAGAGTTTTTCGGTTCGGGCAAGAACTTTCCAATCCAGCCTACGAAGATCATCACCTGCGGAGTATTCACGATGTTCTGCGAACTCGACAGAGAACCCACGCATTGGGCTGCGATGTTTGCCAGAGATAATACCTTGAACAATAGTTCTGGCTTCGAGTTCGACAAGCCGAAGCCTAGCCAAAACATCAGCATCAAGGTATTTCCGATTATTGCTCAAACCTATCTCCCGAAATTAGATTTCCGCAAAAGGCACGGATTCGATCAGCTTCTGGACTATTTTATCTGCAGTCATGCCATCCGATTCCGCATGATAATTTGTAATTATCCTGTGCCTTAGAATAGGGAGAGCAACGGATTTGATATCTTCGCGAGAAACAAAGAAGCGCCCAGCAAGAGCGGCCCGTGCCTTACCGGCCATCACCATGGCTTGCCCAGCTCTGGGCCCTGCACCCCAGGAAATATATTTCCGTACAAAATCAGGAACAGTAGCAGATGATTCTTTATCACGCTCGGGTCTACTTTTTCGAACGATATCCATTGCGTATTTAACAACATGAGGTGAAGCGGGAATTTTGCAAACGAGTTCTTGCATCCCTTGAATTTCAGCCTCTGAAAGAACACGCTGCACAGGATTCATATGCCCTGAAGTCGTGCGGGAAATGATTTCAAGTTCTTCGGCTTCGGAAGGATAACCCACCAGAATCATGAACATAAAACGATCCAACTGAGCTTCAGGAAGAGGATAAGTGCCCTCTTGCTCGATGGGATTTTGGGTTGCAAGCACAAAAAAAGGTTTGGGCAATACATGGCGCTGGCCACCGACCGTGACTTGAAGTTCCTGCATGGCTTCAAGAAGAGCGGACTGAGTTTTAGGAGGAGTACGGTTGATTTCATCAGCAAGAACAAGGTTGGCAAAAATCGGACCATTAATGAAGCGGAAGACTCTTTCACCGGAAGTCTTATTCTCTTGAAGAATTTCAGTTCCAGTAATATCGGACGGCATTAAGTCCGGCGTAAATTGAATGCGATTAGATATAAGGCCTAAACTTGATGCCAAAGTTTTAACAATCAGGGTTTTCGCCAAACCAGGTACACCCACCAAAAGGCAATGCCCCTTTGCAAAGAGTGCGAGGAGGAGTTGTTCAACAACCTCGGAATGGCCAACAATAACTTTGGAAATTTCTTCCCGTATTTTAACTCCAGCTTGCTGAATTTTCTTAAGAGCTTCAAGATCGCTGGGTTTTTCATTTTCACTATCATGCAATATTTCAATCATATTTTGTTCATCAGGCAAAGCAACCAAACCTTTCTTAAAAATCAATGGGCCAAGCAATAAACCTCAGAAGCCAAACCCACTAGTATCTCATTTTTATCAAGCAAAATCACCGGGGAATGAATAGCATGATTTCCCTTACTAAAGGAAACTTCAGGAAAAAAATGAAAATCATTCATAGCTTTAAAAACCCAGTTGGCTCCGCCGGCATAGGTTTCTAAAAACACCTTCTTTTGCACATCACTATTTGAAAGAAAATACAAAG
>DBCB01000191.1:0-4076 GCA_002303765.1 Planctomycetaceae bacterium UBA969
GGTCTTTAAACCTGCCTGCAGCTTTTTTGTTTGCCTTTAAGTGTTCTAAACTGGTATTCGTTCAGTAACTGTAAGAATTCTTTGAAGTTGAGCGGTAGATTGATATTGGCCATAGTTAAGTTGCCTTAATATTTCAACGAATTGAAGGCGCTCGGAAGGAGTTTTAGAAAGCCAAAAATCTTTGTCATCGGAAGGCTCTAAAAGCGGACCAACCGTTACAATAGACTTATTGATTCTGTTTGAATTTTGCGTGTTCATAAAATTATCTTAAAACATTTAGTAAGGTCAACGTAGTTGGCCATTAAAAAGCCAAGCTTAAAATGTGGGTAATGTTAAATTCCAACAAAGTACCCCTACGCAAAGTGATTGACCAAATCATTGCTTAGGGGTATGGGATGAAAATTAGGGCTAGTAGGCCTTGTTATTTTGTCATCCCAGGTAAACCAATTTGAAGCAAAGAGGTATCTCGTGCTTTTAATTGACTGGATTTACCCATGAGATATTCATCGATTTCCCGAGCTGCTTCTCTGCCTTCAGCGATAGCCCAGACGACAAGCGATTGCCCGCGTCTAGCGTCACCTGCAGCAAAAATATTCGGCTTGGAAGTTCTGTAGGTTTTGCGCCCCGTGCCAATGTTTCCTCTTGAATCAATTTCTACATCAAACATTGCTGGCAACCCTTTGTCTGCACCGGTAAAGCCGATTGCGATCAAAGCCAGATCGCATGGGAATACAAGATCCGTACCCCTGATTTCTTCAAACTGCCTTTCGCCTGTTTCGTCGTAGAATTGGTTGACCCTTACAGCATGAAGCTCTTTTACATGGCCCTTGGAGTCGCCAACGAATTTAGAGGATTTAATTTGCCAATCTCTTCTGCCACCTTCTTCATGCGCAGGAGATAACCTCAGGATCTTCGGCCAAAGGGGCCATGGTGTTTCAGAATTGTAATTTTCAGGAGGTCTTGGGTTGTAATCGATTTGCATAATCGATTTTGCTCCCTGCCTGTGGCAAGTACCCAAACAATCGGCAGCAGTATCCCCCCCACCGATGATGATTACATTTTTACCGGTAGCCAAGATTTCTTTTTCGGTGACGGGTTTATCGAGGCACCTTCGATTTTGCTGGGTAAGGAAAGGCATAGCAAGTTCGATACCTGCCATATTCCTGCCCTGTATTTCTAATTCTCGTGCAATGCTAGAGCCCGTAGCCATTAGTATTGCATCAAACGAAGAAAGTATTTCTTCGGCACTTATGGTTTTACCAACATCAGCGTTGTTGATGAATTTTACGCCTTCAGCTTCCATTTGATTGATTCGGCGTTCGATGTAGAATTTTCCCATTTTAAAGTCAGGGATACCATAGATGAGCAAGCCGCCATACATGTCGTCTTTTTCGTAAACGGTAACAGCGTGGCCAGCTCTGCAAAGTTGTTGAGCTGCGGCAAGTCCAGCGGGCCCGCTGCCAATGACAGCTACTTTCTTTCCCGAGATTTTTTCAGGGGGAGTAGGTACAATCCAGCCCATTTCCCAGCCTTTATCAACAATTGCGAGCTCGATGTTTTTAATTGTTACAGCCGGTGATGTAATTTCCAGAACGCAGGAAGCCTCGCAAGGTGCGGGGCAGGTCTTGCCCGTAAACTCGGGAAAATTGTTGGTACTGTGAAGTTCCTTCAAGGCTTCTTCCCAACGATTACGATGAACTAAGTCATTCCAGTCTGGGATCAGATTTCCGAGTGGGCAACCGGTGTGGCAGAAGGGAACGCCACAATCCATGCAACGCGAGGCCTGCGCACGAATACTTTCTTCGGGCAGAGGTTGATATATTTCGTTATAGTCCTTGATCCGCTGATAAACCGGACGAGGAGTGTGTTTTTGTTGTTCAATATTCAAGAAGCCGCGTGGATCTGCCATGTTTTAAACCATTGAGCCTAAGGGAAAATAATTAAAAGTACACCTAAAGTTTTATTGCCTATTACCCGTTTACTAGTTCCCATTGCCTTTGAGCAACACGTTTTGCTTCAAGCACCCGTCTGTAATCCTTGGGGAACACTTTTTTGAAATGCGATAATGCAGTCGAAAAATCGTTGACGATATTTTCTGCGACCGTTGACCCTGTGTACAATACATGTCTGTTCACAAGATTGCTGATCGTAGCAATATCTTTGTAATCAACGATAGGAACAAGATCGACCATTTCGTGATTGCAATTGTCTTTGAAGTCGCCATCAATGTCGTAAACAAATGCGAGTCCGCCACTCATGCCTGCAGCGAAATTGCGTCCGGTTTTTCCTAGAACAACAACAACACCTCCAGTCATGTATTCACACCCATGATCGCCAACGCCTTCAACAACAGTTTTTGCACCGCTATTTCGTACAGCAAATCTTTCGCCTGCAATCCCTCGGAAATAAGCCTCGCCTGCGGTAGCGCCATAAAGTGCAACATTACCGATGAGGATGTTTTTCTCTGGAATGAACTTAGAATCTGCAGTTGGCGCAACAATAATCTTTCCGCCTGACAATCCTTTGCCTACATAGTCATTGGCATCACCCCTGATGCGCATCGTGATACCTTTGGTGATGAATGCACCAAAACTTTGGCCTGCGCTGCCATTAAATTGTAAATCAATGGTATCTTCTGGCAATCCATCTTCCCCATGTTTGGCGGTGACGAAGTAGCTTAAAAGAGTACCTGCAGTTCTGTTTTTGTTAGCAATAGGAGATTCAAATTGAACTCTCTCAGCTCTCTCGATCGCTGGGTTGCAAACTTTGATAAGTTCCCAATCTAATTGGTCTGCAATACGATCTGCTTGTTTTTCAACGCATCGTATTGGGGTACCAACAGCGACAGGAGGCATTTGCAGGATGGAGGAAAGATCAACATTTTTTCCCTTCCAGTGATCAACTTTGCGTTGTTTAAGAAGGTCGGCTCTGCCAATAATTTCGTCCAAGCTTCGGAATCCCATTGCACTTAAATACTCGCGAACTTCTTCTGCGACATAGAACAAGTAATTGATAACTTGCTCTGGAGTACCTTGGAATTGTGCCCTCAAAACAGGATCTTGAGTTGCAATCCCAACAGGGCAGGTGTTGAGGTGGCATTTGCGCATCATGATGCAACCCATTGCAATAAGTGGTGCAGTAGAAAAGCCGTATTCTTCAGCGCCTAAGCAAGCAGCAACAATAATATCGCGCCCAGTTTTTAACTGCCCATCAGTTTGTACCCTGACTCGGCCTCTTAGCCCGTTTCGGACTAATGTTTGTTGTGTTTCTGCCAGGCCCAATTCCCATGGAACTCCTGCATGACGGATACTTGATAATGGCGATGCGCCGGTTCCGCCGGAATCACCACTAATCAGGATCCTGTCTGCAAAGCCCTTTGCGACGCCCGCAGCGATTGTTCCAACACCAACTTCTGCAACTAGTTTTACCGAAACTTCGGCATGGGGGTTGGCATTCTTAAGGTCAAAGATTAGCTGGGCAAGATCTTCGATACTGTAAATGTCGTGGTGAGGCGGGGGGGAAATTAGCCCTACACCCGGTGTGCTGTAGCGAGTCTTTGCAATAAAGTTGTCTACTTTGTGGCCTGGTAATTGGCCGCCTTCACCGGGCTTTGCGCCTTGTGCAATCTTGATTTGTAACTCGGTGGCATTAACTAAATAGTTGGAGGTTACTCCGAACCTTCCACTGGCTACTTGTTTAATAGCACTATTACGCGAATCCCCGTTGGAATCTTTCTTGAATCTTGCAGGGTCTTCGCCACCTTCACCGGTATTGCTTCTTCCGCCAATACGGTTCATTGCAATGGCAAGGGTTTCGTGTGCTTCTTTGCTGATGGATCCAAAGCTCATTGCACCGGTACAGAATCGTTTTACGATATCTTTTGCAGATTCGACAAGTTCCAAGGGGATAGGTCTGGATGACCTTTTAATTTCAAGGAGGCCGCGGATTGTACACAAATGTTCATCTTCTTCGTTTGCGAGTTCAGAAAACTCTTTGTACGAAGAATATTTTTCCTTGGTGATGGAGTATTGAAGTTTCTGAATTGTTTCAGGATTCCACATGTGATGTTCGCCACG
>DBCB01000191.1:4082-7107 GCA_002303765.1 Planctomycetaceae bacterium UBA969
CGCCACATGTATTCTCCGCCAACATCCAATTCTTGTTCTTCTAAATTTCTGTCCACTGGAAAAGCAAAGCTATGGCGGTGAATAGACTCTTTTGCAATTATTTCGAGGCTAATTCCAGAAATTCGACTGGGAGTTCCAGAAAAGAATTCATTGATCACATCCATGTCGATGCCAATGGCTTCGAAGATTTGGGCAGCTCTGTAACTTAAAAGTGTACTGATTCCCATCTTACTGAAGATTTTAAGCAGGCCTTGATCAATTGATTTGATGTAGTTTTTGACAGCAGAACCCAAGCTAAGTGGGGAACCATTATTGTCCACCATCATGTTGGCATGGTTTAAACCTTCAAAAGTTTCAAATACCAAATATGGATGAATGGCACTGGCACCATACCCGATCAGAAGTGAGAAATGCATAACTTCTCTTGCTTCGCCTGTTTCAACAATAATCCCACATTTGCCCCTTAACCCACTTCGTAATAAGTGGTGATGCACGCCAGCGGTGGCAAGCAGGGATGGAATCGCAATATGATCTTTATCAACGCCGCGATCAGAAAGGATAATAATAGTGGCACCTGCTTCAACAGCAGCGGAAGCTTCTTCACGTACCCGCTGTAATGCAAGTTTGAGCCCCAAAGGCCCTTCGCTTCGCTTGAATAAGGTCATAATGGTTTTGCTTTCAAAACCCGTGATATTGCAGCGTTTGATCCTTTCAAGTTCTGATGCTGTAAGGGTTGGCGTTTCAAGCCTAAGCATTCGGGCGTGCAATGGAGTTTCACCTAAAAGATTAACTTCGCTGCCCAAAAGCGATTCCGTACTCATAACAACTTCTTCACGAATTGCATCAATAGGCGGATTAGTAACCTGAGCAAATAACTGCTTGAAATAATGGAAAAGTAACTGGCTTCGATTACTTAATACTGCGAGTGGTATATCAGTACCCATGCTGGAAACTGGCTCTTTGCCATCTTTTGCCATGGGAAGCAAAATACGATTGATATCTTCTTGAGTGTAACCAAATGCACGCTGTCTTTCTAACAGAGTGGTGAACTCCTTGGAAAACCCATCTTCAATTTCAACTTCTGGAAGTTTTTCAAGAGTAAGGTGATGCTGCTCAACCCACTCAAGGTAGGGAGCTTGCTTTGCAAGAGCTTCTTTAGCTTCTTTATCAGTAATAATTTTGCCTAATCCTGTGTCGACCAGAAAAATTCGGCCGGGTTGGAGTCTGCCTTTTTCTATTATCTTTTCAGAAGGAATGGGTAGCACTCCCGTTTCACTTGCCAAAATCACCATATCATCATCAGTGATAATGTAACGGCTTGGGCGTAAACCATTGCGATCCAACATGGCGCCCACTAGCGTTCCATCGGAAAAACAAAGATCCGCAGGGCCATCCCATGGTTCGGTTAAACAACTACTGAACTGGTAATAAGCTCTTTTTGCAGCGTCCATTTCTGGCTGACCTTCGTAAGCCTCTGGCACCATCATTGTTATTGCGTGCGGGAGAGTCCGGCCCGCCTGGATCAGTAATTCCAAACCTTGATCGAGAATTGCAGAATCACTTAGTCCATCAGAAGGCAAAGGCACGACATGTTCAATATCTTTGCCGAAGCGTTCATTATGCATCATGGAAGAACGGGCTTTAAGCCAGTGTACATTTCCTTGAAGAGTGTTGATTTCGCCGTTGTGTGCCAAAAACCTAAAAGGTTGTGCCAAGCTCCACTGGGGAAATGTGTTCGTGCTATATCTGCTATGTACGACAGCAAGGCAAGAATCCATTAAAGGATTAAGAAGGTCCGGAAAGTATTTGTCTACTTGGTCAGGTTTAAGCATGCCTTTGTATACAATTGTCTTAGAACTACAGCTGGCGAAATAGATTGGTGCAGGCATTCCTGGCTGGGCATTGCTGTAAGACCAGTTTTCAACTTTTCTGCGAAAGATGTAAAGCTTTGTCTCGAGGGCATCCTGATTCATGGATTTTACGCTTTTCCCTATGAAAGCCTGTTTCATGTAGGGTTCTTGCGACCTAGCAAGCCAACCAACGCTGTTGGAGTCTACCGGAACATCCCTCCAGCCTAGAAATTTGAGGCCAGTTTCTTTGCACAACTTTTCAATTGCTTTTTCGCATGTGGTTCTTTCGGTAGCATCTTTAGGCAAAAAGGCGAAAGCAACGCCATAAGAACCCGGTTCAGGAAGACTTAAGCCTGCTTGTGAGCAAACGTCAGCGAAAAACTTATGGGGTAGTTGAATTAATATGCCTGCGCCATCTCCGGTTTCTTGATCGCAACCACAAGCTCCACGATGTTGAAGATTTAGAAGGATTTGCAAGCCATCTTTGACAATATCATGGGTTTTTAAGCCTTTTATATTGGCGATGAACCCTACTCCGCATGAATCTTTTTCGAACTTAGGGTCGTAAAGACCATGTTGGAAAGGTGGTAGAGGTGTTGAGAATAACTGTTCATTTAAATTAGATGCCATAATGTTAAATTATCCTGAATTTCAAATATTCTGATGTTTAAAAAAACTTAACTGTAAATAAAAATCCGTCCATTTAGATTGTAGCAAAACCAGTTAACTTTGATAATTGTTTTGAAATCACTTTTAGTAAAAAAAACTTGTTTTCAAGTTCTGTTTGCAAGGGTATTGCTGCATTATCCTTCACTATTATTAGTCAACTAATCAACTAATCTGATTAAACTATACAATATTTTTTGGGTTTTCTATTGCGAAAAGAGCATGAAATCCTCTATTCATATGTTGAGTCTAGTTAAACAAAAGTTGTCAAAGGAGTTTTTCATGTCCACGGGCAAGGCGATAAAGAGTGATGTAAAAGATTTGAAGTTGGCGGCATTGGGTAAAAAACGAATTATGTGGGCAGATACGGATATGCCAGTTTTGGCTCGTGTTCGTGAAAGATTTGCCAAAGAAAAGCCATTGGCAGGGCTAAGAATGTCTGCCTGTTTGCATGTTACTGCAGAAACTGCAAATCTTGCCCGCACTTTGCAGGCTGGTGGTGCAGATCT
>DBCB01000191.1:7179-13163 GCA_002303765.1 Planctomycetaceae bacterium UBA969
TTTGGTATTTCTGTCTTTGCGATTCGTGAAGAAGATAACAATACTTATTACAAGCATATTGTTGCAGCTTTGGAACACAGCCCCCATGTAACCATGGATGACGGCGCAGATCTAGTTTCCGCACTCATTTTCATGGCTTTAAATCGGTTGGATGAAGTTCATCCCGAAGTTAAGAAATGGGCTGAAAAACACTCTATTGAAAGCCGTAGAAAAATTCTTGATCAAATTGTAGGAAGCATGGAAGAAACCACGACGGGGGTCAATCGACTTCGCGCCATGGAAAAAGATGGGGTTCTGCAATTCCCTGTTGTTTCTGTTAATGATGCTCAAACCAAGCACTTGTTTGACAATCGTTACGGTACCGGCCAAAGCACATTGGACGGCATTGTACGCGCTACGAATATCCTCCTTGCAGGAAGAAAAGTGGTTGTTTGTGGCTATGGTTGGTGTGGTAAAGGGGTGGCTCAGCGAGCAAGAGGGATGGGAAGCTTGGTCATCGTAACCGAAGTTGATCCAATTCGCGCCTTGGAAGCTGCAATGGATGGTTTTGAAGTAATGCCTATTTCCAACGCCGCTGAAGTTGGTGACATTTTTATTACAGTAACCGGAAATGCTCATGTAATCATTGGAGATCATTTCTCCAAGATGAAGAATGGTGCAATGGTTTGTAATAGCGGTCACTTTGATGTGGAATTAGAATTGCCTGCGTTGAAGGCTCAATCCAGTGCAGTGATTAGCGAAGTAAGGCCAAATGTTGATGAATATCAACTCAAGAATGGCAAAAAGATTTATGTAATTGGTCAGGGTAGGCTTGTAAATCTTGCAGCAGCAGAAGGGCACCCACCAAGTGTAATGGATATGAGTTTTGCAACTCAAGCCCTTGCAACTGAATTCTGCATTGTAAACAAAGGCAAATTGGCCAATAAAGTTATTGATGTTCCTTTGGAAGTCGAGCGCTATGTTGCAACCCATAAGCTTGAATCGATGGGAATCAGCATCGATAAGCTTACTGCAGCTCAGAATAAGTACATGACTGGTTGGGAACACGGGACCTAAGGGTCAGTAAGAATGGGTAATATTTACGGCCCAACTTGAACAAAGTTGGGCCGTATTTGTTTTACTTTTTCATTTTCTTTGTAGAAATCTTGGTGAACCTAAGTTACAATTTATATGGTGATTTTGCCATTTTGTTTTATTTGTGGGTATGTGCTTTGCACTCAATACTGAAATTAATTCCTAATCTGTTTACTCTTGGAAACGCAATATGCGGTTTTGCTGCTATCGTTATAGCTGCAAAAATAGATCTTTCTGTTCAGGATGATCACTCAGCAGCGGTTTTACTGCGTTGGTCTGCTGGCATGATATTTCTTGCCATGATTTTTGATGTATTCGATGGGATGCTAGCTAGATTGGTAAAAGTAACTAGTGATTTTGGTGGTCAACTTGACAGTTTGTGTGATGCGATTAGTTTTGGGGCTGCTCCCGCATTTTTAATCCTTCGTCTAGGTCAGGATTGGGACAGCTTTTTTGTTAGGAATATATTCGCCTGTATAGCCGGGCTTTTCATGGCGTGTGCAATAATTCGGCTTGCGAAGTATAACCTTGAAAATACTGATCTTGAAGCTGGTTCTTTTAAAAGATTTAAAGGCTTGCCTTCTCCTGCAGCAGGTGGTTGCATAGCCAGTTTGGCGCTGATTCGTTCTTATGGTTCTATGGAAGTACCCGGATTTGATTTTTTAACTGCCAAGAATGTGGTTAGTGTGTGGTCTGTTTTTGGAGCGGTTGTTGTTGCATTACTAATGGTTTCGCCTTTTTCCTACCCACATTTAACCAAGCATATTCTTCGTAAAAAAGTGATTTTTGGCTGGTGTTTTGCATTGCCTGTGATTGCTCCGATGGTTTACTTAGTTCCCGAATCACTTGCTATTTTAGTGTTCTGGATATACGCATTAAACTTCCCTGCCCGGCAGATCTTTTATATTGCTTTTCGAAGAAATATGGTTGATTCTTCGCAGGCCAGCGTAAACGATTACTATCGTCGCTAGCCGATTCTTTTCATCACATTTATTGGCATAACGCATGTTTACCGGCATCGTAGAATCCATGGGAACGGTGACTATTTTAAAAACCCAAAATGTTGGGGTTTTGCTTTCAATTGGGCATGATGATTTTTTTAAAAAAACAAAAACGGGTGCCAGTATTGCCATCAATGGTGTTTGCCTAACCTTGATTTCACAAAAGAATAAGCAAGCTGTTTTTGAAGTGGGACCAGAAACATTAAAAAAGTCTAACCTCGGGCTTCTTCAAGTTGGTATGAAAGTTAATTTGGAAAAACCTGTTTCTGCAAGTAGTGATTTTAGTGGTCATTTTGTTCAAGGTCATGTTGATACGACTGCTGAAATTTTGAAAATCGAAAAATCAGGGCCATGGGTGGATATCTGGTTTTCACTACCCGATTCGATCAAACCTTTTCTTGTTGATAAGGGTTCCGTTTGTATTGAAGGTGTAAGTTTGACCGTAGTCCAAGTGAAAAAAGATAAATTTAGTGTCGCCTTGATTCCTCACACTCTAGCAATGACTACCCTTGCACTTAAGAAACCTGGGGATATGGTTAACATTGAAACTGATATGATCGCAAAATACGCAATGCGCGCTTATGAACTGTTTTTTAAAGGCAAAAAGTAATCGATGAACCTTTACGATATTCCACCTAGACAAACCCAGTCCTACCTGACTGAGCTTTTAAAAAGCAGAAACATATGGCCCAAAAACAAAATGGGGCAAAACTTCCTTATTGATCTGAACCTTATGGATCTTGTTGTTAATAGTGCCAGTTTACAGCCATCTGATGCTGTTTTGGAAGTAGGCAGCGGAACGGGTAGCCTTTCCAACCGACTGATAGAAAATGCTGGATTTGTGCTAAGTGTCGAACTGGATCCCGCTTTTCAAAAATTGACAGAAGAAACTGTGATTGAACGGGATCGGTTCTTTCTTCATCGTGGGGATATCCTTAAAGGCAAGAATCAGATTCAGCCTCAAGTTACCGAAAAGCTTGCTGAAATCACATCAATGCCTGGTATTTCTGGCTACAAATTGGTTGCTAATCTCCCTTATGCCGTAGCTACTCCTGTGATGAGTAATTTGTTGATAAGTAGAAATCCGCCCACTAAAATTGTTGCAATGGTTCAGTTGGAAATTGCTGAAAAAATTATTTCAAAACCAAAAAGTAAAGATTTCGGAGCATTACCGATTCTTTTTCAAAGCCTTGCTAAAGTGGAAATAGTTCGAAGGATATCGCCCGCTGCCTTCTGGCCCAGGCCTAAGGTGGATTCCGCGATTATTAAAATTGATCCGAGCCCTCTGCTTAGAAGTAAACTCGTTTTTGAAGGGGTAAAGCCTGAGGATGGCCCTCTTTGTTTTAGAAACTTCCTAAGAGGCTTATATGTTCATCGCAGGAAGAATTTACGGGGTGCCCTTTTATCTATGCCCAACAACAAACTTTCCAAAGCTGAAATTGATGCCAAGTTGGTGATTCTAGATATTAAAGGCGAAGTAAGGGCAGAAACTCTTTCGCCATTAGATCATTTCAGACTTTGTTCGCAATTTGGCGGTGGAGTGTTTGTTTCAGGCGAAACCGATGAAACTGCTGATTAATTGATTCTAAGTTCACGAATTTTTAAGGTTATCTTCTGAAGTTGTGTATTTACTTCGACTTCGTTTTTTGTCTTGCATGCTTCTTTTAGTTTTGCTGCTTCCCGATTTAGATCAGATGATACCGCCAAGATTGACTCTTTTTTGTTTTCAGGCATATCTGCACTTTTTGACATTAATCTCGATGTTTGTTCTAGCCCCTTTGCGGCATCCTCTAACTCTGCCCAGTTGTTGATGAAAAAAGATTCCGTTGCCACGGAGGACTGGTTTCTAGCTCGGGATAAAAGATCTTGGTAGGGTGGAACAGGTGTGTTTTCTGCTAAAGGCTGAATTGATGCTGCTTTTTCCGAAACAGATTGGCAGCCTGGTGCTAAAAGGGCTAAAAGCAGAAAATGGGCAATTAGGGTGTTTTTCATGTTGGTTCTCATTTTAAACTATACCCTATTCTACCACCTTCCTGACGGTCCGTATGTTTCTATCCCGGTTTTTGGGGCAACATTTTGGCTTGCATCCGGCAATGCTATCAATTCTCTGCCACGCCTTTTCTGTTCATCGATGTTATAAACGGGACTATCAATCTTTTCGGGGTGTTCCTTATGGTATTTAGGCCCTTCTAAATTCCTGCACCCAGTAGCCACTATTAATGCAATAAATACGAATATTCTTATGTACATGGCAACCTTTTCCTTGGCTCGTTATATCTATTTTGCCTGCTGGATTAATCCTTAAACTTTACATAATTAAACTTTAAGTACTAATCGGCAAATTGCTTGATAAACTTTAAACTTAGCAATGGCAATGCCATTCCCATAAAGAGATAATGGCTAATATTTCGTGTTTATGTAAATTGGTAATAGGCGTATTTAACGAAAAGTTAGGGTTGGAATTTTATGGCTTTGACTAAGGCACCTGATCCCGAGGATTTCTTTGCTGACACAAGAATGTCTTTTGGTGATCACATTGAAGATTTGCGTACGCATTTGCTTAATGCCTTTAAGGGTTTTTTTATTGCATTCATTTTTAGTTTTTTTATTGGCAAATATGTGGTTGATTTTATCACCTTGCCTGTAAAGTCCGAGCTTAAAAAGTTTTATGAGCGAAGAGTGGCTTTGGTGCGGGAAGAATTGGACAAAGGGACAGATTCCACTTTGGTTGCGTTGAATAAACCAACCGAATTTACAGGGCTAATATTTTCTAGGGCCCAGCTTGAAGCACTTTTTAAAGGTGATCCATCTCAAGCAATTAGCGAGATTAAGCCCCCTGCGGATTTGTCTGAGGAAAAACTTAAAAACGAAACGGTTACCCTCTGGGTTTCTCACAAAGAACCTTTAAAAGAATCAGCATTAATGGGTGAATCCCAGCGAAAAATCGGGGATTTTGATGCCATGAGCACCTTGAGCGTTCAAGAAGCTTTCATGGTTTATTTCAAGGTTTGTATTGTGTGCGGGATTGTGGTTGGAAGTCCGTGGCTGTTTTTTCAGGGGTGGTCTTTTGTGGCAGTGGGTTTGTATCCACATGAGAAAAAATTGGTGCATGTTTATTTGCCCTTCAGTGTTGTTTTGTTTTTGTCCGGAGTTTTTATCTGTGAGTTTTTTGTGATACCAAAAGCGATCGAAGCCCTTTTGTGGTTTAACGAATGGCTTGGGCTAAAACCAGATTTACGATTGAATGAATGGCTGAGTTTTGCAATTTTCATGCCTGTTGTTTTTGGTCTCTCCTTCCAAACTCCTTTGGTGATGGTGTTTGCAGAAAGACTAGGCACTATGAATGTTGAGATGTTTCAAAAGAATCGAAAATATGCTTGGTTTGCGATGGCGCTATTTGCAGCAGTTGCAACACCTTCCACTGATGCATTTAGTATGCTTTTCTTATGGATACCAATGAGTCTTCTTTACGAATTAGGCATTTTTATGTGTAAAGTTTCTCCGTCTAGGCCTGATTATGGAATCGATGTTCCTGACCCTGACGAAATGGTTGGCGTCTAGTTATCCAGCTCTCTAAGCGAGTTTCCATTTGAATGAAGTTGCTGGTGGATTTGTTTATTTTATTGGTGCAGGCCCGGGCGATCCGGGCTTGTTAACTGTTCGCGGGCAACAAATATTAAATGATGCGGATCTGATTATTTATGACAGGCTTGTGTCCCTTCAAATTTTGCAAATCCTGCCAGATGAAACTCCAAAAATTTGCGCAGAATCCCTCCCAGGTTGTCATCCTGAACGGATGGAGGTTCTGGTTGATTTGATGATCACCAACGCTTCCAATGGGTTGAAAGTTGCACGCTTAAAAGGCGGCGATCCACTCCTTTTTGGCAGAGGTAGCGAAGAAATCGAACC
>DBCB01000191.1:13191-16603 GCA_002303765.1 Planctomycetaceae bacterium UBA969
TTGATTGCCAAAAATATTGCTTTTGAAATTGTCCCGGGGGTTACAGCCGCTCTTGGGGCGAGTGCTTATTCAGGGATCCCATTAACGCACCGGGAATTTTCCAGCGCAGTGGCTTTTATTACTGGGCACGAAAAAGCAGGCAAGCCAGACAGCTTTCTTCATTGGCCTGAAATCTCAAAATTCCCTGGTACTTTGGTCTTTTACATGGGCGTCAAAAGGGCCCAAGTTATTCAGTCTAATCTTCTCGAACAAGGGATGAGCCCGCAAACGCCCGTCGCCATTATTTCCGAAGCTACCCTTCCTCAACAAAAGCAAGCTACCACCGTTTTAGGCAATTTAACCACACTTGTTGCCCAGGAAAATTTCGAACCACCTGCTGTAATTATTATTGGCTCCGCAGCTAAGTATCTTGGACTTTGGGGTTGGCGAAACAAACTCCCCTTGGGGAATGCCTCTGTTTTGATTTCTAGGCCCAAAGGGCAGGGCGCTGATTTTTCTGCCAAGCTAAAAAATCTTGGTGCCAATGTTTTTCAGTTTGACTCTATGATCATTAAGGGCCCTGATGATTGGAGCTTGGTCGATCATGAAATAAAAAAAATTGATTCTTTCGATTGGCTTGTATTTACGAGTGCCAATGGTGTCGAAAAATTCCTACAAAGATTTTTGCAATTAGGTTTCGATATCCGGATTCTTTCGAATTTGAAAATCGCCTGTATTGGTCCATCGACTGCACTTGCATTAAAGTTATTTCATATTTATCCGGATCTGATTCCACCTAGACATGATGCAGAGGGTTTAATCGAGGCCTTAAAGCCTTTGGTTAAAGGCGGGAAAGTTCTTTTAGCAAGGGCAAGGGAGGGTAGAGCCCTGCTTAGCCAAGAATTGTCGAAAATATGTCAGATTACCGACCTTCATGTCTATTCTCAGAGCCCTCCTTCACAGGAACAAATCGCCAATATTAAGAAGATGCTATTACAAACTTCGATGGATTATGTTGCGGTGACAAGTTCCAACAGTGCAAAGGTGATATTTGATGCGCTGGGTGATTTACTTGCACCTAGCATTAATGTTGGGAAAACCAAAGTTGTTTCAATTAGCCCTCTTACTTCCGAAGAAGTGAAGGATTTGGGGTGGGGTAGTGCCCTTAGTTCCGCAAGTTTCACTACGGATGGGATGATTGAGGAGATGATTAAGGATTGGTCTAAAGAAGAAGCTTAGTTATAAAGCCTTCACAATCTATGCAGCCTAGCCCAAATCTCGGAATGCATCCCAAGATAATAGTAAAACAGCAATGCTGCAAATGATTGCAATTGCATCAACAACAACACTGGAGCGACCAAAGGGCAGTCCGATAGCAATATCAAGGATAAACAATAATAAAACTAAACCGGCTGCCCCCATGGAACTCCAACATAACCATTTCTCCATGGAGAACCCCTTAGATACCACTAGTTCCTTGAGTACATACCTGCATTAATCGTCATATAACCAAAGTAGGTTAAGCAATCAATAACCGTAGAATGATATATATCCTATAAAATGCAAGACTTATCGTTAAATGTAAACTTAAATTTGCATAGTTAAATGAAATTGTTAAAAATCTACTGGTAGCTTTTAGCGTTATGAGGAATGAATTGATATTTAAACGCTTGATAAGCTTTCGTGGGTTTTTGAGTTTTCAATGATTAAATCGGTAAGTCGATCTACAAGTTTTTTTAAATCGTCAATTTCTTCATCATTTAACTTTTGCAGCAATTCTTGAACAAAACAAACACGGGTAGTCTGGTGGTTTTCAAAGGCAATGTTACCAGCATCCGTTAAAACAACATCGATTTTTCGTTTATCTAAGGGGTTAATGCTGCAAGAAATCAGTGCAATATCCCGGTTTTCAAGAGAACGGATAATTCGAGACATTTGTGCAGGGAGCACGCCTAATAACTTTTGTATATCCCCAACATTCATTAAATCTTTGTTTCTTAGGTGGCAAAGAGTTAAAAACTCCATTTCTTTCAGGCCTTTGTTTTTTCTCTTATTCCTTGGCTGGGCGAGGCTGATTTGATTGTTTAAATCTACAATTTGTTGGGCCAGCGTGCCCAAAGGTCTTGAATTTGATTGATAAACCATAATATTTCACTCATTCGTCAATTAGCCATGCGATTACAGTAACCATTCAAATGTAAACAATTAACCAACTATGTGTCAAATTAGAAAAAATAAATAGCTTAAGTATTGTGGATGCAATACGGGGTTTTGCGAGTTTTGTGACGACTGTGCGGATTTTTACGGCTGATGCTTCCTTTTGCGTTTTTAGCTTTTTCCTTACCGCGAAGTGGCCAAGTCTATTTTTGCGAACTTGTCTTGTTAATTTGAACCCTTTTTTGCTACTTACAACATGTTATCAATGGAATTTATTTAGTAATTGACCAAGGATCGGTCCTTCTATGAAGAATTTTCTTAGAGCTTTGCGGTACGCTTGGCCTTATCGAGTGAGGTTGGTTATCTCCATTGTTTGCGCGGTTTTTGCTGCCATTCTTTGGGGGCTTAACTTTACCTCCATTTATCCTGTGCTTAAACTCTTGAATAACGACCAAAGCCCCCAGCAGTGGGTGGATTCATGCATTGCAAATTGCAACAAAGAAATAGAGCAAATTGAAGCAGTTTCGGATGCCTTGAACGAAAAATCAAAAGAACTAGAGAAGCTTCCCCTTAATAAGTATGTTGAACAGCAACGCAGAGAGCATACTCATGCGCTGGTAAAGGTTGAAAGTAAGCTAGTTTATGCCCGTAAACAAATGGATTGGTATCTGATTGCGCATAAATATATTTACGCTTATTTGCCTAGGGATAGTTTTACCACGCTCTCTTATGTCCTAGGGTTTGTCTTGGTTGGGGTTTTTATCAAATGTATTTTTGAATTTTTCCAAGAGTCTCTTGTAGGCAGCGTCGTTAATCTCTCGCTTTACGACATGCGCAATAGTTTTTATCGCAACGTCATCCACTTGGATGTGGATCAATTTGGGGAGCAAGGCACCAGTGAACTGATGGCTCGCTTTACCAATGACATGGAATCCGTTGGTTCGGGTTTGAAAACACTATTTGGGAAAGTTATAGCCGAACCACTGCGTGCAATTAGTTGTGTGATTTTTGCTGCATGTATCAGCTGGCAGTTGACCCTTTTGTTTTTGATTTTGGTACCAGTAGCGGCATTCATTCTCGGGAAAATTGGTCGCCTCATGAAGCAGGCCACTAGGCGATTGCTTGAAAGAATGTCTAGCATCTACAAAATTCTTCAAGAAACTTTCCAAGGAATCAAATTGGTTAAGTCATACACAATGGAACCCTATGAACGCCGGAGGTTTAGGGCTGCTACATACGATTATTACTTGAAATCGATGACCGTGGTTAACATTGA
>DBCB01000191.1:16679-30245 GCA_002303765.1 Planctomycetaceae bacterium UBA969
TTGCTTGCTGGATCGTTTCTTGTCTTAAAACATGAAACCATGCTTTTTGGTATGCGTATGAGTCAGCATCCTATCGAGCCTGAGAGCTTATTGCAGCTTTATGTTCTTCTTGCTGCGATTGCCGATCCGGTACGTAAGCTTTCAAGCGTTTTTACCAAAATTCAATCCGGTTGTGCTGCTTCAGATCGCATTTTCTTTTTTATGGATAAGCAGCCTAGGGTAAGTGCCAACTGCGAGGGCCCATCCTTTATTAAAACCGAACACGGCCTTTGCTTGGATTACAGTTCCAGGCATGGCAATATGCCCTTTAATACACCCGAGGTCGGGAATCCAATGATCGAATTTAAAGGTGTTTGTTTTAGTTATGATCCTGGTCGACCTATTCTTTCGAATATCAACCTTTCGATTTTTGAAGGCGAAACCATTGCAATTCTTGGGCATAATGGTTCAGGAAAAAGTACACTCATGGGTATGATTCCAAGATTTTATGATCCAGACCATGGCACCATTTTTCTAAATGGGGAAGATCTCCGAAACGTCAACCTTCGTAGTTTGCGTAAAAAAGTTAGTGTCGTTACTCAGGAAACGGTTCTTTTTGATGACACCATTTACAATAATATCGCTTATGGAACTCGAGGGGCGACCAAGGCTAGTATTGAATCTGCTGCAAATAAGGCATTTGCTCATGATTTTATTCTTAACCTCCCTAAGGGTTATGAAACTATGGCAGGGGAATCTGGTAATAAACTTTCCGGGGGCCAAAAACAAAGAATTGCCTTGGCGCGAGCCATCCTTCGTGATCCAGCTATTATTATTCTTGATGAGTTCACCAGCCAATCAGATCCCGAAAGCGAAGTTTTGATTCACAAGGTTATGAAAGAGTTTCTGAAAGGTCGAACATCCTTTGTCATCACTCACAGATTGAATACCTTGGAAATAGCTTCCCGTATTGTTGTTCTAGATGCAGGAGTTGTTGCTGCAGTTGGAACCCACAAAGAGTTAATTGAAAATTGTGCTGCTTACCAGCGAATGTTTGAAGTCCATGGGAAAAGGCTTTCCGCCTGATGTAATATGGATGCTCAAGATTTTCGGTTATCGTTTGGCAAAGGCTTGCAAAACCTGACGCATGGGGATTCTTTTGTTTTAAAGGTTGTTGTTGGGATTCTCCTGTTTTTGTTCTCGATCTACTTTGCATTCTTTCATCATTTTGCTAATCGTGATTTTTGGAGCAGCCACGAAGCCCGAGCAGCGATGAATGCCAATAGTATCTTAGATGGCTCAAGCAATTTTCTACCTAAAATTTACGATGGTTCTGACGATCTTCAAAAGCCACCTTTTTATTATTGGTTGGTTGCAACTATTTCCCGCATACGTGCTTCCGAGGTCGATGCGATTTCCGTGCGATTGCCCTCTGCTATTGCCGCTTCTGGTATCATTGTTTTGCTATTTCTTTTTCTTTGGAAAAACCACGACCTTTATGCGGGGGCCCTTGGGGCGGTTATCCTTCTCACCTGCATTCATTTTGGATGGTTGGCAAGAATTGGCCGTATAGATATGGCAATGGCGTTTTTCACGACAAGTTCAGTGTTGGCTTTTTATCAAGCGGGTAAATCGGAGGGAAAAACAAAGCTGATCTTACTTGTGTTAACTTATGTTTCGATATTAATTTCGGTGTTGATGAAAGGTTTGCCTGCTTTAGTATTAGTTCTACCTCTTTTTGCTTTCTGGTTTTTTTTTGATGTTTTTTATTGTGAAACAACAAAAGGCTCTCATTCTAAGTTTGAGCTTTTATTTCGAAGTCTCCGTGATTATCGGGTGATTCCAGGTTTGTTGAGTGTAGTGTTTTTATCTTGGATTTATTTTTACTGGATCAACAAACAAAGTGATGGCAAGTTTTATGAGGTTTTTTTTGGGTATCATCATTGGGTTCGTGCATTGGGTAACGGGGCGTTGCGATCGCATCCGCCTTGGTTTTACATTTACCAATTTTTTATCGATTTTGCCCCTTGGTCTCCGATTTTTTATGGTTCAGTTATTGCAGTTTTTTGTACCAATCGCTTCAAGCTATCATCGCTTCATTGGTTTGGTTTGATTTGGTTTCTTGTCATGTTTTTTGTTTTATCCCTAGTCAGTTACAAACGGGCGGATTATCTATTACCAGCTTACCCTGGGGCTGCAATCTTTTTAGCGGTGCTTCTATCTGATGCGCTGAAAACCTTCCTTTCAAAGGGTTTTCTTACTGCCAATATGGTTTTCAACAATATTGCAATCTTGTTGGTTGCAAGCATGATTGGTTGGGTTTGGTTTATTGATTTTTATCTGCCCAAGTTGGAACCTATGCGGGAGATGAAATCTGCTGCAAAATTAATCCGTAAAAGTACGGGTGATAGTTTGTTGTTTTTTAACATGGAGGCGCATGCACTGGCCTTTCATTTGGGGAAACCTGTAGAAACAGTGGTTGGCTGGGAAAATCTGTCTAAAGCAATTTGCACCAAAAATGAAGCGTTTGTGCTTACTTCGCCTGATTATCTTGATGAAATGATGGAAAACTATCCCAGATTTAAATTTGATATTCTATATTTGAAAAAGGAATCAGAAACAAAAGGGCTTAGTAGGCCTTTTGTCTTTATTAAAATAGTTTCTAGGGATCATTCTTAATTTCTACCGTCGAAAGTTTGCATGAAAGAATATTTCTTTACCCAAGTATCGAGCTCTTCGCTTTGCTTTTTACTTTTTGCAAAGATCGATGATATGGCCTCGTTAAAACATGGGCTAAAGAAATGGCTTGATTATATTGCAACATTTGAAAATAAGGTCGAAGTTATAGTTGCACCAATTGGTAAAGAAATGGTTGAATCAGAACTGTTTGAAATAAAGGTTGCAGCGGAGAAGTATGCATCCACGGATGTACTGCCCGGTTTGAAAGTTTTGGCATCCAGTTCCATATCAGAGGGGGATGCGATTCGGCTTGGGTTTGAGCATTCCTCCAATGAAATATTTGTAGTTGCACCATTGTTGCCACGCTTTTGCCAGCCTTCGGTGCTTAAAATCATGTTGCAAAATATCGAACAAACTCACATTGCAGGTGCGGTTCGGGTTCTAGATTTTTATTCACTCCCCTTGAGATTCTTTTCTTTTGTTAAAAGCTTTTTGTGCAGGTTCTTTTTGTGCATTCCTTTTGAAAATATTTCGGGCCCTAGTACTATTTCGGGGCGTATTCAAAGCTGGATTTTTTGGTTCATCTTTGGTGTTCGCTATGTCGATCCCTTTTTTCCTGTCCGGGTTTATAGGCGAGATGTTCTTGCGACCTGTCTTCCTGCATCCAAGGGTAATTTCTTTCATTTGGAAATACTCGCAAAAGCTAATTTCCTTGGACTCTTGTTTTTTCCTGAACAACCTTGGCCCGAGACTCATTCTAAATCTTTGATTCCTGACCGTGGTGATCGTTATTGCTCATCAGATTTCTATTATTTATTATCTAATCCCATTTTCTCACATTCTAACCCTCCTTTGGCCAAAGTTGCCTCAAACAATGATGGTTTGGCGGATTCCTCATGCCATCAAAACCCTTTTATTCCGTAATAATTCCAAGCAGTGTCTTGACGGACAAGTTTCATACCTTAGGATTGTATTGCATGCCGAAGTGGCGAAACTGGCAGACGCGCTAGCTTCAGGAGCTAGTTCTCGCAAGGGAGTGGAGGTTCAAGTCCTCTCTTCGGCATTTTAATTCTAATGATTACGGAACATCTTTTGTTAAACTTTCAAGCTTAATCGAAGCTTGAAAGTTTATTTAATATTCATCTGAATCGATTTTAAAAGCATTTCCCGGACTTCGGAAGCTTTTGTCAATTTTTTGTAGGTTGCTCTAAACTCATTTAGACTGGCTTCATCAATGCTGTTTAATACCCTCAAAATAGGGTGCAATCTTTGAACGGAAACACTAATGGCTGAGACATTGCAACTTGCAAGAAATGTGGCCCCTAAAGGGTCCGAAGCCAGTTCTCCACATACGGTGATTGGTTTGCCTGCAGCATGGGCGTGATCAATTGCGGTAGATAAAATATTCAGAAACCCAGGATGGCAATGATCCCCTTGGGATGATCCTGCTTCTTCATTTCGATCTAGACCAATAACTGAAGCAAAAAGATCATTAGTGCCAAGAGCAAAAAAAGATGCTTTATCGGCCCAAAAAGGCATCATGGGAATAGAAGCTGCGGTTTCCACCATTAAGCCAAGGGGAATGTCTGGGTTGTGATCCAGTTTTTCTTGGGATAACGATTCTCTAGCGTCTTGCATAGTTTGCATTACAAAATCGAGTGTTTCGGTTGATGCGACAAGTGGGATCAGGATTTTTGGTTTTCCCTCAACCCCCGCACGCATAATTGCTCTGACCTGTTCATAAAAAAGTTTTTGTAGTGGTGGTGAATCTAGCACTTTGCGCCAGTCATAGGCACGAGAAGCTGCGCCGCCAATGTCGGAAAATGATGCTAGTTTATCCGGACGCAGGTCAAAAGTGCGAATGGTTGTGGGTTTGCCTTGCATGTTTTTTAAAAGCTTTGAATAAATGGCAAATTGTTCTTCCTCGGTTGGAATGGTTCGTCTTGCAAGGAGCATGAATTCGCTGCGGAAAAGCCCAACACCTTCTGCGCCTAAATGCAAGGCAGTGGGTACTTCCCAAAGGAGATTGATGTTTACAAAAACGGTTGGAACTTTTTCTAACTTGGATTGAACGGGATAAAGCGATTCGGGCAGTTCAAGAGGCTGGATAAGTGCGTGAATCCGAGCTTCGCTTGGGTCAAGACAAATCGATTGGGTGGGCCCATCGATAAGCACAATTTTTCCTGGTATTAATAAATCTTGGAACCCTTCGCTTACTTGCATCATCGGGATGCCAAGTGCCCGGGCAAGGATTGCTGCATGGCACTCGGGCCCCCCTTTTTCCACAATCACCCCAGCTAATTTTTCCGGGCTTACTGCAAATAACTCCATCACCGAAGCTTCTTTACAAATCAAAACAATTCGCTGCTGGGCTGCGCCACCATTAGTTTTTTGTGGACGTAGATTCCATAAAACACGCAAGAATACATCTTTGATATCGTAAATGCGTTCTTGAAAGAATGGTGCTTTGATTTTCTGGAATGCAGCGAGATATTTGTCTAGCGTTGATATAAGCGCAGTTTCAGAACTCATTCCCTCGATCACGCATGTCATCAAATCTTTTTCAATGGTTCGATCTTGTAAGATCATAAGTTGGGCATCAAGGATTGCACCGTGATCTTGGCCCACAAGATGAGCGATACGTACGCCCATTGCAGCTAATTCTTCTTTTGCCAGGTTCATCGCCTTTTGCATACGCTCTTTTTCAATTTCCAGCCCTGCGGGCTTGAATGCAGTGGTCGAGCGCCATTCATCTAGGCTGTCGATGGAATAAGTTCGACCAACTCCAACGCCTGGGCTTAGTAGCCTTGCGTGCAATTCGTGTGCTGAAGTCGCGGTTGCAACTGGTGCAAAGGGTTCATGGGTAGCTGCAGTTAATTGGGAAAGAAGCCTTGCATCAGAAGCAACGGTAGTAAGTTGGGCCGCAACGGTAACCAAGGTTCTTATTTCATTTATGGAAAAGCTTCTGGATTCTTCAGTTTGGATAACCAAAACACCAACCAAGCCACCAGCTTTTACCAAGGGAACGCCTAGAAATGAAAGGTATGGGTCTTCACCCGCTTCTGGAATGTATTTGAATCTCGGGTGGGAAAAGGCATTTGCTACCATAACTGGGCGCAAGGTTTCTGCCACTAATCCAACTAGGCCTTCCGTAGTTTTAAGTTTAACTTTGCCTATGGATTCTTTTCGAAGTCCAACGGTGGCTCCCAAAACTAATTCGGTCCCGGAACTTTCAAGAAAGTAAACAGAACAAACATCGGCCTTGAAGCGCGAGGAAATTAATTCCACGATGTTTTCCATCGTTTCTGCTGGGTCGCGAGTATGCGCTACAAGCTTGCTAGATTCTTCCAAGGTTAATAGAAGAGGGTCTTCTTGGTCGGTAATCTTGCGGTTCATTCCGTCCTCTGATGACAAATCAGTTGTAATTAATTGCATTCAAATAATCCCTTTCGCCCTGGATAAGATTCCAGAGAAACCGGGAGAGATGTGATTTTTATAAGGTAATAATAAACCTCATTTAGTTATCTTCGTACATTTGATGGTATTTTGCAACAGTTAGGATTGCAAGGTGGCAAATTTGTTTCACAATAACTGACTCCGTCTTGGCTACCTGGCCTAGCAGGAAGAGACCACTTTTTTTCCAAGCTTGTACTTTTGCAACCCGGGCAAACGGCTTTTTCTCCAGCAAATACCAACTGCTCAAATTCTTTAGTACATCGTTTACAGCTAAATTCGTACATAGCCATTGCGTTTCCCCTAGTTCTTTTTCCGTTTGATTGTTTCGCTTGCCTTGTATAAAAATGATTTTTCTTCTTCACTAAGGCTATCTTTACCACTCAACGAGATCTTTTCCAATATTTGGTCCACCCGAATCAACATATCTTGGGGCATACCAATTTCTTTCGGTTCATATTTGGGTGCATATGCATGAACTTCTTCCTGATACAGTTTTAACTTTGGTTTACGCTTGAATAATTGCATTGAGGGCATTTTTCTCGGAAGTAGTTTCCAGCGAAAGGCATGGTACAAGTAGGCGAATAAAGCGCCTGATAAATGCACTTCTACTGCCACAGATCCTTGTTTCCCAGAAAGAAGATTGAAAGCGTCAAACCCTACAAACAAAACGGCCATCAGCCAAATAGGCATCGGGATGATAAAAAACAATAAAACGGTGCGGCTGGGGAACCAACACGCAAAAAGAATAAGAATCGCACTTACACCACCTGAAGCCCCCAAACACACTGCGTAAGAGTTATGCAGACCTAATTGAGATCCGAGAACAAAAGTTATTCCCCCGATGGTAATGCTCACCAGATAAAAAAGGAGAAATTCTTTTGCCCCTAGCACCTCTTCCACTTCCTTACCAAACATCCATAAAACCATCATGTTCATTAAAATATGGAGAGGGCTGTCCATGCTGTGAAGAAACGCATAGGAAAAGACGCGCCAAATTTCCCCATCGATTACTTTAGATGGATTTAGTATAAGCCAATCAGTGACTAATCCGTTTCCAGAAGAAGTTCGAGTGCTGATCTGCAAAATGAAAAGAACTATGTTAATTCCTATTAGCCATTTACAAATACTTATGTTTCCCCATCCTTTTTCAAAGGTGGAGTTGAAGTTGGTTTTGTAATAGTCTCTGTCGTAAACTCCCATAAGTGGAGATGTCCCAAGGGCCTTAGTATTCATAAAATCTCTAGACGGTGTTATTTTAGGATGTTTAGAGGTAATTAAGAAACATTGATTTGGGTTAATTTGAACTTTTTTAATAATAGCTATGAAACGATAATACAACTTCCCCATGAAATTAGCCGAACTAAAAAATGGTGTCTGCGCAGTAATTGCTGAGAAAACATGCATTCAGATGGTGCAATCTTGCAATCACGCGTTTGATTTTGGTGCAGATTTGGTCGAGTTAAGGCTGGATTTTCTTCAGGAAGAGTTTTCCATTGCGGAGATATTAAAAAATATAACAGGCCCAACTCTAGTAACCATTCGAAGAAAAATTGATGGCGGGCTTTGGGAAAAAGATGAGCAAAGTCGCATAAGTATATTGATTCAGGCCCAGAAATCTGGGGCTCATGCGATCGATGTCGAAGCTGATTGTTTTCACAACTTTTCTACGTCTAACGATTGTTTGCGTATCCTTAGTTATCACAATTTTGCCCAAACCCCAGCTAATATCAGTGTGTTGCATAAAGCTTTTGAATCGCAGGGTCCAGAATTGGTGAAAATCGCCTGCTTTGCCAACAATAATTCCGATTCAGTTAGAATCCTTAATTTGTATCAGCATGCAAGTCTTCCATTGATTGCTTTTTGCATGGGAACCATTGGTTTTCCTTCCAGAGTGCTTTCTTTGACCCAGAAGCGTAGCCCTTGGATGTATACCAATTATTCTGCTAATTTGGTGAACGCTCCGGGTATTCCAATTTTTAAAGATGTGGTTTCGGTTTATGACATCAAAAGTTTAGGTAAAGAAACCAAGGTTTTTGGCGTTATGGGCGATCCTATTGGCCATAGTTTAAGCCCTGCTATTCATAATGCCAGTTTTAAGTCATTGGGTTTTCCTGGGGTTTATTTGCCTTTTCATATTTCAGCATCCGATTTTTCTAATGCTATCGAAGCTTATCAATCGATTCCGGTTATGGGTTATAGCGTAACGATTCCGCATAAGGAAAGTGCTTTTCGTTTTGCGACAACAAGTTCTGATCTAGTGAAGCAAATAGGTGCCGCCAACACTTTGGTCAAAACTGATAATGGATTTCATGCCGAGAACACGGATGCAACAGGTATTATTGCAGCTATCAAGAACAAGTTGGGTGAAACGCTAAATAATAGAGATGTCTTGATTCTTGGAGCGGGCGGCGTATCGCGTGCTGCAGTATTCGCACTAAAAAAAGCGGGTTGCAGTGTAAAAGTTTGCAATCGCTCTTCTGAAAGAGCTGAAAAATTAGCCTCTGAGGCTGGTGTTGCAGTTATGCCTTGGAGTCAAAGGTATGATTTTAAATCCGGCTTACTGGTGAATTGCACTTCCGTGGGGATGCACCCCAATGAGAATGATTCACCTTGGGATTCAAATTGCTTTACCAAGGATCATGTTGCATTTGATACAGTGTACAATCCAATCGAGACCGGATTTTTAAGAGATGCGGCGCAAGCAGGGGCCATCGTTATCGATGGAGTGGAAATGTTTGTTTGTCAGGCTGCAGCACAATTCAATCTTTTTACATCATTTAATGCACCTTTAGATGTGATGAGGAAAACTGTCTTGGAAAAGTTGCGAAGGAATAAGATTTAAACAGGAAGTTGCTTTCTAATGCTTAAGAAAAACATTTATTTGATTGGCGCCCGGGGTTGTGGGAAATCCACAGTGGGAAAACTTCTTGCCCAAGAGTTAGGTTGGACTTTCGTTGATGCGGATCAAGCTCTTGAAGCGAGTGTAGGAAGAAATATTGCTGATATTTTTGCGATCGATGGTGAGCCAGCATTCAGGGTTATGGAAAATGCAACATTGCAAAAAATTGCTGCTAATTCCAAGCAGGTTGTTGCAACTGGCGGCGGTGTTATTCTAGGTAAAAAGAACCGTAAAATCATGGGGATGAACGGAGTTGTTGTGTTTTTGCAAGCGGATGAAAATATTCTTGCTAATCGCATTTGGGAAGATAGGCTTGCAGGTAAGAACAGGCCCCCTTTAACCCAGCAAACCGAAGAAGATCCGCAAGTTAATATTCTTTCTGAGGTGAAAGCTATTCTGGAAATTCGTACCACGATTTACAAACAAAGTTCAGAAATTTGTTGCAATGTGGATAGTCAGACTCCGGCGGAGTTAGCGAAAAAAATCGCAGTAGATATCAAAGCATTAAACACTTTGGAGTTTTAATGTCTCTTCCCGTATTAATTTGGGTTTTCTTCGTTTTTGTTACGGGTGCCTGTGTTGGCAGTTTTATCAATGTTTGTGTTTTCAGGCTTAATACGGAGCGAAGTGTTTTTTGGCCCGGGTCTCATTGTGCAAGTTGTTTTAAACCTATTGCCTGGTTTGATAATATCCCCATTATTAGTTATCTTGCTTTGGGTGGCATTTGCAGAAAATGTAAATCGACTTTCTCTGCGAGATATATGCTGATCGAGCTTTTTTCGGGTTTGATGTTCGTTTCGGTATTCCTTTTGGATGTGATTTATAATGTCCCCAATTATAAGATTGTGTCGGTGCAATCCCACCAAATCTCGCAGGGACTGATTCCTTTAAATGTCTGGTTTACTTTTGTCTCTCATGTCACTTTGCTTTCATTTCTCTTAACTGCTTCTTTGACCGACCTCGCAAAAATGGAAATTCCCCTTGGTATAACTGTAACTGGGACTTTGTTTGGTTTGATTTTTTCAACTTTCCAAGCATGGCCTTTCCCTGATGATATTCATTCTGCAAATACCCTTTTGTTGTCATCTAAGGATTGGCCTGTTAAGCCCTTGATGCCTCCGGGGGTTATGGCTTGGCCTTTATGGTTTCCGGTTTTTGACTGGCTAGATTCGCATGTTTATCTTCATGGCTTCTTAGCTTCTTTAGCTGGGATTTTTGCAGGTACTTTTTTACTTCGGGCAATTCGCTTTACCTATGGCCTCGGCCGGGGTATCGAGGGTATGGGATTGGGGGATGCAGATCTTATGATGATGGTTGGGGCTTTTTGGGGTTGGCAACTTGTTATTGTCGCTTTTTTTCTTGCTGTGATCCCGGCTTTTTTCTTTGGTATTCTTCAATTGTTTAGTAAAGGTGAACAGGCTTTCCCTTTTGGTCCATCCCTTGCTATTTCGTCTGTGGCTACATTCTACTGTTGGAAATTCCTTTCTCCTCATTTACAGCCAATTTTCTTCGAATTTCAGCTCTTACTCATTTTGTTTTCTTTTAGTGCCATTTCCTTGTTATTGATAAGCTTTGTTTTTCGATTATTGAACAATTTGCGCTCGAATCATGTTGGTGGCTAACACTCTGGTTTGAAATGAAATATATTAGAATTATGTGTTTGGTTTTATAAGTCTGGAATTAGTTATGCTTCGATCTTTACTAAAAATGTTCTTTTCTCTTTTTCCTTGGGTCGCACTGTTATTGATATTAATGGTGGTCTATCGACCTGATCTTTTTTTTAAAATTGATACCTCGAAATCTAGTTTCATTGCAAAACCTGTTGCATCGGTTCCCGTCTTGGTTGGCAAAATTGTTTCCAGAACGCTTGCTAAAAATCTCAAAACTACTGGCTCTTTTAAAGGGCTTGAAACCATTGCAGTTATTCCCAAAGTTGAAGGCCGGGTTTTTAAAGTTTTTCATGATATTGGCGATGAAGTTTACCCTGGAGAACCATTGCTTTTAATTGATGAAACAGATTTGAAACTTGTTGTCAACGAGGCGAAAAAATCATTGGAATTGGAAATGGCAAAACTCGGGCTCTCTGTTTTGCCCGATGAAAAATTTGTGGTCACTAATCTACCCATGGTTGCCAAGGCTGCGATCTTGGAAAAAAATGCTGTTAATAAGCTTGATAGATTGCGAAGAATTGGAACAGCTTCTTCCGTTGAAGATCGGGAGCAAGCTGAAACAGAATCCAAAGTTTCAAAAGTTAATCTTGATAATGCAATTCTTGAGGTTAATACGGCTTTGGCTACAGTCAGATATAAGCAGGCACTTCTTTCTACTGCAGAGCAGAAATTGAAGGAGACTAAAATTACGGTTCCAGTGGTGCAGAACCCCGGTGGCTTGGATTATGCCAATTTTATTGCTTCACTCAGTGGAAAAACCCCTTTTATTGTTTACAGCAAAGGAATTAGTGAGGGGGAAATGGTTCATTTGAATCCAATGGAACCTTTGTATCGGCTTACTTTAGATCGGGTTTTAAAGCTTCAGGTATCATTGCCTGAAAAAGAACTATCGCAATTGAAGCTTGGGCAGAATGCCAGCATAAGTGTAGAGGCTTATCCTGGTAGGACTTTTCTCGGATCGGTTGTCCGAATTTATCCTACCGTTGACCCATTAAGTAGGACCTTTCAACTTGAAATAGCAGTGGTCAATTCTAGTCGAGAACTTAAGCCTGGCTTCTTTGCAAAGGTTTCTATTGAGGTGGATAAGACTATTGATGTGCTTACTGTTCCGGAGGAATCTGTGGTTAGTTTTGCTGGAGTAACTAAGGTTTTTCGGGTTGAAGGTGATAAAGTTAAACAGGTTGAAGTTAAGCTTGGACAACGCATATCTGTTTCTATGGGTAATAAGATTGAAAACTGGGTTGAGGTATCTGGCCTTCTTAAAGTTGGTGATTCTATCGTTATTTCTGGCCAAAATAGTCTTGCGGAAAATTCAACTATCAAAATCCGATCTTTAGAACCTTCGACAATTGAAGGGAATAAGGATTTCTGATGGCACTTTGGGATGTATGTATTAGGCGCCCTGTTTTTACTGCCATGCTTATGGCGGCACCGATTGTACTTGGTATTTTTTCCTACTTTCGCCTAGGCGTTGATCTATTTCCCGATGTTGATATTCCTGTGGTGATTATTTCCACCACACTTCGAGGCGCAAGCGTTGAAGAAATGGAAACCAACATCACCAAGCTTATCGAAGAAACAGTTAATACCGTTTCGGGAATTGATGAGTTGCGTTCCACGACCAAAGAGGGGATATCAACAGTTGTTGTTCAATTTCGGGTAGAAAAAAATGGCCAGATTGCTGCAGAAGAAATCGAGGCAAAAGTTCGTGCCATTTTAAATCAATTACCTTTGAACACAGATACACCAATTATTGATCGGTTCGATATAAGTGCTGCTCCTGTGCTTTCTTTAGCGATATCGGGGAATCGTGATTTGCGAGAGATCACGCATATTGCCAAGAAAACGATTAAAGAAAATCTTGAGACACTTACTGGGGTTGGCTCTGTCACGATTGTGGGTGGCAGGCAGCGGGCAATTCAAATTACGGTTGATCCTAATAGGCTTTTAAAATATCAAGGTATCTCGATTGCTGAGGTTCGAAATACTTTGCTTAAGGAAAATCAAGAACTTCCTGGCGGCAAGGTGGATCAGGGGAAGCTTGAGCTATCGTTGCGCACTATAGGCCGTGTGCTTTCTGTTCAAGATATTCGCAGGTTGATTATTACCACCCGCAATGGTCAAGCCGTAAGAATTGAGGATGTTGCTCAAGTAGAAGATTCTTTCGAAGAACCTCACAATTTAAGTAGGCTTTGGAGTCTTGGTGAAAATAAAATTGATGATCCTTCTTTGGGAGGCAACGCAGTTACTTTGTTTGTGCAAAAGCAAACAGGCGCTAATACAGTTCAAATTGTTGATAGAGTTCGTGCAAGGCTTGATGAGCTTATGGCGGCACTTCCCTCTGATATTCGCATCGAAACTATTAGAGATCAGTCCAGATTTATTCGGGGTGCTATCGAAGAAATCAAGCGCCATGGGGCTATGGCTGTTTTATTAGTTAGTTTAACAATCCTTGTTTTTATCCGTGATTGGCGCACTACTGTGATTGCGTCTTTATCTATCCCAGCGTCTATTGCAGGCACTTTTGCATTGATGGATTTGCTTGGGTTAACCCTAAATAACATGACGATTCTGGGGTTGATACTTGCGGTGGGAATTGTGATTGATGATGCAGTTGTGGTTCATGAAAACATTTTCAGGTATATGGAAGAAAAGAAAAAATCTGCTTTTGAAGCTGCGGGGCAGGCAACTTCCGAAATTGCTATGGCTGTTACTGCAACTACTTTATCTCTCTTGGTTATTTTTCTTCCCATTGTATTCATGGGGGGGCAGGTGGGGCGCTTCTTCAATAGTTTTGGCCTCGTTATTGCTTTTGCTATCCTTATGAGCTTGTTTGTTAGTTTAACTATGACTCCCATGCTTTGTTCTAAATTTCTTCGGCTT
>DBCB01000329.1 GCA_002303765.1 Planctomycetaceae bacterium UBA969
GAGCCGTTCCGTCTTTTTTAAGCAGATTAAAGGAAAGACTCATTCGGAAAATCCAGGCAAGAGAAGAACTTAATCGCCTCGCAATGAAAGGCCCATAGCCTGCAGCTTTTCACGAACTTCGCTAAGCGAAGTCATGCCAAAATTGCGGGATTCAAGCAGTTCATCGGCAGTACGCTGCATGACTTCGCCCATGGTATTGATACCAAGTCGATTCATACATTTTCGGGCCCGAACCGAAAGCTGCAGATCAGAAATAGGCCTATTCATTAAAGCCATTTCCTGCTCAGTTAGATTTTGCGGGAGTCGGAAAACAGGTTCGCGTTGTGTGGAATCTTCGAGAGACTGGCCCAAACGAAGATTTTTAGCTACCAGCATTTCTTTGATTTCGGTAAGAGAGGTTTCACCGAAGTTTTTACTTGCTAGTAATTGAGCTTCGCTAACTCGGGTAAGATCACCCAAAGAGCGAATATTCATCTTTTTAAGGCAATTACGACTACGAACCGAAAGTTCGAAATCGGTAACAGGAACTTCAAGCACCTGATTGTATTTACTGTTATCGCGGTCTTCATCAGGGCTGTAGTACATAGTCTGAGCAGCTTGTGCATCTTTTAGATAAAGTCTAGCTTGATCATCTAGTGGGTCGGAATAAAGAGCAGTTTTGTAGCAATCAACCGCTTTATCAAATTTGTTGTTATCTTCGTAAAGAACCCCAAGGTTCTTGAGCACGCCCACATGAATAGGGGGGTGTTTAAGGCATTTCTCGTAAAAACCAATGGCTTCGTGATCATTACCCGCTTGATCGTTTGCTTGAGCGAGGTGAAAAAGAGCCCCGGTGTGTGTAGGGTCTAATTCAACAGCCCGTTCAAGATGCTTGACGGCAGATGCTTTTTCGCCTTCGTCAAGAAATATTCCAGCTTTTTGGAAATGGAACTCAGCACTATGGCTGGCAAGTTCTTCCAATTTGACAAGAGTGGCTTTTGCTTCTTTGAGATTTTCTTTTTGACGAAGAAGATCAATTCGTTGGAGCTGAACTTGATTGATGTTGTAGCCCAACTTTTCAGCTTTATCAAAAGCTTTGGAGGCTTCTTCAATATTTTTGGTGGAAAGACAGGCTTTTCCCAAATAAAAGAAAGCCAAACTGCTTTCGCCATGAGTTAGGTTTTCGATAGCTTCGCTGGTATGGCCCATGAAATAAAGAGCGATACCAAGTTTAAGTTGGTATTTTTTATGACCAGGTGCTGGAGTGGTTTCAACTTTCTTTTTAAGAAGTTGAACAACTTCTTTTAAACTTTTGAATTGTTGGTTTCCCTGCGCCAAACCGTTGCGAAGTTGCTGGACAGTGCCAGCATCGCAATCTTCTTTTTCTACCATCAAAGTTCGCAAGTCGATCAGCATTTGGTCAGCCATAAAATTAACTCCACAACGGAAACATCAAGATGAAGGTTGAGTAAGCTTGAGAGTTTCTGGACAATAAAGAAAGTCAAGCTTTAACTATTTTGGCCCTGCAATTCTTCAAAAGTAAATATATTCACAATAGGGCCATAATCAAGTTTATTTGGCTAGGTGTTGGTAAGGTAGGGTGAATTCACGTAAATCTTTACAAAATAGGGCGATATTTTTATGAGTTCGATTTCATGTTATGCGATGGTTGTTTCGGGGCTGGAAAGTATAGCTGCACGCGAAATCGAGTTGCTATTAGGTGCCAAAATCACGCGAAAAACTGATGGTTTGGTTACTTTTAAGATCGATGGCCCCGATCCTGATCTTTTTGACCTGAAAACCACGGAAGATGTTTTTCTTTTTGCTTGGGGTACAGATTCTCTTACTTATCGGGCGAAAGATTTAGAAGATATTCGCAAATGGACTGCCAAAGAGGGTGATTGGACCCGCCTGATTAGTCAACATCATGCTTTTAAGCCCAAAACTAAGGGGAAACCCACTTATCGGTTTATCACGCAAATGGATGGGGAGCATGGCTATCACCGAAAAGATGCGCAAAAGGAGTTCGCTAAGGGATTGGCTAAATTTATTCCGCCAAACTGGAGAATGGTTGAGGATAACGCCTCTGTAGAATTTTGGTTGACCATTGAAGAGAAGACAGCTGTAGCTGGAATTAGGCTGACCGATAAAACCATGAGGCATCGAACCTACAAGGTTGCGCACCGCCCGGCTTCCTTGCGACCCAGCGTTGCAGCAGCAATGGTCCGGATTGCAGAACTTAAACCTCAGCACAAAGTGATTGATCCTATGTGTGGAGCAGGTACTATCCTTGGTGAATATCAGATTTTTGCAGAAGGATGGCGCATGCCCCGAGAAGCGGCATGGGGCGGTGATATCGAGCAGGCCGCAGTTCTGGATGCCTCTGCAAATACCAGAAGGCTGGGGAAAATTTATTTGCACCGTTGGGATGCTCGCTGGCTTCCGCTTGATTCGTGTTCGATTGATCGAATTATTTGTAATCCGCCTTTTGGTAAGCAGATTTCGCCAGATGTGGACATCAATAAACTTTATCGCGGACTGATGATCCAGTTTAATCGAATTCTAAGCCCTGGTGGCAAAGCGGTGTTATTGGTAAGTGATTATGCCGCATTGAAGGGCGCTTGTGAAAATGTGGAATGGGAACTTGAAAAGAAGTTCCGCACAGAAATTCTTGGGCAAAATGCGGTCATCAGCCTATGGCATAAGCCTGCACCAGAAGGTACACTGTCTGCACCGGAGGGCGTATTGCCAGTTTTGAATGATTCTCAAGGAACGGAATAAGCTATGGCTAATGATACGATATCTATGAAGTGCGAACATTGTGGCGCTAACCTTAAGTTGCCCGCAACCCTTGCACCCGGAAAAAAAATAAAGTGCCCAAAGTGCTCCGGGGTAATCACCGTTCAATCTTCATCTGCGGCACCATCTAAACCGCCAAAAGACGAGAAAAAAGCACCGGAAGCGCCGCCTAAAAAAAAGAGCAGTGATGATGATGACGATGGCGTGCTTTATGGATTGCGAGATATTGAGAAACCTGGGGAAGAGGTTAAATCCAAACCCAAAGTAAATTACGCCCTTGATACTTCAAACAAAGACCTTCGAGGCCCCGCACAAGCTGCGCTTTTAGGGCCTTCCAATAAAATCATGTTTCGCAGTATGTTTTGTGTTGCGCTTTGTGTTTTTAGCTTTGGTGTAGCAGTTTGGCCCTTTTTGTTTTCTGAGGACATTCTTGATTACAAAGAAACCTTGAAAGCATATTTCAAAATCGAGGTTGAAAAAGCAAAGGGCAATACTGAACTCCAAAAGAAACTCTCTGAAAGAGGCAGTGCAATTGATAAGGATAACAAAAACGATATCCTTGCCCACAATGTTTATCCGGAAATTGCAGAGCGGCAAAAGAAAATGGGGCTTACTGACATCCCTCAGGGCATTACCCTTGAACCTGCTGAACAAGCATTTATCAAAGAAATTCGAACCAAGCAGGTTCCCTACCGGATTTCATGGATTGTTTTTTCCCTGCTTATCCTTGTTTACAACGCTGTAGAAGCAATGGCAGCGGTCAGAATGCAGGCATTAGAATCTTATAACTGGTCAATGGTTTGTGCAATCATGGGGATCATTCCCTTTAACTGTATAGGTCTTTTGTCCAAAATTTGGTCTGTGGAAGTACAACCAGATCCCATGCAACTAATACCTGATGATGGGTTTGATCTGCTGCAAATGTTCACGCATCCGCTGTTTTTGCTTTGTCTGGAATATGTTGGCTCTTTGGCCATGGGTGCCACGGCTTTGCAGGTTTTATTGAAACCAGAAGTCAAAGAGGGCTTTACCTACAAAGGTGATATCTAATCTTGTTTTTTTTGAAACCCGGATAAAAGTAACTTGAACCAACCTGTGATTCTTCCAATCCAGGTTGGTGCATGCAGCGCAAGTAATAGGCCCTCTACAATAGGAATAGATTCTGCAGCCTTGGGTGTTGCAAGTTCGTAATGGGGCCTAAATTTTCCGCTGACAATCGAAATAGACAACGGTCTAGTCATCTCCAGTAAGCCTTCTTCTCCTTGAGTTGCACCCCAACCGCTTAGGCCAACTCCGCCAAAGGGGGTTGCAGGGTGCGCGTGGGGAACAATCGCATCGTTGATGGAAACGCTTCCTACTTTTAATTCTAATGCGACTTTCTCTCCTAATTCTTGATTCGCAGTAAAAATGCTTGCACAAAGGCCAAAGGGGCAGGCATTGGAAATACTGATGGCATCTTCAATCGTTTTGTAAGTAAGCACGGATAAGACCGGGGCAAAAATTGCTTCGTTGCAAATCCCCATCTCTTCACGAACCTTTATTAGGATGCAAGCATCGAAATGCCCATCCTTCCAAATATCTGATTTGGTAAGAGGCCATTTTAATTCAGCGCCTTCGATCAAGGCTGCATCGATGAGGGGCAGGGCACAGTCAGCCTGTGATTCCATAAGAATCTTTCGAGGCTTAAAATTCTTTGCAAGTTCAAGTAGCTTCGTTGTCACTTTTTCCAACATGGTTTCTGGTATCAAGAACCTTCTGCTTGCCATGCAGGTCTGCCCTGCATTGATATTTGCCGCAAACCACGCTGCACTCACAGCAAGATCTACATCGCCATCTTCTAAAAGTAGCAAGGAATCGATTCCTGATAGTTCAAGAGTCGAGGGGATAAGCCTTTCAGCACATTTTTTTGCGATGGCTTTTCCTGTTTCAACGGAACCAGTCATAACTACGAAATCGATATTAGAATCGATAAGAACAGGTCCTGATTCTCTTGATGATGAAAGCTCTGTAAAAATGTTTTGGGGGAAAGTTGCAAGAATAAGTTCGGCCAAGATCTTATTAGTTTCTAGAGCATTTTCTGAAGGTTTCCAAACGACCCCATTTCCTGCCACCAATGCTTGGATGATTTGAACCCCATTAAGAAATAACGGGTAGTTCCAGGTGCCAATAATTCCGACAATCCCACGGGCCTTTCTATGCACTTTGGATTTTTGCAGGAACATCCACCATGGATTGTCGCTAGAACGGATTTTTCTAGGCCTTAAAAGATGAGCTGCATTTTTTTCAAGAAATTTGCATGCTTCTGCAAGGGGCAGGATCTCGGCTCCCAGTGCCTCTTCATAAGGTTTTCCGGAATCAAGAAACAATGCTTTGGCAATCCTTTGTCTGTGCTCTACAAGAAGATGCCTAAATTTTCTGACCTTTTGCAATTTGTCTTGGATTAATAACTTCTCCCATTGCTCTTGGGAGGTGCGCACAAGCAGCAATTTTTCTGCAAGCTCCTGATTATTCATAAATTGAATGTTCATGTAAATTATCTTAGGCGAGAATTGCCCGCAGGGCACGCCCGTTTGGAAAAAGGAACTGCATTCATGTTAAATCTTCTGGACATAAAGCCACTACCTCTTGCAACCGCAGGACTCGATCCTGTGAAGGGGGAAATAAAATCCGTTCCTGAAGATTTTGTTGTCGAGGAAATTCCTGCTTATGAACCTGCAGGGGAGGGGGACTTTCTTTACCTATGGGTGGAAAAACGTGATCTTTCTAGCCCATACATGGCTCGGAGCCTTGCAAAGGCGCTTTCAATACCATCCATGGAAGTTGGGATGGCGGGGTATAAAGATCGTAGATCGGTGTCAAGACAGTGGATTAGCGTGCCTGGGCATTTGGAAAAAGAGACCGATAAAGTAGAAATCGAAGGATTTAAGATTTTAAAGAAATCTCGCCACGGCAATAAGCTTCGAACTGGTCACTTGCATGGCAACCAATTTAATATTCTTCTTAGATCAAATATGGATGAGCAGAATCAGCAAAAGATAAAAAAACTTGTGGAACGGGTGACGGAGACAGGGCTTTGGAACTTCTATGGTGAACAAAGGTTCGGTAAGAATCTGGAGACATTGAAAATTGGTCTCGATTTGCTGGCACAAGATAAAGAAGCATCCCGAAGGCCATTTTATCTTCGAAAATTAGCATTATCAGCGGTGCAATCTGCGTTGTTTAATGAGGTTTTGAGATTACGAGTAACTATCAACACACATAAGAAAGTTTTGGCAGGCGATATACTTTGCATGCTTCCTCAAGAATCTAAATGTCATGCGCGCAACTTGCAGGAAGATCAGGACCGGGTGGATCAGGGGTTAATGGCAGTAACGGGCCCAATGCAAGGTTGGAAGATGTATCCAAAGCCTACAGAGGAAGCCCTGTTGCTGGAAACCAAAGTTTGCGAATCTTTTGGTTTTAAACAAGAAGTTTGGAAAGGGTTCGGGAAGTTTTTAATGGGCGCAAGGCGTTGTTTGGTTTACCCCATATCAGAATTGAATCTCGGTTTTGAAACAGATGGTGTGAGGCTTTCTTTTTCTCTGCCTGCAGGAGCTTATGCCACCCAACTAATTCGTGAAATAACTCAGCAAGATACAGCCGAAGAGCCCGAATGTTAAATGATGTAAAATAGAAATTATGGAACAATAATTCAGGGCCTGACTTTACTCCTTAACTAACTTTTAGAACTTTGAAATATTTTTCTTGATGTATCTCCTTACAAGTGTTTGAATAATTTTACCAGCGTGACAACCTTAGAATTTCAGGATACAAATGGCAAACAAAGTTATTTCCATCGAAGACTGTACTGTTCCCGAAAAAATATTACTTGCTGCAAATCTGCTTGAAGAATCTGGCCAGACGCCTTTTAGTGCCGAAGCCTTGATAGTGATGGCGTGGCAAAAATATCCTAGAACATTTGGCCTCAAGGGCTTTGTGGAATCGTACCCTGACTCCAATAAAATTCTTGCGAGTATTATGGGTGAAAAAGGGTTAGCTCGTAGGGGTTGGCTTGTTAAGACCGGCCTAAAAATGTATGCCCTGACCAAAGATGGTCTGGTTGTCGTCAAACGAATCCTTAAAGGTGAAGACAGGCCCGCTTCTAGGCAGTCCACTATTCGTACCAATAAAGAAACCGATCGCATTCTTCTTGCCATTATGGATTCGATTGCATTTGAAAAATTCCAAGACGGACGTAAGCAAGAAGTCGCTTTCACCGATGCTTGCAAATTCTTTTCCATAGTAGATGGCATGAGTGCAGATCAGATTGATGCCAGGATTAATGTGGTTTTAAAATGCCTGCAAAATATGGAGCATCAGATTGGGTTGGGAAATGCCGTTCTTAGCACCGGGCAAAGTGTTGCGATGGTGGATGTTGTACTTGCGATGGAAATACTCAAGCACCTTGAAGATAAATTTTCAAGGCACTTTAATCTGCTGAAAGTTCGCGCAGCGAAATAGTCTGACCTAGGCAGGTTTCTTTTTCTTCATTAGATTTTTAATCCCAAGGCCGGCACCGGTTTTGGGATTTTCTTCAAATCGCATCTGCGAGCTTTCCACATACTCTTCGTTTATTTCAAAGCTTATCCATTTACGTCCAAGTTTTTGACTAACCGCACCTGTCATGTTGCTTCCTGAAAAAGGATCGAGCACCGTATCACCTGGGCTTGTTAAAAACTGCACAAAAAATTCCGGAAGTGGTTCGGGAAAACGCGCAGGATGAATTGTTAACCCTTCCTGCCTACACCTCTTGATATAAGAATCCGCAGACCTGCAATTAGGAATTGAGAGCATGTTCGGAGGAATTGCCCCGCCATTATCCTTTTGGAAGTTGGGCCCAATTTCATGCTGTGAAGGTCTCATGGCTGTATCGTATCCATCACGTAATAGTCGTTTCATGGATTTACTGTAGGGCTTCAGAACCCTACGGTTATCTGCTTGTGGTTCTTCAGTTTTAGAAAGCCACCAGACCATGTTGACGGCATCTTTCACACGAGTTCTTCGGATGGTAACCCACTCTGCTGGGGTGGGTAATTTGCTGGGATTGTACCAGTAGAATTCCTGCGCTAGATGGAAGCGCTGACATAATTTCAAAATCAATTCGTATTGGAATAAAGAGCGGGTACCTTTTTTCGGATTCCACGCACCTGCAAGATCCATCACAAAGGAACCATCAGGTTTTAAGATTCGTTGAATTTCCCAAGCGAAGGGAAGTATCCAATCCACATAGGATGCTGCATCAACATTTCCGTAAGCCTTTTGTCTTCGCAGGGCGAACGGTGGAGAAGTTAGAACTAAAGAAATGGAGTTATCTTTAACCTTTTTTAAAAGTTCCAAGGCATCCCCAAGGTAACATTTACCAAGCGATGTTTCGTAAGCCGGGGTCAGCCTGCTAATGGACATGCAATAATCCTGCGCTAGTCTTCCTTCTTTGCCTGATTTAACAGGCATGGCTTGAAAAAGAATCAAGCCGGTGCGGGACTATAGCGCTCGCCAAGGAACTGTCTAGTGCGAACTGGATTACCAGTGGGAAATGGGTCCTGAGGGGACTTTAACAGGGCATTCCAGATCAGGCCAATTTGGTTCGGGCCTGATATTTACGAGTTCTTCAATCTGATTTGCCAAGTCTTCGAAGTGGGCTGGGGATTCCAGTTGCACGAGTTGTTGCTGTATTTGGTGTCCGGGTTTTAATACTCTGCAGTACCAGTTTGCAACTTTACGAAATGCTAGGCAGGAAAATCGTTCGCCCTTATGTTCCACCAAAAGCCTAAAGTGCCTTCGCATGAATTGTAATCGATCCATCCATCCCGCATGGGCGCATGGTTCGCCCGTTAAATCCCAAGTTGATAATTGCTGAAATATCCAAGGGTTGAGGAGTGCCCCGCGACCAATTGCTATTCCTGCACAGCCTGTTTTTTCAAACATAGCCTTGGCATCTGAAACCCCTTTGACATCGCCGTTTCCAATGATCGGGATTTTTTCTACAGCTTCTACTACGCTTCGGATGCCATCAAGATCTACGCTGCCCGAAAAACCTTGCTCTCTGGTTCTGCCATGAATCGTTATTGCAGCAACACCTATTTTTTCAAATTCGCGCGCAAACCATGGCCCAGATAAATTATCTTTGTCCCATCCTAGGCGCATCTTCACCGTGACAGGTATCTTTACTGATTCCACAATTTTCTGAACCAGCGTGGTTGCATTTGACCCTTCGCAAAGCAATGCAGAACCACCCCCACTTCTTGTAACTTTTCGAACTGGGCAACCCATGTTGATATCCACACTCGTTACCCCGTAACCTTCCAGCCACTTCGCAGCAGCCACCATGTCTTCGATCACATGCCCATACAATTGCACAGCAAACGGGCGATCAAAGGTGGAAGTCTGAATAAGATCCATGGTCTTTCTACAAGTGCGAATTAGCGCCTTGGCGTTGACCAGATCGGTGGTTGCATGCCCTAAGCC
>DBCB01000245.1:0-12341 GCA_002303765.1 Planctomycetaceae bacterium UBA969
TAGTTTGGCAAACATGGTACGAAGGCCTTGAACATTCCTTGCCTTTTTCCAAACCTTTTGAAGATCACAAAATACCAGATCATCTCCCAAAAGATTCCTATCTTTAACAAGCTTTTTTAATGCTTCAGGCTTTACAATCAAGGGTTTTTCACCCTCCTTGGCGATGATGTAATCACTGAATTTATCTTCTAGTTTTTTCATGGTTCTAGTTTAGTCTTGGTTGTTAATGACTTGCCCATCCCGTGGTAGCATCAAACAATTCCATGTTTTTTGAGTCATCCCTTTTTTCATGCTGCGAACACTACCATCAGCCATGGCAACCGGCATTACATCATGTCCTGTTTGCGCAAAAAGCATAGCGCAGCAATCTGCGCCCGTAGGGCATTCTTTATAGGTTTTAGGCAATGGTTTAACTTGGAACATATAAGTGTTAGGCATACCTGTTACTAATATTTCTGAAGGGAAATCCCCATAAGGTAATTTCAGCACTTCTTTACCTGCCAAATAGGTAAGACCAAAAGTATTGCCATACAATTCTTCATAAGACCAAGAAAAAAAGGCGGTGCGCCCAAGGGAATCGCAGTTGGCATAACCTTCTGCTAATAGGATGGAATTAGATAAGCCATCTCTGATGTTTAAAAACTTTTGAGCAGGTGCATCTTTGCCCGTGCCACCATAGTCTTCGTTGGTATTGCCATCGCCATTGGTATCGCCCCAGACATTCCAGTTGGCTTGGTAATTGGTAACTGCCCAGCCGTTGTATTTAAAATCATAGGGTGCAGAAGGGTCAGACCTGCAGCGAAGAATAGATAAGGTGATTTGTGCTTGGGGAGTATCCCAAGAACCGGATGGCTGTGGTTCGGAGCCGGGCGGATCCCAGTATCCCCCAACTATTGGTGTTCCCGGTTCGCCTGGAATATATGTTGCATTAGTAGGTTCGTTTCTATAAGTGGGTGCAACATACCCGACTAATTCCTTGCCACTGATTCCATTGTGCCATACGGTTTCATATGTTCCGGGTTTACCAGGATCCACCATCACAGAATGAATGGGCGGTTCCCAACGGCCAGATGTTCCGCCAACCCCGCCTGATTGGGGTACATAAACCCCTGTTGCTGGCTGCGCAGGTTTTCCGAAAATACTTGCAAAATTACCCTGTTCTACATAAGGAAGAAGCTGAATTACCCAGCTACTACGTTGCGGGTCTGGGTCATGATACCGGGGCATCATTTCATTTGAAGTTTCGTAATTGTGTACTGCTAAAGCTAGCTGTTTAAGATTATTCATGCACATCATACGATTTGCAGCTTCGCGCACTTTTTGCACTGCGGGAAGCAATAAACCAACTAGAATTGCAATGATTGCAATTACGACTAAAAGCTCAACAAGCGTAAATGCTTTGCGCTGGTTTAAACTGGGCATAAAAACCTCGCCTTTCTTCTAATTTGTAGAATCTCAATTACATTAAATTAAAGCTATTTATACCTCAAGTCAAGATTTATACAGCTCTATTTTATCTGTTCGCCTTAAACCCCCCTCAGATGCAATATTGTTTGAATGGTTAATTATTATCGCTTTGCGAATTACTATTTAGCGTGTTTTAAAGTCCTTGGCTTTGTTCTTGCCAGCTTGCACGCTGTAAGTTTTTGCATCTTTTCCAACTCGTACGACTACAGTTTCTGCAGAGCAATCTTCGCCTTCATTTGCGATAAAGCTAGGTTCGGTGTTTTCCCCTGGGCCTGCATTTACATTGCGGTGAACCTGAAAAATTGCTTCTAGGCCCGGTACACGCCTTAGCGTTCCCGTAACCTGCGGATGGCAACCTTTCTTAGAACCGTTATTGAAAATCGCAACTCGTGGCTCAACCGTGTTAATAACCACCGGATTATTGCTAATCTCTAATCCATGGTGGGTTGTCTGATATACATCTATTTTGCCAATCTTGTCTGTAGGATGAACCAGCTTGTACTCGACATTCCAAGTTAGGTCGCCTAGATCGAGGAACTTCCAATCGCCAAACTGAAGCAAGAATCCCAGACTCTTGGCGTTATCAGAAGGATCTTCAGGGCGGGGTTGATGTTGCTTTGCTATCGGGTTTTCAGGAGCGCCTGGTTTATCTTTCACTACTTGCCCGCTGGCACTCAAAATACTCAATTTTACCTTCGGAGCACCTTCTAATTGTTTAAGAGGAACTTCATCACCAGCTTTTAGGGTTTTAGATTTATTACCACCTGCTGCTTTATATGCCTCAATGAGCATCGGGAAATTCTTCGCATCTTCAGGAAAAGATTCAGGAATGCCACGATCCCAGAAATGGTGAATAGGCATCAGCGCACGCAAGCGTTCTGCGCCGCCGTAGTGGTCAAGATGCCAATGGGTGATGAAAAGATGATCGATGGCTTTTAGGCCTGCTTTTTCGGTAGCAACTTTGTGGATGCGCTCGGCATCGCGTTTGCCTGGGTTGCCGCAATCGATGAGAAGGGATTCCCCAGCAGGAGTGATAATAAGAGTTGCTGCACCACCTTCGACATCGACAAAAAAGATGCGAAGCTCGGAGGCAAAAGTGCTAGAGGTAAAAATTAGAGTGAAAACAAGGGATGCAAGAGTGTGCTTTAGCATGGAGTTCTCCGGGGGTGAAGTAATAGGCTTAGTTTGAATGACGGGAAAGGTTAATGGAAGTGAAATTTGAAAAAAAGATGAAGCTTGATGGTAGTTGTAGATTCAATCCCAATCGGATTTACTTTTTCTTATTAACTAATTCAAATGGTAGGAGTTTGTTTTCACCGTTCTTTAGTTCGGCGTTCAAAGGTGTTTTTTCTTGCGAACTATATTGAGGGGGTAAAAGGTTTACTTCGGGGGCGCCCATTGCTTTTACTTCTATTGGTGCGATCTTAGATATCAACACAATGTATTTTCCCGGTTTAAGCCAGTTATTATTGTTGGCATCGGGCTTGATTATGAATTCTCCTTGGGGGTTCGTTCTGCTAAAGGCGGTCCCAAGGTCTGTATTCTCTTTGGGCATGAATCGGATTTGAGCATCCGCCACGGGAGTGCCATCAAGAGTAACCATACCTAATACTTCTGCTTTATCGCCTTTTCGTTCTTCGGCGCACCCCAGAAGAAGACAGGCAAAGCCAATGAAGAGGGTCAATCGCAAGGGTGCAAAGGGAAGCATGAGGGAGAATCCTAAAGTGGAAGATATAAAAGGTGGTTAGAAATCAGAGACAGGGACGCCATCGCGAGGGTCGCAAATACTAGCCCAAGTAGCAGCAGAAATACTAGCTGCAATATTACGAACAGAGCCATCGCCCATGCCAACGGTAGTGCCACCTGAATGAGGTGAACTGCCACCGCCACTAGCGTTTGGGGCATTCAAGACCAAAGGTTTGACCTGGAAAAGAGGACAAGGAGCATAGCCGGTGCCGCCTGCATAAGGTGCGCTGCAAATTTGGGCCATCCAGCGATTTTCAGAGTTGAACCAAAGGCTGGAGCAAGGGGTTCCATTGACATTGGCATTTCCATACCAAGCGTAGCGTTCACCAAAGAAAACTGTTTGGGAGGTTCCATCAGGGAAAGATGCGGGAAGTTTAGCTGCGCCTTCCTGACGATTGGTGCTTGGATCGCCTAGGGCGAGATAATTCCAAGCATAGTTAGAAATGGCAAAAGTCGCATCAGGGCCCACAGGGCTACCAAAGCCATTGCCACCACTGCCACTGGTATCGGTAGGGCAAACAAGCATCGAAATTTTGGTGTTTTGATAAGCAGTAGGCGTGGAGACATTTCCGCCCTGAGCGATTACCATATTGTAAACTGCGGTTTGCTCAATGTAGGGAAAAAGGAGAAAGAATCCCGGGGTTTGTCCTTTGAATGGCCCATTTTGGGTAACTACAGAATTCCAACCGGAGCCGTTAGCAGGGCCAGCACCTGGCGGTGGGAGAATTCCAAAAGTATTGTGGAGGTTGTGTACAGCCAAACCAATCTGTTTAAGGTTATTCTGGCATTTCATTCGGGCAGCAGCTTCTCTTACTTTCTGCACTGCGGGCAATAATAACCCAATTAATATAGCTATAATAGCAATTACAACAAGCAACTCAATCAGGGTGAAGGCTTTTTTAGATTTCATAGGATATGTCCAACGTAATAAAAGTATAGATATGTATTACTTTCAGTCACTAAATAATTCTAACCTACCCTTATTTTATAGTCAATAGAATAAGCAATTCTTGTGTATTGATTCAATCTTGGTTAGTTTGGAATTGCATGCCAGTTACTTTGCCCCTAAATCCATGGGATTTTAACATGATATCTCGAAGAAATTATCTTGGCGCAATGCTTTCAAGTATCGCTCTTTCTCCCAGCCTTATGGCTCAAGTTGATCCTAAACAAAAGAAGAAGCTTGCAATCATCACGACCGAATGGCGTTTTCGTTCTCATGCTTGGCATATGGGCGAACGCTTTCTCGGTGGGTATCCCGTAAAAGGCAAATGGCATTACCCTGCAATTGATGTTGTCTCTGCCTATGTGGACCAGGTTCCTGCAGGTGATCTTAGTAAAGCTAGGGCCCTTGAATCTAACTTTAAAATATATCCCACTATTGCTGAAGCTCTGCGATGTGGTACCGATAAACTTGCTGTCGATGCGGTGCTCATTATTGGGGAGCATGGTACTTATCCTGACAACGAACTTGGGCAGAAGAAATATCCCCGATATGAATTCTTTCAGAAGGTGATCGAGGTATTCAAGAAAGATGGTATGACAACACCCATCTTCAACGATAAACACCTTTCATGGAATTGGGAGTGGGCCAAAGAGATGGTGGACACTTCGCGAGAGATGAAGTTTCCCTTGCTTGCTGGCTCTTCACTTCCTGTAACTTGGCGTATGCCCGCAGTTGAAATGCCGGAGAACGCACAACCCGAAGAAGTCATGTGCCTGGCAATGGGTGGAGTTGATAGCTATGATTTTCACGCATTAGAAGTAATTCAATGCATGGCTGAAAGACGCAAGGGTGGCGAAACCGGGGTCAAAGCGGTTCAGGTTGTTCGTGGGGATGAAGTTTGGAAAAGGATGGCATCAGGTTCGTGGGAAAAAGGCGGTTGGAACCCTAAGCTTTTTGAAGCATGTATGAACAGATCGCAAACCCTAGCGCAAGCCCCGACCTACAGTCATCGTAAACCAACAACCAAGCAAATCTCTGAGTGGGTTAAAGCACCAATGGCTTACCGCATTGAGTATTTGGATGGATTAAAGAGCACCATGTTGTTGATGAATGGGTTGGTGGGTGATTTTACTTTCGCAGCAAGCTTAAAAGGTCAAGCTGAGCCACTTTCAACTTTGTTTTATCTTCCGCCTAATCCTAATGTATCGTATTCCGCAGCGCTGATGAGTAATGCCGAGGAATTGTTTATTACGGGGAAGGCACCTTATCCTGTGGAGCGAACACTTTTAACTTCGGGAATCTTGGCGGCCTGCTTGGGTTCGTTGGGTAATGGCCAAAAACGGATAGAGACGCCACATCTTAAGGTGAGCTATCAGGCGGGAAAATCCACCTTTTGGCGAGAGTAGCTCAAAGTTTAAAACAGGTACATTAGAGGGCTGTTTCTAAGGCGCTTGAGTTAGGTTGGCCTTTGGAGTGGTGGCTGATGTTGGAATGTTTTTTTCGCTTGAACCAAGCACGGTAGTTTCCCAATTGTTCATATCTAAAAAGGTTGCAAAAGGGCTTCTGCCACAAATCATTCTGCCTAGAGAGTACCGGAGTCTTCTCCATTTAGAAACAGGTTGATGGGCGTAGATTCGCATAGCTGATTGAAATTTCTGATGTAATTCGGGCGTAATGATGGGAGCAGGATCTTTGAATGCGATGGCCCAAACTTGCAATGGTTTGTTGGCTGGCCCTTGAAACCCAATTAGTTTTTGTGGGTATTTTTCAAGCAGATAAGCGAATGCATCTGGGGTAAAACGCCAATAATCATTGGGATAGGAATGGCGATGCAAGAAAAACGGGCACGAAACAAAAAAGGCGCCCCCTGGCCTTAGCACCCTATAAACTTCATCAAACCCTTTCCAGAAACAACGAACATGTTCGAAAAGATTTAGGGCAATTACGGTGCCTACGGAATTATCTTCCATGGGAAGATCTTCAACATTGCCTAGGATATCGACCCCTGGGCCTTTGCGCATATCAAGGCCTTGGTATTCGTGGTGGTGGAAAATTGCCCTTAGGTTCGAATAATATTCCTGCCCCTGTACTTGATATGCTCCTATTTCCAGCATGGTATCAGGCAGGGTAAAGGTTTGGGCGACGGCTTGGGTTACGCCATGAAGAAATTGGTTCATAGACTTCTACTCCAGATTGAAATCAATCTTGTTGATTTGGCCTGAAAGAATTTGTTTCACCTGCCCGGAAAGATTGGGATCGGAAAACTTGGATGGAAGGCCCTGCGAGGCAAAAGAAACTTTATACCAGCCCGCATAAATCGAATCTTTTCCTGGTTGGGGTAAGACCGTGTAGGTGCCATCTGAAAAGATTTCGCCTGCCGCCATCGGCCCTACCGAACCGCGATTCATATCTGGGGTAAAAACGATTGTCCCGCCTCTTAGAGGTTGTTTTTGAAACAAGATTTTGCCTTGAATTGAAGTGGGAACAACGGGGCCGGATGAGCAGCCCAGTATCACTATAAGTAGGCAGAAAGCAGGCATTAGCTGGCGCATTCTCCCTCCTTGGAGATTACCATTCTGAGGAACATACGTTCCTAATATTCGACATAGTACAACAAACTTGGGAAAACAGGCAAGACAGAGTGTGTTTTGACGATCTATTTCAGACTTCGCCTTGACCCTATGATTTCACTTAGGTAGAAGCCTTGGAATGTATTGATTTTTCAGGTGATTTTTAAAGACATGACCTTTACCTCGAAATCGCATGGATGCGGTTTCAATTAAGTCTTTAACAATCCCGGATTCAGGAGAAATTACTGTGAATAAGAAACTGGCATGGTTTGCTGGATGTACCACCCTCGCTATGGTTGTTTACTTTGGTACTAATTTGCTGCGTGCTCAAACTGCACCTGCAAAGGTTCCAATTCAAGGAACGGAACAACGCTCACGCATCGCCCTGTTAAACCTTCATCATGTTGTTAAAAATTATCAGAAGGCTGTTGCTCTCAATAATGAAATGAAAGAAGTGTTCACACCTTTGCAAGTGAAGACCAAAGCCAAGACGACTCAGTTGGAAGCCTTGAACAAAGAAGGCCAGATGAAACCTGAAATGCGCGAAACAATCGAAAAGCAAATGCGCGTTCTCAAACGCGAACTCGAAGATCTTTCCAACGAAGCTCAAGCTCTTATAGGCAAGAAGCAAGATGAACAAGTTGTTTTGATTTATCGTGAAGTTCAGGAAGCTGCACAACGCGTTGCAGTAGCTCATGGCTACGACATGGTTCTTCATTACAACGATCCTACGACTTCTGCTGAATATTGGAGCGCAGGGAATATTGTCCGCAAGATGCAGGCAGGCGCTTGTATGCCAATCTACTTTGCACCTGGTATTGATATCAGTGCAGATGTGGTTAACGCATTGAACCAAGCTTATAGCAGGGTTGCACCACCAGCAGGTCCCGCAGGCTCGGCTATCACGCCAACCTCCGCAACGACTCCCAAGTAGGAAGTGTATAAAGCCCGGCAGAATGGATTTTGCCGGGTTTACTTTTCTTTTATTAGTCAAGGATGGCCTACTCGTGATACCGATTTCATCACGCCAAGAAAGAACATTGGCGAAACCAGTAGAAGTAGAAGGCATCGGCTTTATTACTGGATCGTTTGTAACGCTTCGCTTCTGCCCAGCAGCAGAAAACACAGGGATAGTGTTTCATCGCACTGATCTTTCTCCCAAAACTTTTATTCCTGCTCATGTTTCGAATGTGACAGGAACCAACAGGCGAACGACTCTTGGGCAAAAACCTTTTCAGGTCACCCTAGTTGAACATGTTCTTGCTGCATTAAGTGGCTTAAGGATTGATAACTGTATTGTGGAACTGAATGCAAGTGAACCGCCCGGCTTGGATGGTTCTGCAGGTGAATTTGTTGATGCTTTGAAAAAAGCGGGTAGTGTTGCACAGAACTCGAAGAAAATGATTTATGGTGTAGAAAGCCCGATCATTGTTGAATCCAACGGCTCGACTCTTGCGCTTCACCCATGCGAAGGCACCGGTTTAAAGATGACTTACTTTTTGGATTACGGCAATCAATCTCCGATTCAAAAGCAAGTTCACACACAGAATATCGAACCAGCCCTCTTCTCGAGAGAAATCTCTCGTTGCAGAACTTTCATTCTAGAAGAAGAAGCTGAAGTGCTTAAAAGCCAAGGGATTGGTTCAAGAACTACGGCTCAAGATCTCATAATATTTGGCCCTAAGGGCCCTATTGATAATCCGCTTCGCTTTGCCAACGAGCCCGCCAGACATAAGGTGCTGGATATGCTCGGAGACCTGGCTTTACTGGGTGTTGATCTGTGTGGGCATGTGGTTGCCTATAGATCTGGTCATCCTTTGAATGTGGAATTAGCTCGTAATCTATCGCAAAAATTAAAAATGAGCATGCAACCTTCTATGCTCAGAGCAGCTTAAGGTTTTCCTTATTGAAAGGGTATTATGCCAGACTTGAAAATCGGTGTTATCGGGGTCGGGCACCTGGGCCAGCAGCATGCCAGAATTCTTTCCTCGCTTAAAGGCGTGCAACTTGTTGGCGTGGTTGATGCTTCTAGACAGCAAGCCGAAAACATTGCAATGCGTTATTCTACAACCCCTTATACTTCGCATCATGAATTACTACCCAAGGTGGATGCTGCAATTATTGTGGTTCCTACTCGATTTCATTTTGATGTAGCGCGTGATTTTCTTGAAAAAGGTAAAGCGTTGCTCATCGAAAAGCCCATTACCATAGAACCTGAAAAAGCGTATCAGCTTTGTGAGCTCGCAAAAAGCAAAAATACCACGATTCAAGTTGGCCATGTCGAGCGCTTCAACCCTGCATATGAAGCCCTTTGCGATCTTCCCATGAAGCCTCGCTATATTCGTGCTGAACGCCTGGGTGGTTTTTCCGGGCGATCCTCCGATACGGGTGTTGTTCTTGATCTCATGGTTCACGATATCGATCTTGTTTGCTCATTAGTTCAATCTGAAGTCACCTCAGTCTCTGGGTTGGGTGTTGCGGTTCTGGGTGGTCACGAAGATATTGCCCAAGCAAGACTTACCTTTGCCAATGGTACAATTTGTGATCTTTCTGCAAGCAGGGCGCATCCGGAAGCTAGGCGCAGAATGGATGTATGGGGATCTGAAGGTTATGCTGGTATTGATTTCATCACCAAGAAAATAACCATGATGCAGCCCAGCGATTCTTTGCGTTATCTTGCAGAATCTGCCCCGGGTAGAGTGGATGCAGGCACCTTGAACTCCTTCAAAACTGATTTGTTTGCGAACCATGTTGAAACCCGAACCTTGGATTGCTCACGCACCGATGGCGATCAACTGACTTGGGAACTTCTCGATTTTGTGCAGGCTGTTACTTTGGGAGTTAAGCCCCGCGTGGATGGAATTGCTGGTGCTCGTGCGGTTGAAATCTCTACCATGATTCTTGATAGTATTTGTTCGCATCGATGGGAAGGCACCTCCGGCAATGCAACCGGGCCTTGGGATCTGCCTTATTCTGAAGGTAAATTATTCCACAATCTTAACATCAGCAAGGATGCTGCAGCTTGATGCTTTAGCATTCCGAGTATTAAAATTAAACAAAGGAAGAGGTGTTGTAATACACCTCTTCCTTTACTTTTTGAATCAAGCGCTAGTTGATTTCGTTGCCATTAATAACGCCTTCATCATTAACGCCTGCAAGATAAAGCCAGGTGGTTGGGTTGATGGCAAGAGTGATGTTATGAACTGATCCATCGCAAAAAACAGTGGTTATAGTGGTATGTATGGTACCGAAGTTGCCTCCGCAAGTGCCCACATTTCCATGGGGTTGTGGGGTGATAATGGTGCCGGTACTGCTAGTGCCACGGGCCCAGCAAATAGTATCGTTATCCCAACCATCAACCCAACCTTGATCATCATTACAATCTGGTGTAGAGGTGGCTAGTTTGATGTTGAGGTATTTTTCCCCGATAAGAAGGGTGCTTGATGTGCCATCCTTGATATTAGCGATAGCGACCTTTTTTTTGCCCGAGGCTGCTATTGGCCCATCAAAAGCATTTGCACCATTGGGATCAAAGCTTCCCCAGGATCCGCCATTCCCCACATAGTCCATTTGGGCACGTTCTCCATTGGGAACAGATTGTGTATAAGGAAATTTGGTAGGTCCGCGAAGTGAAGGGCAAATCATCATTTTTAAAGAAGTGCCTGCCACCGTTGCGCTACTAGGATGTTCCCATAGGGCTTTTTGTTCCATAAAGGGGAGGATTTGGTATGCCCAACCCCAAGCCTGAGTTTGATAATCAGCGGGGGCGCCACCATTCATGGTGCGGTCTGAATTCCAATGCAGTCCGCCTGATGGGAATGCACCGAATTGATCATGATGTATTTGAAAAGCCAAGCCTACTTGTTTTAAATTGTTGTTACATGTTGTTTTGTTTGCAGCTTCCCGCACTTTTTGCACCGCAGGGAGAAGTAATCCAATCAATATGGCGATGATGGCAATCACCACCAAGAGTTCAATGAGAGTGAACCCCTTTCTTTGCTTAAAATCATTCATCACAGTCTCCAAAAGAAAAGGAAAAGAAATTAAAAAGGAAATTTATAACCATCTGGGAATACAGAGGATTTTAATTGGGCTTCGGTAAGTTGCACAACGGTATTCATGCCTCTAAGAGCATATCGTTTGCCATCCTTACCGGATTTTTCAAATGCCACGACAGGGAGTTGGGCGCCACTGACTTTTAGGCCTTTTAACTCTACGCCATACACGATGATGAATTCTTGCCCATCGCTTGGGGAGATAAGGAGCTCTATAGGGTGATTACAAGATTTTAAAATAGAGATAAGTTCAGCTTTGGTTTTTGGGGGCGGGGTACCCCGGATATAGGCGGCTCCAAGTTTATTCAAGGCGATTTCGGTGGGGTCTGTCGTTACAGCCGAAGGCTTTTCTTGGCCCCCACAACCCAACAACATAAAGATCAGGAAAAGAGGTATAAAAAGAGCATTAATACGATGAACAAAATAGAACATTACAAACTCCTAACTTTGCAAAACGAGCAAGCTCTGTATTAATGACATGCGATTTTATTATCGTTTTTTTAGGTATATTTGAAAAGACAATAATTAGATTATTTTCATTTCTTTGAAAATGAATCGAGCTTAAGGAATCTCGTGAATATTGAGGCATTAATACGAAATGTACCCTTAAAAAACCAATTGAATATTCCGTAAGTCATTTCAAAATATATACTTACAGTCATTATTTTCCTAGGGAACGGATTAAAGCGAGTTGCGATTCAGCATCTTTTCTTAGTTTGCCACATACTAAGGCGCATAGATCAAAAATCATGGGATCTGCGATCGAGTAGAAGATAAGGTTTCCTTGCCGTTCTCGTTTTAACAACCCTGCGTCGTGAAGTATGCCAAGCTGTTTAGAAATGTTGGATTGCTTTGCATTGGTGGCATCAACGATCTGCCCGACAGAGAGGGAGGTTTTCTTGAGATTTTGCAAGATATCAAGCCGGGTAGGTTCTGCAAGTAAACCGAAGAGTTTTGCAACCGCCTTCAATTGGTGTTGATCCAGCAATGATTTAGCCATAGGTCATATCCCCATTGACAATATTACTAATTAGCAATATTATGTTAATTAATATTTAAGCATTTGTCGATAGGAATGTTGAAAAAGAAAAAGGAGTTTCAGAATGGCCAAGCGAATTCTTATCGTAGGTGGCGTTGCAGGCGGTGCCAGTGCTGCAGCTAGACTTCGCAGGTTGGATGAAAATGCTACCATCGTTCTTTTCGAGCGTGGTCCGGATGTTTCCTTTGCTAATTGTGGTTTGCCTTATTATCTCGGTGGAGAAATAAAGGAGCGTGGCAAGCTTTTGGTTCAGACGCCACAAAAGCTTGCTGCCAATCTTAATCTTGATGTTCGGGTTCGTTCTGAAGTGATAGCGATTCTCCGAGATAAAAAAGTAATTCAAGTCCGTAATCTACAAACCAATGTCATTTATGAAGAAGCTTATGATACGCTGATCTTGGCGCCTGGAGCTGCACCAATAATTCCCCCCATACCCGGGATAGAAAAGGCTGGCATTTTTTCTTTGCGAAATCTCGTTGATACCGATCGCATTCATAACTGGGTTCAAAATCAGCAAG
>DBCB01000245.1:12386-12647 GCA_002303765.1 Planctomycetaceae bacterium UBA969
GATGGCAGAGCAACTTAAAATCCGCGGCCTTGAAGTTGCTTTAATCCAACGCTCTGGTCAAGTGCTTGATCCATTCGATCCCGAAATGATTATCCCTATTCATCAAGAGCTTATTGCGAAGGGGATCGATTTGCGCCTTAATCGCCAAGTGGTTCGATTTGAGGACGCTTTTTCGAAGAGCAAGGCTTTGAATGTGGTACTTGATGATGGCTCAAGTATTGAGGCCGATGTGGTGATTTTGGGTATTGGTGTAAAGCCTGA
>DBCB01000245.1:12726-13115 GCA_002303765.1 Planctomycetaceae bacterium UBA969
TTATCTTTGTACTTCAGACCCTTGCATTTATGCGATTGGCGATGCAATCGAAGTGACCGATCCTATCACACGAAATCAAACTCAGGTTCCGTTGGCAGGCCCTGCGAACAGGCAGGGAAGGATTGTTGCAGATAACATTGCGGGAAAACCAACGCGTTATCGGGGTACCTTGGGGACCGCAATATTGCGCATCTTCGATTACACTACCGCTTGCACGGGAGCCAATGCCAAGACTCTTTCTAAAGCAGGGATTACTTTCAAAACGGTTTATCTACATCCAAATTCTCATGCGGGGTATTATCCTGGCGCACATCCTATTTCCTTGAAGGTTTTATTCTCGCCCATAGATGGGAAAATACTTGGCGCACAAGCTGTGGGCAAAGATGGTG
>DBCB01000193.1:0-7854 GCA_002303765.1 Planctomycetaceae bacterium UBA969
TTGAAAAACCCTGAAGTATCCAAAGGGCAACAAATACAGGATCTCTTCTGGGCTTTAATTAACTCCACGGAGTTCTCATGGAACCATTAGGGCGTAGGCCTTTTCTAAAAACTACTGCAACCCTCGCTGGCGCTTCCTGGCTGACACCCGTGGGCCAATGGCTTGCTCGTGCTGCGGATGGCGATGCCCCTGGTGCGCTTCCCTTTAAAAAATCCGCACAAGCTGTAATCGTGTTGTGGTTGCAGGGCGGACCCAGCCAGCTTGAAACTTTTGATCCTCATGCTGATTCAACGATTGCAGGGGGTACAACTAAAATCGCCACCGCTGTAAAAGGCATTTATCTTGCAAGTGGCTTTGAGCGATTAGCGGAAGAAATGGGTTCGGTATCGTTGATTCGTTCCATGATCAGCAAGGAAGGCGATCACGAACGCGGTAGCTACACTTTAAAGACTGGGTTTCGCCCTGATCCTACAGTGATTCATCCATCCCTTGGCGCTGTTGCCTGTCATGAATTAAGCATAGGCAAAGCGGAAATCCCCCGGCATGTGAGTATATTATCATCGCAATGGCCAGCCCGGGGGGGCTATTTGGGTGATAAGTATGATGCATTTCAGATGACCGATCCAGCGGGGCCAGTACCCGATGCCCAAGCTCATGTGGATTCTAATCGGGAAAAGAGCAGGCTTAAAAGTCTTGGAATAGTGGAGCAAACTTTTGCAAAAGGGCGCAACAAAAGGGTTGAAGAAACCCAACATAAAAATACCACAAACGCTGCACTCAAGATGATGACATCCGAACAGTTGAAAGCTTTTAATGTTTCGCTTGAGCCACAATCAGTTCAAGATATGTATGGCAATTCTGCCTTTGGAAGGGGATGCCTTGCTGCACGAAGGCTGGTTGAATCTGGGGTGCGATGTGTGGAAGTCACCCTCAATGGTTGGGATACTCACGCTAATAATCACCAATTTTGTAAGACGAACTTAAAGACACTTGACCCTGCATTTAGCGGCCTTATTCGTGATCTTCGCCAGCGCAATATGTTAGATAAAACGCTGGTGCTTTGTATGGGCGAGTTCGGCCGTACACCTTCAATCAATCCTGCTGGCGGTAGGGATCATTGGCCCAGCGGGTTCAGCATTGCATTAGCGGGTGGTGGTATCCATGGCGGGCGTGTAATCGGTGAAACGGATCCCGAAGGAAAAGCGGAAGTGAAAAACCCTGTACGAGTGCCTGATCTTCATGCCACGGTTTTTGATGCTCTTGGCATTGATTACGATAAGCTAAATCAAACCCCGATAGGGCGCACCGTAAAGTTCAGCGAAGGCAAGCCTGTACGAGAATTGCTAGATGCGTAAGGCTTAATCAGAGCCGGAAGCACCTGCGGCGGTGGTCTATTCTTTTTGCTGCTTGTCTTTCTGGATTCCCCGCATTTGCGAAGAACTCCGGTCCCTGAGTTTTAACGGGCAGTTCGGCAAGCTCACTGACCGTATAGAACTCCGGTCCCTGAGCTTGTCGAAGGGCCTACTTTCTTTCGGCTCTTAAGCCCCGAAGGGGCAAAATGTGATAGCCCGGGGTAAAGCGGAGCGCAACCCCGGGTCATAAATCCCCCATCAAATAAGCCCTGAAGGGGCGCGATAATCAGCAACCAAACTCTTTCGCCCTTTCAGGGCTGGGGATTTTATTGTGCCATTTCCCCAGGGCGTTGCCCTAGGCTATCACATTTTACCCCTTCAGGGCAAAAGCAATCATACCGCAAGGATTTCCCGGTCCCTTGAGCTTAACAGTCAGTTCGGCAAACTCACTGACCGTACCGAAACCCCGGTCCCTGAGCTTGCCGAATGGGCCGCGCTCTTTTGTCCACAATGAGCTGCGGATGTAAAAACCGACTATTAAGATATCTTTTGTCTTACAAGCCTGAAGCGCAAGCGAAGGAATAATGTGTGAATAATAAACAGGTATTTGAAGAACCTTCGCTTGCGCTTCAGGCTTGTAAAGATATGCAATAAAAAGTTGTGTTTAACCTGCTGCTTCGTTTCCGTTTAAAGGCATTCTCACCGCGAAGACGCAAAGATCGCAAAGGAAGACAGGAAATCCGGACTTGTCTGGTGCTTCATAGCGTACTTAGCGTCTTTGCGGTAAAGATTCTTGGCTTATGGATTTTTTAAAGAAGAGTAATCATCGGGAAGAAATAAATACAACCGTCGCTAACGCATCCGGCTCTGAAAGATGTGCCTTCCTTCCGTGGCAAATTCTTCTGCTTACTTCCGTGTCCCTGCTTGTGTCTTTTCCGTGTAAATCCGTGGCATTCCGTGGCAAATGCTTCTGCTTTCTTGCCCAACCGTCGCTCACGCATCCGGCTCTGAAAGGCAACTTTCATCAATCATTTTTGTTAATAAAACAAGAGTGGGGAGTTGCAAATTTAATTGCCACTCCCCACTCTTACAAAAGAGCATCATGCTCGGTTTAGCAAATGATTAAGCTGCAAGCTTAACCATAACCTTGCTTGCCGCCCTATCCCTGGCAGCATCAACAAGACCGCGGAATACTTGGATATCCAGCCCTGATGCGGTACCAGAACCTGGGTGCCATTGCACTCCAACTGCGTACCAATCATCAGAATTAGATTCGATTCCTTCGACCACGCCATCGAGTGCGGTAGCGGTGATTTTTAATCCCTTGCCCAACTTTTGGATTCCTTTTCGATGTTCGCTGTTTACAACGATTTCACCTTCGCCGTAAATGTCTGCCATTCTGCTGTCAGGTTGAACAAGGATAGCGTGGCGCAAGCCTCTTTCAGGTGGGTGTTTGTGTTGGAGGGCTTCGGGTAGTTGTCTGGAAAGATCTTCGAAAACGGTGCCTGCAAGGGCAACATTTAGGGCATGCATACCGTGATCAATTCCAAGGATTGGAAATTCATTTTGTTTGCAATAAGCGCAAAGCTCTAGAACTTCTTCAGGTAATTGTTCGAGGCCATCAAAGCCTGATACTACCACGCCTTCGACTTCTGAAAGTCGGTCTTTCCATTTACCCGTTGCGCCAAAGGGAAGAAGAATAGGGTCAGCATCAGAGGCTTTAAGGCATGCAGTAACACCTGCGTCCCAAAGTCCGCAGCCATGTTTGCGATCGAGTGGATGGCGATCGACGCCGTAGATACCGATTTTAGTTAGGTTTGCTGGGATAGGCTTAAGCTGGGTCATAACAGGAATCCTTTCCAAAACTGACAAAAAATAAAGCAGGCAAATAATCCATCAACCTGCATTCGATCAATTAACGAAGAAAGAATTATGATTATCTTGCAGCTGGAAATCCAGAAGAAAATTGAAAAAGAGTGATAATTTTTGAAAAGGCGTAGTTTTCTTGCTGAAATCGCAGGTAAATATTTTGGAATTTTGCTTTATTAGATACTTGTTGGGGTGCAATTGTTTCTTAGAATTATCCAATTTAATGATTGCTGGCAATCTTAGTCTGCGGTATTTTAGTTAATAAGTCTGGTTTTACTTTTTCTGTGTTTGATTATCTTTAAGGAGATAAAGTTATGAATTTCCGTGGTCCAATAGGAGCTGGCTTGATGCTTGCAATCGCTATTAGCGGTGTGTATGCAGCAGAGCCGCTTAAATCTGGGCTTGAGGTTGGTAGCAAAAAAATCAGTCCATTCCATCCGTTGAATGTGACTGGCTCTGCTGCAGGTAAACCCCAATGCCTTGTCTGAGTTAATGGTGGCAACCCGGTAGCTATGATATTCGCACGCAATATTGATAGTTCCCTGACCAGTTTGGTCAAAAAAATTGATGCGGCTACAAAAGAAAACTCCTCCGCCAAAATGGGCAGCTTTGTTGTCTTCCTCGCTAGCGATGATGATGCAAAGAAGATGGAAGTGTCCTTGCCAGAGTATGCCAAAAAAGAAAACATTAAATCTCTTGTACTTGCCATTGATAATGTTGCAGGCCCACAAGCTTATAACATTGCCAAGGATGCGGAAGTAACTGTTGTTCTTTACAACAAGCGTACCGTAAAGGCTAATTATGCTTTTCGTAAGGGTGAACTGAACGAGAAGGCTGTTGAAGCCATTGTTAAGGACATTCCCAAGATTCTTGAAAAAGATGAAAAGAAGTAAGCTAGGGCTTTAAGTTGAATATTTAACCAGACTTGCGCCGTTATCTTTGTGGTAACGGCGTTTTTTATTTTAATTTTGATAATATTTCTCTTCCCATTTACGAATTGAATACAGAGCCATCATTGTTTAGGTGCGTTTTATGCAATCCGCTTGTGATTTGATAAAAAATGATTTGATCGAAGCCATTAGGCAGCGTGGGAAATCCGATTCTTACATCGATAGAAGTGAAGAACGGGAAATCTTACAGTTTGCTTTACAAAAAGGCTTGATGTTGGACCAAGGTCATATGATCCTTCTCGAAGTGTGTGGGCAAAGCCATTACATTGTGGAAAGCCACTTGCTCGAAGATCTTTTGGAGCAAATTAAAAGCTTTGCCAAAGGTGGTAATGGCCTCACCGAAAAGTTCTTTCTTGAACTTACCAAAACGCTTCTTTCCAATTCCAAAGGTTATTTGCAAACCCAGAATGCCCAAGAAATGATCATTGCCTTGATTGAGGATAATGGATTTGAGATCGAAACAGGTTTTTTTGGCAGCAACTGGTTTTTGAAAATAAAGAAGAGCCTAAAGCTAGCCTAGTTTTGTTCCAGTATTCATTTAGATACCCCTGCCAGCCCTAATAATTATTTGAAGTTGAGATGCTGTATAATATTTGTTAGTATGATTGTGCTGCCCTATTCTTCTGAATATGCCTCTTTTTCTGAATCTTTTACCGGGTTTATATGAAAATCAAACTGCTAATGTTCATCAATACGATCGTTGTTTTTGCATCACAAGCTTATGCGTTGGAACCAACCAAGGTTGATTATGCCTCTCAGATCAAACCCATTCTGGTGAAGAACTGTGTTTCTTGCCATGGGGTCGAAAAGCAAAAAGGTGGATTGAGGTTGGATGCGGGGGCTTCAATTATAAGGGGAGGGAACAGCGGTCCGATTTTGATTCCCGGTAAAACCAACGAAAGTAAAATTTTTCATGCGGTAGAGGGGAAAGACCCTGAAACCAGAATGCCCCCGATGCCAAAAGCTTTGATTTCTAAAGAGCAAGCAGTTTTGATTGCAACCTGGGTTGATCAGGGGGCCTTTATTGCCAAACAGGATTTGGTTGCAAGCTCCGTTGTGAAAAAAACGCCCAGCACTCATTGGTCTTTTCAGCCGCTTGTAAAACCTATTGTTCCTTCTGATAATTCTGCTGGCTGGGCGAGGGCACCAATTGATGTTTTTATTTATGAGCAGATGCGTAAAGAAGGATTGAGCCCTGCGAAAGAGGCTGATTCTTTGGCGTTGTTGAGGCGTGTTTATTTAGACCTTACCGGTATTCCGCCCAGCCACCTTGAAGTTGATGCTTTTTTAAACGATAAGCTTTCTGGTGCATATGAGCGCGCAGTAGACCGCGCGTTAGCATCTCCAAGATATGGTGAAAAATGGGCTCGTTTCTGGCTCGACCTCGCCCGTTATGCAGATAGCGATGGCTATGAAAAAGATACAGGAAGGCCCTTCGCCTGGCGTTATAGGCAATGGGTGGTTGATGCGCTGAATGCAGATATGCCATTCGATCAGTTTGCCATCGAACAGCTAGCAGGAGACTTGTTAAAAAACTCTAATGCAGAGCAAAAAGCTGCGACTGGTTTTCATCGAAACACGCTTACGAACAAAGAGGGTGGGGTGGATCAGGAGCAATTTCGAGTTGAAGCTGTTGTTGATAGGGCAAACACAACTGCAAAGGTATTCCTCGGTTTGACTTTGGGTTGTGCCCAATGCCATGACCATAAATACGACCCCATAAGCCAACGCGAGTATTATCAATTCTTTGCATTTTTTAATAGTGATACGGAAGTAAACATTCCTGCAGCACCATTGCCAGGCGAGCAGGATATGTTCGCAAAAAAGATGCAAGAGCATCAATCCAAAGTCGCTGTAATCAAGGCAACTTTAGAGGCAAGAAAAAAAGAACTTGAGAAAGATTTGGACCAGTGGGTGGCGAAATTAAAACCCGACGCCCTTCCTGTAAAATTAAAACCTGTGATTGGTGTAGAGGCCTCCAAGCGAACGGATGTCCAAAAAAACGAACTAATAAATCACAGGGCTTCTCTGGATGAAAAAGCAAAGGGTATTCAAAAGCAAATTGCAGATCTCGAAAAAGCTGCTCCAGCGCCAACCATGGCACAAGCCTTGGCATTGGGTAAAGAGAGGAAAACCAATATTCATATTCGTGGAGATTTTCTGCGCAAAGGAGTTGAGGTTGATCCTGAAACCCCTGCAGTGCTTCCAGCGCCCATGTTTAAAGAAAAACCTAACAGGTTGGACTTGGCCCAATGGATTACCGATAAAGAGAACCCACTGACCCGCAGAGTTATTGCAAACTGGGTTTGGCATAAGTTTTTTGGCAGGGGAATAGTAACCACACTCGAGGATTTTGGCACGCAAGGGGAAAAGCCTTCCAACCCACAACTACTCGATTATCTTGCATTTAGCTTGGGTGAAAACAATTGGAGTTTGAAATCCCTGCACCGATTGATTGTTACCTCTGCGGTTTATCGGCAATCCTCGATTGTCGAACCTGCGAATTTAAAGAAGGACCCTTACAATGTTTTTCTTTCAAGGCAGCCGCGGGTCAGGCTTGATGCAGAAGGGGTCCGGGATGTTTTTCTTTCAGTTAGTGGATTGGTTGATCAGCGGATTGGTGGGCAAAGTGTTAAGCCTCCGCAACCTCCAGGTATTTCCGAATTAACTTATGCCAATGCAGTTAAATGGAATGAAAGCACAGGATTAGATCGGTATCGCAGAGGTTTGTATATTTGGTTTCAGCGAACAAGTCCCTATCCAACTCTTATGCTTTTCGATGCGCCAGATTCCAACATTGCTTGCGTGCGCAGAGAACGATCCAATACGCCTCTTCAAGCGCTTGCATTGATGAATGATATTGCGTTTTATGAATGCTCTAAATCGTTGGGGTTAAGTTTGGCGTCATCGGGGCTTTCGATCGAAAGAACTATTCGAAAAGCTTTTGTTGATTGTTTGTCACGGTTTCCCAGCGAGAGTGAAATGCTGCAAATGAAAAATCTTTTTGACGAATTTAAAAAGCATTATGAGTCGAACCCTGATCAGGCTAAGAAGGTTTTCGGGAATGGTGAGGGATTGAATGGTGATGTAGTTTTAAGCGCATCGTGGATTGCGTTTGCCCGGGTACTCTTAAACCTTGATGAAATTATTGTTCGTGATTAATCCAGACGAAAGATGAAACTGCGATGATACGATCTAAAAAATTATTCGATGAATACTGCCTGCAAGGTAGAAGGTCTTTTCTTACTAATCAGGCAAGCGGCCTGGGATTGCTCGCAGCAGCAAGTTTGTTAGCAGAAAACAAAGTACAGGCAGCGGGTTCAGATTTATCACCTTTTGCAATCAGGGCCCCCCACTTCGCACCCAAGGCGAAATCCGCTATCTGCATTTACCTTGAAGGTGCGCCCAGTCAGATGGATTTGTTTGACCCCAAGCCAAAGCTAAAAGAATTAAACGGTCAGAAGTTGCCTGATTCGATGACTAAGAATGTTCGGTTTGCATTCATTCAGAAAGAAGGTGCTCGAATTTTGGGCTCACCCAGGAAGTTTGCAAAACATGGTGAATGCGGCATGGAATTTAGCGATTTTCTGCCTCATATTGCAACTTGTGCAGATGATATCGCCATGATTCGTTCTATGCATACGGAAGCGTTTAATCATCATCCTGGGCAATTGATGATGAAC
>DBCB01000193.1:7888-8220 GCA_002303765.1 Planctomycetaceae bacterium UBA969
CAGGCCTAGCTTGGGTAGTTGGGTGAATTATGGACTAGGTAGCCCTTCGCAAAATTTGCCTGGCTATGTGGTGTTGAGTGCAGGTAGGGGAACAAGCGGTGGTACCTCTAATTGGTCGAGTGGTTTTTTGCCCACACCCTATACGGGTGTGCTTTTTCGCAATCAGGGAGAACCCGTTCTCAATTTAAATAACCCCGCAGGCTTCGACAAAAGTATTCAGCAAGCCAGCATCGAAGGCATAAAAAACCTGAATTCACTACGCAATGAAATGGTTGGAGATCCAGAGATCAATAGTCGTATTGCCAGTTATGAACTTGCATCTCGTATGCCGT
>DBCB01000042.1:0-1190 GCA_002303765.1 Planctomycetaceae bacterium UBA969
GAAATCAATGGTAAATGATTGACTCGTAACGTTTGTTAGGGGTATTCTAAATTGTCTGATATGCACACCTAAAACCTTTTCAAGGAATCAAACAATGAGTTTTTTCATGGATCGTAGGGAATTCGTAAAAGATAGCGTTGTTGGCGCAGCTATTGCTGCTGCTGGTCTTGATTTTTCTAAAGTGGATACGCAAGCCAAGGAGCCTGCAAATGCAAAGGGCGCCTCTGGCGAACAACTTAGGGTCGCTGTGGTTGGGGTTAATGGCAGAGGTATGAGCCATGTGGGCGGCTTTGCAGGCAAGAACAATTGCGTGGTTACCACCATTTGTGATTGCGATGAAGCGGTGATTGGCAATGCCATGAAAACCATTGAAAAAGTCCAAGGCAAAGCACCTAAGTTCGAGAAAGATTTTCGTAAACTTCTGGATGATAAGTCGATTGATGTAATAAGCATTGCAACCCCGAATCATTGGCATTCCTTGATGGCGATATGGGCATTGCAGGCAGGAAAAGATGTGTATGTTGAAAAGCCTGTGAGCCATAATGTTAGCGAAGGCCGAAGGGTTGTCGAAGCTGCGCGCAAGTACAATCGGGTTTGCCAATCCGGTACGCAAAGCCGTAGTAACCCTGGCATGCGACAATCGATCGAATACGCTCACAGTGGCAAGATTGGCGAAATTATGATGACCCGTGGGCTTTGCTACAAGCCCAGGGGCAGCATTGGTAAAGTTGCTGCAGATAAGCCGATTCCTTCAACCATGGATTTTGATTTGTGGTGCGGCCCTGCCCCGATGAATCCCGTTCATAGAAATAAAATTCATTACGATTGGCATTGGATTTGGGAATACGGCAATGGCGACTTAGGCAACCAAGGCATTCACGAAATGGATAAGGCTCGTTGGGCGCTTAAAGCCATGGAATTGCCCAAGGGCGTATTTAGCATGGGTGGCAGGTTGGGTTATGAGGATGATGGTCAGACTCCTAATACCCAGATTTGCTCCTTCGATTATGGTGAGAAGGCGCTAATTTTTGAAGTCCGCGGTTTACCCACCAAGGAGTTCATGGGTACGAAGGTTGGGAACATTTTCTACGGTACCAATGGTTACATTGTCTGTCCAAGTTATGCCACTGGTATTGTGTTTGATAAAGATAATAAAGAAGTAGCTCGGTTTAGTGGTGGTGGCGATAATC
>DBCB01000042.1:1233-6059 GCA_002303765.1 Planctomycetaceae bacterium UBA969
GTAAGGGCCCGCAAGCCCGAGATGCTGAATGGGGATATTCTTGAAGGCCATCTTTCCAGCGCACTTTGCCATTTGGGCAATATCAGCTATAGGCTTGGTAAAGAGCAAATGCTTTCCGAGAAAGTGGCCGGGCTTGATGAAAAGGCTACTGAAGCTGTAGGTAGAATGGCGGCCCATCTTGCTGATAACAAGTTGGATGCTAGCAAGACGAAAGTCATGATTGGCAGAAAACTGGTTATGGATCCTAAGACTGAAACCTTTATTAATGATGCGGAAGCCAACTTGATGCTTACCCGCCCTTATCGCAAAGGTTACGAGGTTCCTGCGAAGATCTAAGCGTTAAAAAAGAGTTGATTCAAAGGGAGAGAGTGGCCAAAAGCTGCTCTCTCCTTTTTTTAAATGAGGTCGAGTTGACGTTTGGGCATGCGGGCGATGTTGCATTCTTTGCAAACCCCTCGCACAATGAAGGAATGACCTTCACTTTGAAAACCGTGGGCAAGCGAAGCTTGCCTGATGGCTTCTTCGATGGAAGGGTTTTGAAATTCGATCACTTTGCCACACTTGGTGCATTGAAGGTGATCGTGCTGAGGGTAGCCATAATCGTGTTCGTAGAAGGTCCGGGGGCCGAGTTCTAGCCTGCGAAGAAGGCCAGCATCGACAAGTTTATTCAGTGTTCGATAAGCGGTGGCCCTGCTAATTTTAAGGCTAGCAGCCTGCATATCTGAGATGAGAGCTTCTGCATCAAAGTGATCATGGTGGCTGAAAATAAAGCGAACCATATCTCTTTGCTGGCCAGTGAAGCGCTGGGATTTATTACCAGTGGTTAGGTATTCCCTGAATTTATCTTCTGGGGATTGGGATACGATAACAGACTGCAGATTCACGGTAGAGGTCCTTTCAGATCAGGAAATCAGAGGAAATGGGCAATTCCTCTGATAGATTATGATAATCGATTCCTTTAAGATCTCAAAGGGTTAACCGCAAAGAGAGGCATTTTTCAACCTAAATCGAGTTCGCCCAGCATTTTATCGAGGGCAAGTTCGAATTTTTCGGGGGTATCGTAGGTGCCTGCAGCGATTTCCTGGCGCACTCTGCTAACCAGATCCTGCCTAATGGGTGCACCTTCATTTTTGCGCTTGGTCACGGCTTTGGGTTGTGATTTCCACTTTTTGCCGTTTCGTGAAACTGGCCCACTGATAGTCGATGGTCCGTGCTTGAACATGATACATGTCCTTTCTCTAGGAATTCTCCGGAAAGATGGGTCGGAGTTTCCAAGAAGATACTACAATCTTTGGCACCGAAGTGCCAACCCTAATGCTGGCCCTGACAAGAAGAGAAACCTTGGCCATTTTGCAGATGGGTTTCAGGCTGCCTTCGTAGAGCCCTTTTCAGAGCCCTGCTGTTCGAACGCTCAACACCTGAATTCTAACATACTTATCGTCTCCAAGATGCTGAAGGATGAGAAAAAATACAGTAAATTTATAAGTGGTAAGTTGGGGGTGTAGCGGATGCGATAAAAGGATGATCACATGGTTGCCTATACCTCGGCATCGCTTTTATTTTGAAACAAACCTTCCCAAGTTTACAGATTAAATTTTGCCTTTGGTTAGCTTATTGGTGACTTCGCTTATGATTTCGGCTGTTTTTTTAACTTGTTCCATGGATACATCGAGGTGAGTTACCACTCGCATCAGATTTAAACCACTTGTATGAATTAGGATTTTTCTTTCTTTTAATGCAGCAACGAACTCAGGAACTGGGGCAAGTTGGGGATCCACATGAAACCAAATGATGTTGGTTTCAACAGTGGGTTGATCCATTTTTAGCCCAGGTGTGTTTTTGATGGCTTCGCCAAGCACTTTTGCTTTTTCGTGGTCTTCCTTCAGGCGATGGATGTTATTGTTCAAGGCGTAAATTGCGCCGGCTGCGATAGTGCCTGCCTGGCGCATACCGCCCCCAAACCTTTTGCGAATTCTTCTGCACCTTGCGATAAATTCTTTAGGGCCTACAATTGCGCTTCCAATCGGGGCTCCTAGGCCTTTGGAGTAGCATACCGAGACCGAATCGAAAAGCTGGCCCCAGGCCTTGGCTTCGATTCCTGAGGCAACGATAGCGTTCCATAGCCTTGCGCCATCGAGATGAAAGATAAGCCCGTTTTTGCGAGTCCAATCGTGCAATTCTTTAACTACCTTGAATGGTTGCACCCTGCCCCCGCAGCGATTATGTGTGTTTTCCAGTGCAAGAAGCCTGGTTCTGGGGTAATGATCATTGGGCGGGCGAATGGCATCTTGTAGCATTTCTACTTCGATTAAGCCGTGATTCCCCCTGATAGTTTTACACGAAATATTACTTAGGGCTGCTGGTCCACCACCTTCCCAATTGAACACATGGCAAAATTCCTCGCAGAGCATTTCATCTGCTGGTTGGGTGTGGGCTTTAATGCAAATCTGGTTGGTCATAGTGCCCGATGGGCAAAAAAGTGCTGCTTCGTGACCAAGCATTGCTGCGGTTTGTTCCTCTAATTTGATAACCGTTGGATCTTCTTTAAATACATCATCGCCCACTTCAGCGGCATGCATAGCAGCGCGCATTTCTGGCGAGGGCTTGGTTACTGTGTCACTTCTTAAATCGATCCATGAATCAGCCATTTAATTATCCTTTTGAGGTGAGATCAACCGTATTACTTTTTGTTGTTTTCCATGTACCATTTGTTGTTTTCGAGTTTCATACTGATGATGAAATCCTTGAGGGCAGGATCTTTAAGGGAAGCAGATTTTTCTGAGGAGTTCAGTTTTCCATCTTTTAGAAGGGATGCTAGGGGAGATTTTAGGCCCTTTTTAAGTTTTTCACGGGTTTCTGCAACTTGTTTGGAAAAGTCGCCTTCATGCACTTCGCGGACATTTTTATCGATGAACGATGGGTCCGCTAAGTGTGCCAACATGTACTCAATTTTATCCGAATTAAGGGCTTTTAGCAATGATTTACGCAGGTTCTCGGGGCTGTTTTGCGGGAATGAGGCCTCATCAAGTGCGATACCAAACCTGCCGCTTTCTTTAACCGCCTGGGCAGTTAATGGGGCCGGGTTGTAAGCACAATTCACCAGCATAAAAAGAACAATCACTACATTCTTCATTGCTGCCCCGCCTTGAAAAGGTACTTGGCTTTGGAACCTAGGACATTGTACTCATTTTCGGTTATACTACCATCATGCCAGGAAACTCATTCGGAGAACTGTTCAGAGTAACAACATCGGGCGTAAGCCATGGCCCGGGGTATGTTGCAATCATTGATGGTTGTCCACCCGGACTACCGCTCGGAATTGAAGATTTGATTCCGGATTTGCAAAGGCGTAAGCCTGGGCAGTCAAAAATCACCACACAACGCAAGGAAGATGATCTACCAGAAATTCTCTCGGGGGTTTTTGAAGGTGTCACAGATGGTACTTCCATTGGCATTTTATTCCGCAATAACGATCAGCGAAGCCATGATTATGGTGATATCAAGGATAAATACAGACCGGGCCATGCAGATTACACTTTTGATGCCAAGTATGGGTTTAGAGATTATCGAGGTGGCGGTCGTTCGAGTGCGCGAGAAACTATTTGCAGGGTGGCTGCTGGGTCGATTGCTAGGAAATTACTTGCGACCCAAGGTATTAGGGTTTTAGGTTATGTAACCCAGGTTGGTGATATTCGTTTTGAACCCACAGACCCCTCTGCAATTACTTTAGAACAAGTTGAAAGTAATGCGGTGCGCTGCCCAGACCCTGTGATTGCAGAAAAAATGTACGCCCTAATTGATCAGGTGCGTATGGAAAGAGATTCGATTGGCGGAATATGCGAGATGGTAGCAACTGGAGTTCCTGCAGGCTTGGGCGAACCGGTATTTGACAAATTAAAGGCGGATATTGCCAAGGGATTATTGTCTCTGCCTGCTGTGTTGGGTTTTGAATATGGTGCAGGATTTAAAGTGGCTAGCATGCGTGGCAGTCAGTGCAATGATCATTTTATTGCGGATGAAAAACTTCCAAGCAAAGTTGGAACCAAAACTAATAATCATGGCGGGATGCTAGGTGGTATTTCGAGTGGTCAGCCGATTATTTGTAGGGTCGCGATCAAGCCAACTAGTAGTTTGCCCCAAAAACAACCAACGGTAGACAAGCATGGCGCTGAAACAGAGATACTAACCAAAGGCAGACATGATCCTTGTTTGTTGCCTAGGTTTGTACCGATGGGTGAGGCGATGATTTGCTTGGTACTTGCAGATCATTGGATGCGCTGGAAAGCCCAATGCGGATCGATGATGAAAAGCTAATCAATCAATCTTTACAGCAAAAGCGTAAATCCAAGTGGGTTCATCGGGTTTAAAGTCATTATCTGTGGTGATGATTAGCAATTTTCGGCCATCGGGAAGATCGGGGCCAAAAGCCATGCCTTCAATCTTTGCGGGAAAGTCTTTTCCCTTGAGTCCAAATTTTGGATCGAGCAAATCAAGAAAAAGGGTTTTGGTTACGGGAACGATGCCTTCGGGGAGTTTAGGTGCGGGAAGTTCGAGTATCTTTGAAACATCGGTGGCGTTTTTTGTGCTAATGCGAAAGATCTTTTTGAAACCTGCAGATTCACCCGCATCGCCATCCCGTTCTAACACCAAATAATCTTCTTCGCCGATTGCCAGGATTTCATTTACGCCATTCTTTGCACTTTCCATTTTGTAAACAATTTCGCGAAGGTGTTTTCCTTCGATGGAAGTTTCTAAAAAGCGGAGGTTGTCGCCATTGGTTTTCAGGTCGGAATTACTGGGGTTACGATCTTGAATGAGAGAGCCTT
>DBCB01000201.1:0-2138 GCA_002303765.1 Planctomycetaceae bacterium UBA969
TCAATGCTTTACTGTTTCTAAAAGCCTTCACCAAAAGAAATTCTTTTTTAAGCAATGGACATGACGGAGCCTGATTAAATGTCCTATTAAAAATTTCTCTTAATTAGAAATGCACAGCTTTGGACTTCAAACAAACTAGTAGAGATAAAATACCATTAACTTTTTTAGAAGTACTTCTCGGGACTTTAGCTCTCAGTTTTGAAGCATTTTGCTCAGAAGAAATACCTTCTGCGTGTGCTTGGTATTTATCTTAATGGCAAGCGATATCCCACGCCGTATGCCTAGTAAGTCAATAGTGAACCTGAAAGAGGAATAGCATGAAGCTAGATGAATTTGGTAGCGAAGAAAACGAAGCTTCCCAAAAGTGGCAAGACCCCCTATCACTTCGTATAGCTGAATGCCCCGGTTGTAAACATAAACATATGGTTAACGTCGATGATCTGCAACAACACATCCAGTGCATATGTGAAATAAGTTTTCATCTCGCTCAGCATGTTGTTACTGATGAATTCACCACGATGGATAATTGTTACTCAACGTGGAAATGCCCCCGGTGCTCGAAACTACTACTTATACCTCGATTCGCCATTGATTTGCCCGCTGTGTGCCCGTGTGGGCAAGCTCACCCGACTTCTAATCGCACTGGAACTACACGACGATATATACTTGACGAAATGAATGACGCCTTTATTGGGAATGACCCACTTCTCTATGAAAACATGCTCATCCCTCTCCGTGCAGCGAAAAGATATAATTATGAAATTACTGAAATGGGAAATGAAACATATAGCGTTCGCAATCCTACGAAGGGTACGATATACACCGTTGAGATATCTGAGGACTTTATAGACGAATGCGAATGCGATGTGTTCCAAGCTGGTGCAGGCACATGCATTCATGTGGAACATGTGCGACTTAAAACTGGAAAGCCCTCTACCGCAAGTTTTATTGCTGAAAGCAAAGTACTAGCCTATGCTTGGTTTGATAAATCAACACTTCCAACTAGGATTCGCATTGGATGGTTGGGAGAAATCGAACATCAAGTTCAATCTATAGTTCAACTTCATGGAGCGATTACGACCAGAGAATGCCTAGAATCCCTGCGGGTTGAATTCGAGAATATCGGTATTCCGTTTTCGTCATTATCATCCGCAAAACAAGCACTAATTCCCGGCATGCCTATTAATACAGATAATGGTCTGGCAGAACGTATTTTTCTTCAAGGCAGGTCTTATCTGGCTAATCGCATTCCATACCTGCACCAATTTCAAATCGAAGGCAGTTTGTTTCTTGCTAGGGCGCAGAGGGCACTATTATTTGACGAAATGGGGCTTGGGAAAACAGTTCAAGCAATTGCGGCAGCTTGTGTTTTACAAGAATTTGCTGGAATTACATCATGTCTGATTCTTGCTCCAAAGAGCGTGCTCCATCACTGGCGATCCGAAGTCCTTCGGTTTTCTGGAATGGAATGCACAATTGTAGATGGATCAGAATATGTTCGCAAAAAATTGTATTCCAACGATTCATTTTTCAAAGCCACAACCCTCGAGTCCTTTAGACGCGACTTTCCAAATGTAGGGCATCATGATCTCATCGTTATAGATGAAATCCAAAAGGCACGAAGTATTAAATCCATCTCAAATCGTGTGTTGCGTGAAGTTGAAGCCAAGTTTCTCTTTGGCCTGTCCGGAACTGCGATAGAAAGTGGCTTAAGCGATTTATTAGGAATCATGCGTATTATACGCCCATCTTATTTGGAATCCCAGTTGGCGTTCTATGCGTCACATATCGTGTGCGACAGATTCGGTAAGCCGCAGCACACATTACACCCAGAATTTTTCTATGTGCGGCATGCCGGGCGAATTTTGAGGCGACTCAAGATAGAAACTGAAGTAAAAATCCCTGGTATCCAATTTCAGGAAGTGAACCTCCCTCTGACAGGCCTTCAAAAAGAAATGGCTCAGCCACTTATTATCGAAATGGAAGAACTAAAACAGCGGATTAAGCTACGATACGATTTGAACGATTTTACACGTAATCGTTGGCTCATTAATCGCATTGTAGAACTCTCTGACAGCAGCACATTAATTGATTCTACAACGGATTCTTCGAGCAAAATCGAATGGCTCGAGAAGTTT
>DBCB01000201.1:2175-5847 GCA_002303765.1 Planctomycetaceae bacterium UBA969
AGTTTTTATCAGAACAATGCTGTGTAAATAATGAAAAAGTTGTGATTTTTACTCGCTGGACACGAATGCAAAAAATAATAATGCGATTGTGCAATAAAATGGGGATATCTTATGCATCATTAAATGGCCAAAATACTATTGAGGAACGAGAAAAAGCGGTACGCCGTTTTACAGGTGATGACGATGTAATGGTTTTTGTGAGTACCGATGCAGGGGGTATCGGTGTGAACCTTCAATGTGCCCGAATAATTGTCAACTTTGAACCAGGATGGAATCCGGCTACTGACGCTCAAAGGATTCAAAGAGTTCATAGGATCGGTCAACGGCGTGAAGTGCAAGCTTATTTACCTCTAACATCCCTTGACTACATGTTTACGCTAGCAACTCACCCTAAAAAGGCCTTTCCTTCCGACCGTATTGATGCCGCTCGCCAAGTGACATCGGGTGAATCTATTCAAACATGGGAAGAACTGCTACCAGTAATCGAATGGCTCAAGCAAAAAGCCGAAAAAGAACAAAAAAAAATTGAATGATTCGATTTTGTAGTATCGCTAAACCGTTCTGCCATCTGTAGTTATTATTATTCGCTGAACTACAAGAACTACTATGGTTTCAAATTGACTATAAGACCAAAAAATAATTATTAAGGAGTTTTTATTCTTGAATTTCAGGCTGGATCCAACTTTCCTGAGATCGCCAAGAAAGCTTTTCATTAGCATCTTCTTGCAATCGGCCTTTCAACAATAGGCGTGATAATGTCTTGTTTATCTTCTTTTCAATATTGGTACCCAAACGCTTGAAACCAAGTTTCTGGCTTATGGTTTTCATCAGATCCATCCGCTCCGTTGCGCCACACTCTACAAGTGTTTTTTGGATCAGTTCAAGAATGACACTTTGCGGTACATCATCAATACTTTTAAAATCAAACCCAGGCTCTATCTCTTCTTCTACCTCTTCTTGCAATAATTGTGGGTTGGTTTCCTTGATTGGCACCGAAGTGGGCATTTTGGAATAAGATCCATTTTTAACTCTTGCTAAAGCATCGAGCACCCGCTGAATCTGCCTTTCCCTATTCTGCACCCAATCCGTTGACCAGATCCTACAAATGCTCCAGCCCAAACCTTCCAAAACCTGCTGGCGCAAACGGTCTCTATCACGGGCAGTTGCAGAAGAATGATAAGTTGCGCCATCACATTCAATCCCTAGAAGGTATTTGCCTTCAATTTTGTCGTCCAATACTGCAAGATCGATTCGAAATCCGCCACATCCCACCTGCTTTTGCAGCTTTAATCCACGTTGAGTTAACGCATCGCATACCGCTTCTTCAAAGGGCGAGTCGGCAGAGCCAGGCCCTGTTGATGTGATCGCTTGACTTAAAGCAACGGTTCCTCTGGCGGCATAATCTAGGAAGGATCGTAATAATTTCGCACCCAAAGAATTGGTATTCGAAAGGTTAATCTGGTCTGGCATCATGGAGCTGATAACTTTCATTCCCGCACGCGCTCTGGTAACAGCAACATTCAAACGCCTTTCACCGCCCTTGAGGTTAAGTGGCCCAAAGCGCATGAAAACTTTCCTTGCACTATTGGGCCCATAACCTACCCCTAGAAAAATAACATCCCTTTCATCCCCCTGAACATTCTCAAGATTCTTTACAAAAAATCGTTCAGGCTTTTCAGGCGAGAAAAACTCTTCGAGGTGTGGCTGCGTTCGCCTTTGTATTTCTAACTCATCCAATATTCGATTTTGCTGCGAAACTGAAAAAGCTATCACTCCCAAGGATTGCTCAGGCGATTTTTGAAAATGCTCCATAACCATTTCAGCAATCTTCCTAGCTTCTAAAACATTGACATTGTTTTCATAGGTTCCATCTGGAAGAAAAGTGAAGTCCAAAGGGTTGTTAAAGTTTTCATGAGCACTTGGAAAAGTAATCAACGAGTTTTCGTAGAAGTGATAATTAGAGAATGCAATAAGCCCCTCTTTGCGACTTCGGTAATGCCATTTTAATCGCTGGCGTCGCATCCCCAAGGTAAGGCATACATCTAGCAGGCTTTCAAAACATTCTGTTCCCTCATCGCCGTCGCCCTCTGCCCCATCATCAAATGCAACTTTTTCAAAAAAGTTGGTGGGTGGTAATTGTTTTGGATCGCCAGCGACCACTAATTGCTTGCCTCTGCAAACAGCACAAATAGCATCATGTGGCCTAACTTGAGAAGCTTCATCAAATATAACAACATCAAATTCCCAATCGGCAGAACCCAAGAAGGTGCTTACAGCCAATGGACTCATCATCAAGCAAGGCTTTAATCTTGGCAAGATAGTTGGAATCTGGGTAAATAATTTTCGCAGGGGAAGATGCTTGCGTTTTTTTTGGGTTTCACGCAATAGCACTCCCAATTCAGAAGTTGCAGGAGCAAGTGTTGATATTGAAGGCCTTTGAGGAGAATTTAACAACTGCATTCGAATTTTAGAGGAAGCTTGATTAATACTGCCTTGATCAAGTTTGTTGAAATGATTAATTTTCGATTCATGATCCTCGGCAGAAAAATCACTCAAATCCGGAACTTGATCTCGTAATTCATCAACAAGAAGGCTGTAAAACCGTTTGCGAAAAATAGTTGAAGCTAATCCCGCAGGGTATTCACGCATTAAAACTTCATCGACAATTGTTTTCAGATTTAATGTTTTAGCTTCAAGGTAGATCTTCTTGAATTGAACCAATTCCGTTAATTGATCAATCCGATCACCCAGTTTAGAAAACAATTGCCCAAGGCCCGCAATATCCAGGCTATCAATAACCGTTCCAAAGCAGGATGGTTTGTCAAAAGGAAACACACTTTTAGCTAGGTAAGCCAGTGATGCCTGCATTCCCTTGGAGTCTAATTTTTCAGCTTCGATAAGTGTCTTTTCAAAGAGTTCGCGAGTTGTCTTGTCATGCAAAACATTGACGATTTTTTCGTTTAAAGGTTCCGGTTGTTGTTTGATAAAATCTTCAAAGGATTTACCTGCAACGGAAAGATATTTCCAGTCTTGCTGAAGCCAGTTCCAATCAGTTGATTCCGGCTTATACTCGTCAACCAATTTGGCTAAACTTTCCCGTAATATTGCGAAAACCTGAAGTTTTGTGAATTTGTCTTTTAATTCACCGGTGCTAATATCTAATTTAGGCTCTAACTGGGGAATCACTTCTTCCCATGCAAGCAGTTCAATCCTTAATTTAACCTCGGCAACTTGAAGTTTTTCTAATAATTGAGCAGGAGAAATTTCCAAGCTTTTTGCAACTTCATTAGGGAAAAATACACACGCAAGATCTGGCCACTCTTTTACAAACGGATCCATGGTCAAAGCAAGGTTTTCACCCAAGCGACCCAAGGCGTTTCGATCGAGCGAACCATTGATACCCAATTTGTTTTTTAATGACTCTGATTTACATACCTTTTCAATTTTTTCCTGATGTTTCAACTCTTCGATATTTTTTTGCCAATCTAAAGATCCATCTTTGGATGTAATCCACAAATCACGATAACCTGAAACTAACTGATTAATTAAATCTTCATGGCGGCAAAGTTCTTCAAGGTCTGCAAGATCTGCAAGCATGGTTGGTAAATCAGGTAGTCTTGTCAAATACCAGGATGAAATTTTTGATCGCAATTCCCGCCCCTTGAGGAAAAA
>DBCB01000259.1 GCA_002303765.1 Planctomycetaceae bacterium UBA969
TACTTACCACTATCATTTTAGAAAACGAATTCGCAGTAATTCCCTGGCAAATCATCGAACCAACTTTTATACCTTCCAACAAAAAAGAAATCTTCATGTTCCCTATTTTTTTTGGCAAAGATCCAAGAGGAAAAACGATAGGAATAAAAGCTTTGGATCCTTCGGTATTTGAAATTCGAGCGACCATCGTAGCAGGAATTCCCGACCCGACATCTAATGATAATGAAGCATCTAAGTTTGATAAAAATCCAACCCCGTACTTCGATGAAAGCATTGCTGAAACGGAAACGCCTTTACAACCAGCCATGAAAAATGATTGGCAGGAAACAATCTGAGAATCAAAATTACAGTGAAGGGCAGGGGAGTGGACCTCAACACTTGCTAAAAAAGCCTCTTTGCTCAAAAAAGGAATCTCAATTTCCGAGATCAATTTCTTTTTAAAATAGATCTTTGCTTTGCTATCCTTCGATAAGTTATCTAATTGGAATTCAACTTTTCCGGCTTTATGACCTTCGGCATCGTTGATGTGCAAATGCTTTCCTGGAATTGAAAAAGCTTTTCCCAGATGCAAACTAAAGTCTGAAGCTGAGCAGAGAAATTTATCAGGAAAACGAATTGCAACTTCCAGGAAAATCTTTTCTGCAAACCAAGGAATTATAGGGCTTAAAACCTTTAATCCATTTGATTCATACCCCAGTTGCAATGCTTTGTTTTCGGTCATAAACCCAACCCGCCTGAAAGTTCTTTCAACTTTTTCTGAAGCAAATCATCGACATCAGCAACTACTTTATTCGACGGACAGCAGAACAGGCAGTTTTCATTTTTCGAAACGTTAACAACAATCTTTTTTAGGCTTTCTGAAAAAATCCCTTCTACTTTCTGCAAAGGAAGCAAAAAGGAAGAATGTACTATTTTTGCATCTAACAAATCCAATGTTGCAAGTGCATGAAGCGCAGCAATAGATTGAATTGAAGCAAATGATGCGGGGATTCTAGCCTCTTCCACTTGGCCGGACGGATTACTGTAGTCAGGCTTAAAATCTTTTGAATCCTTGGGGCCTTCCCGTTTTAAATAAGTACAAGCACAGGCATAGCAAGGTCCACCGGGAACAAATGTATGAACAAAACCACCAATGCCGCCGCTGAGCACTTCGCCCAAAGTCCATGGAATGCTATGTTGCCTCATTAAGGAGCACCAATGATACTTTGCCTCCTCATTATCAACAGCGCACACGCCAAAATCTGCTCCCTTAATAGCATTATGTATTTGTTCTTGTTTATCCGGATCTTGCAGAAAAGCCTCAACTGAAATTATCTCAAGATTAGTATTGCGATCTTTCAACCACTTAACTGCTGACAGCAATTTAGACTTGCCAACATTATCTGAACTTAAAAGATGCCTAGGCAAATTGTGTGGCTTAAGAAGATCCGGTTCAATAAGAGTCACCTTGGAAATTCGCATATCTCGCACCAGCATGTCGATTACAGACATACCACCACTCCCCAAACCGACCTGAACCAGATGAGCCATTTATCGCGCCTCCGGCAAGGGCCATTCGCCCGATTGTTTCCAAATTTCATAACAGGCCAACCAACGCCAAGCAGCCATTACTGCAAAAATAACCGTAAAGGAAGCAGGATCCCAGCGACTGGTTCTACGAGTGCTGCCTTGTTTCCACAAGCAAAGCTGTTGGCCAGGCAACAGATGTGGACATGGGTAATCCAACGCTGTTATCACTCTGGTTTCTGGGGGAATAAACGGATAGCCTGCCATAAGGCTTGTTTTTACCTCAAACACATTATGCGCAGGCTTAAGCTTATAGTTTAGCGCCAATCCTTCAGCAGTAGGTTCGATCGTGATGCGGTACTCAAGTTCCCTATCGCGGTTATACTGCTCGATGACAGGAAACTCAACAGAAACAAGCCTACGCTTTGCAGATTCGTTTCGTAATAGAATCGGAATGTAGTCGTTCATCTACATACTTTTACAGCTTATAATGACATGGAACGGAACGAATGGCATTGATTACATCTTGTTCAGCGGATTCAACCGTGCCTGAAACAAAAGAAGTATCTTTAGGATTCACATGAATCGGTTTGCCAGATTCGGCATTATTACGAAGAGCCTCGTAAAGGTTTTTTCTTTCATCATCGTTCAAAGGTCTAAAGTCCATGACAAATCCTTTCGTAAAAAAACTATTTGGCCAATTCAGCAAGAACCAAGTAAACGCCACGGTCTACTTTATCTTCCTGAATATCGACTGCAAACAGTTGTTCGTTCTTCTCGAAGAAATATTGCACCTTATCTTTAAAAATAAATACTAAAATTTTACCTGCCGACCCCGCTAGGGGAATACTCAAGGTAAGTTGATGGCCTGACGCGGATTTTGTTATAGCACAACTGGCTTTAGTTTGCTGTGCAAGAACCTTCTCAATTTCGCTTGCATGAACCTCCATTGCATCCCAAACAACATGCAAAGGTTTGGCAAGATCCTCCCCCAAAGTCCAACGGATAGGTACTTTAACATAATTAGAATCACCGC
>DBCB01000204.1 GCA_002303765.1 Planctomycetaceae bacterium UBA969
GCTTTTCTTGATTGGGGATTCTCCCTTGTCAATTTTAACGGGGATGTGCCCGTTAACTATAAGACCTGGAACGGGGTCGACCCCAAATTCAACCATGATTTTGTCACAAAAATCAGCTTCGTGCATAAGGGCAAAAAAGGCGTTTTTCTCTTCGGCATGGGTTTCGTGCTCTTCAACAAGATCAATTTCGAATGTTGCAATTCGTTCTTTGCCGAAAAGAGGCGAGCGGGGCCCGCACCATAAGTACCACATCATATCGCGATCATAATCTGTAGGGCTTTCGATTGCCCGGGAAAAAAGATCATTAAGAGTGTCATATAGTTCTTTGCCTTTTCTTGGTACTCCATCAATGATCAGGGATTGAAATTCCCCGTTGGCATCAACAGGTACACATCCGTGGATGATCAAGTGATTGTCGCGCACTAGGTACATTGAACCTCTATCGCGGAGGTAGCGCATGTGATTGAAAAGCTTATCGCTTGAAAGGAAAGATGTTTTAAGTTTTTCAAGGCAGATTTGCTCATCTTCGGTAAGCGTGTAAGGATCATTTGGATTGATCGTGGGAAATGAAGCATCTTTAAGATGGCATACTTTACCATCAATCATGATAGTTTTGTCGTTGGTGTTAATTGTGTGAAGCAATCTACGATGTGTAAGATTCCATTCAGGCCTTCTAGCGAGCATTTGGCCTTCAAGTTTAAACTGGATGATTGCAATTGCTTTTTGCATCCTCGCAAGCATTACAGGTTCCCGCAACCCTTCAGCTTTTGGTTTAAAGCATAAAGCGGGATCGTCTTTATAAACCTGGCGAACTAGATATTCAATTGGTTGCAGGGGTACGCCATAACCCTCTTCAAGCTGAAGAATATTTCTGTATCGGAGAGAAATGCGGACAACATGGGCGATTAGTGCTTCGTTGCCAATACATGCGCCTAGCCAAGCTGCATCATGATTCCCCCAAGTAAAAGCAACATTGGGTTGAACCATCATGTAATCAACCACCTTGTCGCCTCGCTGGCCTCTATCCCAACAATCGCCTGCAATAATCAACTCGTCGATAGCAAGGTTGCGCACTGCTCTAACAGTGAGGTGCACCAACTCTGGCCCTTTGCCATTTTCAAGAATAGTATCGATAAGGGCGGAGTAGTACTCATTGCCACGGTCTGCAGAAGGTTCATGGAGTAGTTCGATAAATAAGTCGCGATAATCTATTGGAGATATTTTGTAGATTTTCTCAAGCCCGTATCGTTTCGAAAGAACGCGCAAAATTGAAAACAGGTGCTTAAGGTTTTTGTGGCAGAATTCTCTTTCAGTCGCAGGGTTTTCTAATCTTGGTTTAATTGCGTCAAGCATTTCTCTGGGGTAGAAGATGAGGGTAAGGAATTCTCTTAATTCCATGGGCGGCATAATATTGCCGAATAAACCCTCAACTAATGGGCGAAGTTTTCCTGAGGCATTATTAATGACGTGCCTAAGTTTTGTGTATTCGCCATGGATATCGCTTATGACGTGAATAGTGCCCTTAGGCAGGGTAAGTAATGCTTCAAGTCTTGCAACTTCCGCTAATGCTGAATCGATGTTTGGGAATAAGGTTTTCCAAGGAGCAAGTGCGGTGATTTCTTCGGGACTTATTTTGATATCAAGAGCCATTTAGTACTTCCTTGTGCGCTGAAAAATTTACTCATTCATTATCATTAACAAGTATTGGTTTGATAATCAATCAGGGCTTATTAATTAATCAAATTATTACTAAAATAAAGGTGTATTTTAACTGTCCAATTGTTACGCTAATTTTATTCGTAAATTATGATTTATTGAAAGGCAGATTAATATGAAAGTTTTAGTTGTTGACGTTGGTGGTACCAATATAAAAATTAAGGTTTCTAATAAAGATGAAGTGCGAAAATTCCCCTCTGGTACAGAAATTACTGGTAAGCAAATGGTTGCAGGTGTTTTGGAAAACTCGAGAGATTGGGCTTATGATTGTGTAACGATTGGTTTTCCTGGACCGGTTGTTAATGGGAAAATAAGAAATGAACCTGTAAACCTTGGGCCAGGTTGGGTGAATATTGACTTTGAAAAGGCTTTTGGGAAACCAGTTCGAATTATTAATGATGCTGCGATGCAGGCATTAGGTTGTTATGAAGGTGGAAGAATGTTGTTTCTTGGTCTCGGCACCGGATTGGGAACAACTTTGATTGTTGATGGTGTGGTTGCTGCGCTTGAAGCTGGGCACCTGCCGTTCAAGAAAAACAAAAGTTTTGAGTATTATGTTGGTGTAAAAGCATTAAATCGCTCCAGTCGTAAACATTGGCAAGATAACGTATTCGAAGTTATTAAATTGCTTAAAGATGCGATGGTAGCTGATTATGTGGTGCTAGGTGGCGGGAATATCAAAAAGCTGGATTCTTTGCCCGAGGGAGTCAAAAAGGGTGACAATAGTTTTGCATTTTTAGGGGGCGTTCGTTTTTGGGATAACAAGGTACCCGAAAAATCGAAAAATAAAAAATAGCCTGTAGTTAAGTTGTTTTAATTTGTGGCATAGCTTGTGTGTATTTACTTTAATAAATTAAAGTAAGTATCATAAGCTATTAGAATTAGTTGTTTAATCAAATCAAGGGCGCTTAAATGTCAGATTACATCTTTACAATTGAAAATCTTATAAAGGCTTACGGTAAGAAAGAGGTTTTAAAAAACATCTGGCTTTCTTTTTACCCTGGGGCCAAAATTGGGGTCATTGGTTCAAATGGTGCAGGGAAAAGCTCCCTCCTTCGAATTATGGCACTTCAAGACAAAGATTTCATTGGCTCTGTTAGAGCCGCCCCTAATATTACGATTGGGCATGTCCCCCAAGAACCCCGCCTAAATGAGTCCAAAGATGTTCTTGGAAACTTGGAAGAAGCGGTGGAGCCTATACGAAAATTATTAATCCGAAGCGAAGAACTTGGTATGAAATTTGGCGAAGATCTTTCTCCAGAAGAAATGGAGAAAGTTCAGGCCCAATTTGATCGCGTTCAAGATGCCATTAACGCCGCCGATGCTTGGGATCTTGACCGTAAACTAGAAATGGCAATGGACGCCATGAGGTTACCTCCCCCTGATGCTAAGATTTCGCAATTAAGCGGTGGCGAAAAGCGAAGAGTTGCACTGTGTAAAACATTGCTTGAAAGCCCAGATATTCTTCTGCTTGATGAGCCAACTAATCATCTTGATGCCGAAGCCGTTGCTTGGCTTGAGAAAACCCTCAAAAATTACCCTGGAACGGTAGTATCGGTAACCCACGACCGTTACTTTTTAGATAATGTTGCGCAATGGATTTTGGAATTAGATCGCG
>DBCB01000058.1:0-15187 GCA_002303765.1 Planctomycetaceae bacterium UBA969
GCGAACTATGGCTCGACAAAGCCATCGGCTTCGACAAAATCATTGGCGGTTGCTGCCTTTATCTTATCGTGGGCACGATCTGGGCTTATGTCTACGGCATGGTGGAAGAATTCTCCCCCGGATCCTTTGCAGTTGCAAATATGAAATTTCTTGATGATGAAGATGGCACCTATAATCATCATGTCCGTAGCTCTGTTCTTCTTTACTTCAGTTTTATCACCCTAACCACCGTAGGCTTTGGCGATGTGACTCCTCTTGCTCCCATTGCACGAACCATAGTTTGGCTAGAAGCTGTGTTTGGTCAGTTTCTTGTTACGGTTTTACTTGCAAGACTTGTCAGCCTTTATCTCGATTACTCAAAAGATCAAACCAAAGCCATCAAAAGTCTGGAAGAAAAAGTTGAGGATATCCCAATCCCTAGCGAAAAGTATCACCCTAGACATAAAGCTTATCAAACCGCAGATGAAGATACCAATTTTGAGCGCAATGCCGCTTAGCTTATATTTCCTTGGTAAATCCAATCAAAGCATGGCAGAATAATTTCCTCACCCTGAGGTAAAAAACCATGAACCCTGTTGCAACTTCCCGCGTTTTTTCTATCGATGCCTATCGTGGCTTCACTATGCTTGCAATGATTTCGGGCGGCATGGGCTTGGGCAAACTTCTCAAAGATCCCAACTGGGGATGGCTTGCAGATCAATTCACCCATCGCGAATGGGTCGGATGTACCTTCTGGGATTTGATCCAACCTTCATTCATGTTTTTGGTAGGCGTATCGATGCCTGTGGCTTTTGGTTTGCGAATGGATCGGTGCGAAACATGGGCGGTTCAATTGCAACACGCTTTTAAAAGAGCGTTCCTACTAATCCTTCTGGGCGTGCTTCTTGATTCCATGAGCAAGCCGGAACCTATTGTGCAATTCATCAGGGTGCTTCAACAAATCGCAATGGGTTACATCATTGCTTTTTTCACACTCACACTAAGTTGGAAAAAACAATTATCAGTGGCAGTGGGTTGCTTACTGCTTCATACCGCATTGCATTTACTTTTTGGATATTACAAAGGCGAGGGCTACGACCCTTGGGAGCGGGACAAAAACATTGGTTACATTCTTGATTCACATTTAAGCCATTTCTTCACCTCGCTTGGTTACCCAACAGTATTTCCAAATAGTACCGGGGGTTATGCAACCCTTAATGCACTTTCAGCATCTGCAACGATTATTTTTGGCTGCATGATCGGAAGAATGTTTCGTGAGCAGTGGGAAGTAAAAGTACAAATTAAAACCTTGGTACTAGCAGGCTTAGCAGGGCTGGCATTGGGATGGGGTTTAAGTTTTCCAATTCCCATGGTGAAGAAAATCTGGACCGCCTCTTTTGGGTTGTTTGCAGCAGGGTGGACCTGCCTGATTTTTGCATTCTTTCACTCATTGACGGAGGGCCTTGGTAAAAAAGCCTGGGCCAACCCCTTCATGATTGCAGGGATGAACTCGATCTTCCTGTATATGTCTGCGGGAATTCTCACCGGGCAATTTCGCAACCTGCTCATGCCTTTCACCAGCCACGCTTTAACAGGCTTGGGCAATTGGGGCCCGGTGCTTTTAGCACTTTTGGTGGTCTGTTGCCATTGGTCGCTTGCTTACTGGTTGTATAAGAAAAAAATATTCTTCAAAATATAAAATCAATTCTTTTATACCTGCCTAAACCGCCAAATCCCAAAGATTTGGTAATTTGCACAAAATAGTTGCATTAAAAGCTTTACTCAAATTACTGTCTTTAAACTTGAGTTAGTGAAATTTTTCTCAAAAAATCTGTTCCCCATGTCTTTGAAATGTCGATCTGTTTGTAACGATTGTGTCAATTATCCCAATTTTTAGGCTGGTTTTAAAAATGGATTGGGATTTATTTTAGGGGTTAACAATGGTTAAAAGGTTAATAAAATCCAAATTTTTCAAACTAATGCTAGAGCCATTGGAAAATAGAACAGTACCAGTTGCAGGAGTACTTTTTGTACCCGCAAACCCAGCCACCATTCCCACGGGTTTAAACCCCGATTGGATAGATACTGGTGATGTGAACGATGATGGTCGGTTGGATGTGGTGGTTGCCAATTTTAGTTCAAGCAATGTTAGTGTGTTTTTGGGGAATGGCGATGGCACCTATCAAAGCCCTTTAACTTTTCCTGTTTCCGCTAACCCTAGTTCGTTGCTTGTTACTGACCTGAATGATGATTGTAAACTGGACATTGTCACATCCAGCTTTAGCGCAAACAATATTTGCGCATTATTGAATACTGGGTTAAATGGGGCTAGCACGGTCTCATTTAGTGCTCCAATTCTTTCGGCCGCAGGGAATGGTATCAAAGCCATTGCGCCATATGATTCCAATGGAGATGGCAGTACAGATTTAGTGATTGCCAACAGTGGTTCCAACAATATTAGCCTGATCATCAGTAACAAAAATGGAACATTTGGTAACGAAAGAACCTTTGCGGTTGGCACAGCACCAGTTGCGTTGGCGGTGGGCGATATCAACAATGATGGAACTGCCGATGTGGTGGTGGCAAATAGCGGATCCAACAATATTAGTGTGCTTGTTAGAAATGAAGATCCAGGATGTATATTCGAGCGCCAGGCGATTTATGATGTTGGAACCAACCCAAGCTCACTGGCCCTTGGTGATGTAAACCGTGATTCATTTTTGGATGTGGTTGTGACCAATCGTGATTCCAATAATGTCAGCCTACTATTAGGGAATGGAAATGGGACATTTAAAGCCCAGAGCACTCTTTCGGTAGGCATAAGCCCCACCTCGGTTGCTATTGGAGATTTAAATGGGGATGCGTTCCTAGATTTTGTGGTTGCAAATAGTGGTTCTGATAACATTAGTATTTTTCTGGGAAATGGAAACGGAACTTTTGCGTCCCAGATTAATTACAAATCTCAGTTTGGGCCAGCATTTGTAAAGCTTGCTAATGTCAACGGCCCAAATGCATTCATGGCGGATATTTTGATAGCGGATTTAACATCCAATGATGTCCGGATTTTGTTGAATTCAGAACCAACTGCCTCAAATATTAGCTTTATCACAATTGCTTCTGGTGCTTCGAGTGGAGCAGCTTTTACCATTCAGCCTGTTCTTTCGGTGTTGGATGCTTTTGGTAATTCGATTCCAGGTTACACAGCCCCGGTAACAATGACGGTAAGTGCAGGTGCGACTATTGTCGGCACCGCAACGGTGAATGCCGTTGCAGGGGTTGCCACTTTTGCAAATGTTGGAATCAGTGGATTAGCAGGCACCCCATATACCCTTACATTTAGTTCTGGCTCATTGGCCCCAGCCACGCAAGTAATAATCCCAACGGTGGGTGCTCCAACTCAATTGACACTTTCCGTAAATGCTGCAGGCGGTTTGACTCGTTCTGGGTTCAGTGCTCAACCAGGAAGTGTGATTACCTTTACTGACTATTGGTTTCCTGGCTCCACAAATGGAGAATCTTTTCCTACCCAACCAGTTGTGCTAATAAAAGATTCAGGGGGAAATACAATCACAACCAGTAATGCGTTGGTAACACTTACCGCAAGTTCGGGTGCGACTTTGAATGGAAATACAGTCGTAAGTGCGATTGCTGGAAAAGCAACCTTTACAAATGTTGGTGTCAACGGGTTGGCAGGTACCCAATACACATTGACATATAGTTCGCCTGGTTTAGCTTCGGTGACGCAAACTATAGGTAATGGAATTAATGGAACAGGTTCAGGGGGTATAGGTGGCCCAAATTCCAGAATCAATTCATCCACTGTTTTTGCCGTCGGTCCGGGTTCTTCACCTAATTCTTATTCCACACCAAATTTCAAAGTTTACAATTCTGCAAGTACAAGTCCTTCCACTCCCATAGCTTCCATTAACGCTTACAGTTCCCAATTTACCGGTGGTGTGGTTACCGCAATGGGTGACATCAACCATGATGGCTATATTGACCTGATTGTGGGTGCGGGTGAGGGTGGTGGTCCTCATATCAAGGTCTATTCAGGCACTGATTTTTCAACCTTGCTTTACAATTTCTTTGCCTTCGAAACTAACTTCTCCGGCGGAGTTACCGTTGCCTCTGCAGATATCAATGGTGATTATTACGACGATATTATTGTTGGGGCTGGAGTTGGTGGTGGCCCAAGAGTTATAGCATTTAGCGGGCAAAACCTTAATGTGCTACAGGACTTTTTCGCCTTTGAATCCGATTTCACGGGTGGAACCCATATAGCCACAGGTCTGATCAATTCGGATGGCATCTATGACATCGTTGTGGGTGCTGGTGCAGGCGGAGGACCAAGGGTAAAAACTTTTGATGGATCCAACCTGAATGTGATCAATGACTTTTTTGCGTTTGAAACATCCTTTACCGGTGGTGTTTATGTAAGTGCCGGTAATTTTGGCGGTGGAACAATGGATCGAATTGTGGTCGGGGCGGGCTCTGGGGGTGCCCCATTTGTGCGTTTATTTGACCAAAATGGCGCAATGCTTCAGAATTTTCTTGCTTATGCTTCCAACTTCACCGGCGGCGTAAGGGTGGCCACTGGTTTGACATCATCAACCGCATCCAGTGCGGATATTATTACCGGACCAGGCATTGGGGCCACGCCAAATTTGCGTTCCTACAATTCGCAAGGGCAGCTAACGCAGTTGGATTTCCTTGCATTTAATCAGGCATTCTCGGGTGGAATTTTCGTGGGCGGCAGAGGCTTCTAAGTTGCCTAAAGCAATAAATCTTTCCTAAAACCTGCACGTCGCCTGAATTAATGATACAATCATTTTAATTATTCTGATCATCTTTTCAGGAGGATATCATGAGAAAGACAATTACACCGAAAAGAAACCAATCAAAGCGAATCCTCCCGATTCTTGAAATACTTGAAAGCAGAGAAACGCCAGTCGTTGGCGCTTTTGCTGATGCCCCGGTTACCCTGGCACCCCAGTATGATGGGGTGGTTCTTATCAACGCAATTGATGGCGCTCAAGCTTTCATTGGCACGGGCAGCCTTTTAGTCGATAGAACCTTCATTCTTACCGCTGCGCATGTCGTCACCAATAATAGTGGCACCAAGCTTTCTGGAACAATCGATTTCGTAACCGCTGGTGGAACCCAAAGTATCATCTATACCACTGATGATGTTTTCATTGTTAACGGGTATGATCCAAACGATGATAACACGATTGTTCCCAACGATGTGGCACTTATACGAATCAACGGTGTCGTTCCATCTGGCATTCAAGGATATGATATCTACCGTCTGCATGATGAAATCGGGCAAAACTTTACCATGGTGGGGTATGGCCAAACGGGAGATGGCGCAACCGGCGAGATCGATGGCTCTTCCGGAACTAAAAGAGTGGGCACCAATACTTTTGAAGCCACTGACAATTTAACCGAAGGGGCAGCCTATTTCCGCAATCTGGCCTACGACTTTGATGATGGAACCTCTGCAGAAAACACCTTCACCAATGACTACAATATTCCTTCAACTCTGGGGATTTTTAGCGGTGCAACTTTGGTTGAAACCGCAGTGGGCGCTGGCGATTCTGGTGGTCCTGCCTTCATCAACACTTCTTCCGGTTTGACCATTGCTGGAATTGTAAGTGGCTCAACGGATGATAGTAAGTTTGGTTCTATCGGATCTTATGCTAGGGTTTCTGCCTTTGCCAGAGCCATCGATCTCATCGTTGGTACCCCTGTTAGCAATCGCGTTACAACCACGAATTTTGCTGCAAGCCCTGGTGCAGGCAATGGTTCTTTCTCTTCCCCCAATGTACATGTTTATGATTCCACCGTAACCAATCCGACCGAATTCGTTGCAGATATTCAAGCCTATAGCTCTGCATTCACAGGCGGCTTTACTATTGCAATGGGCGATGTCAACCGCGATGGCTTTGTCGATATCATCACCGGCCCCGGCCCAGGTGGCGGCCCTAATATCAAAGTATTCTCCGGTGCAGATTACACCACCGTCCTCTACAACTTCTTTGCTTTCGAATCCTCCTTCACTGGGGGTGTTACACTCGCTTCTGCAGATATCAACTTCGATGGCTACGATGATATGCTGGTTGGAGCTGGCCCAGGAGGCGGCCCCCGAGTCACTGTTTTCAGTGGCCTTAATGGTTCCATTCTTTTAGATTTCTTTGCTTTTGAATCTACCTTCACTGGGGGTGTCAATCTCGCAGCAGGTTTGATCGATAGCGATTCCAATTACGATATCATCATCGGCGCAGGGGCAGGGGGCGGGCCCAGAATCAAAGTAGTTTCCGGTGCTAACCTTTCTGTAATACAAGATTTCTTCGCTTATGATCCTACTTTCTTAGGTGGTGTTTATGTAGGGTCAGGAAACATCGGCGGCGGGGCATTTGACAAAGTACTGGTAGGCGCTGGGGCAGGTGGTGGCCCTAATGTGCGGGTCTTTGATAGCAGCGCAAACATGGTGCAAAACTTCTTCGCCTATGACGTGGGCTTTTCTGGTGGCGTTCGTGTTTCTACCGGCTTGATGTCCCCTAATTCCACCAGTGCAGATATCATCACTGGCGCAGGAATAGGCGGGGGACCTAATGTCAGCACCTTTAATTCTCTTAACCAGCCTTTCCCGCTCAACTTCTTCGCTTTTGATTCCTCCTTTGTTGGGGGGATCTTTGTCGCAGGCAGGGCTTCCTAATTTCATGCTACTAAATCGCCAATTGCGGTTATGATATCTAATAGATTTCCTTTCATCTATTGGATCATTAGTAATGCAAGACAGCAAAGAGCTACAGGAAATTTTAAAGAAGTACGAAGAGCAGACCAAGTCTGGTAATACCCTGACTCCCGAAGAAGCCTGCGCTACAAACCCTAGCCTGCTTGATGCATTTAAAAGCGCCATTAATAATTCCAAGACCATCCTTCACATCGAACCAACTTCTCCCGAACGGGATATTTCTCAGTATAAAACCATCGGCTTCGAACCGAATGTTGACGAAGCACAGGTAAAAACTCTTATCGGCTTCGAGCAAGTTGTTGATCAAGCACAGGTAAAAACTCTTAGTGTCGGTTTTAATGAAGCGCTTGCAGATAAAATGCAAGCAGGCGATGTTCAACCCACGATCCCGGGTTACACAATATCAGGCGAGATAGGCCGTGGCGCCATGGGCGTTGTTTACAAAGCCAGCCAGACCACCCTAAACAGGCCCGTTGCAATCAAAACTTTATTGAGCGCAGGCAAGTTATCTGCTGATTTAAAAGCTAGGTTGCGAAAAGAAGCTGAAGCCTTGGGCATGATGCAGCATCCCAACATCATCCAAGTTTATGACATCAATGAATTTGATGGCATACCTTACTTTGTCATGGAGTTAATCAACGGCGCAAGTTTGGAAGACATGATTTCCGGCAGATTAGTGCAACCCAAAGATGCAGCTAAATTGGTGGCTACCCTTGCAGATGCAATTGATGTTGCTCATAAAAGCGGCATTATACACCGCGATATCAAGCCTGCTAATATCCTCATGAAGGGCGGCAAGAAACCGCAGAAGGATGAACTTACTCTTACCTCCCATCATCTGGGCGATACTGTTGCAAAGATCACTGATTTTGGACTTGCAAAGAAGTTTGAGGAAGAGCAGGGCGGGCAGGGGAAAACTCAGGGCATCGTAGGTACTCCAAGCTACATGGCCCCCGAGCAAGCCAACCCTGCTCTCGGCCGTATCGGGCCGATGTCTGATGTTTATGCCCTTGGCGTTATTCTTTATGAAATGCTTGTGGGCAGGCCTCCTTTCATGGGCGCAACAGCCATGGAAACTCTTAGGCAGGTCAGCTTCAAAGATCCCATTGCTCCTTCCTCCCTTCGCTCTGGTATTCCCAAAGATCTCGAAACCATATGTCTAAAATGCCTCAGCAAGCAGCCTAATAAACGATATGAAACCGCTACTGAATTATCCCAAGACTTGAATGCATTTCTCGAAAACAAATCCATCAAGGCAAGAAGGGCGCCTTGGAATGAAGTTGCAGTAAAATGGTGCTATCGTAACCCTGCTCTCGCTGCAAGCTTGGCGTTCCTTGTATTTATCATTGGTGCAGTAAGTTTTGGACTCAATAATAAACTCGCCAACGATCGCATAAAACTCGCTGGGTTGCAGGAAAACCTTGGTTTCGAGCGTATTCGTGCCAACGATATTACCAAAGCCGCTATTTGGTTTGCTGCTTCGCTGATGAACGAAAAAAATGCAGATTATGCCAAAATGGAACGATTGCGTATGGGAATCCTGATGGATTCGTTCCTTTGGATTCGTTCCTATGTCGTACATGACAAGGCAGTGCAGGGGGCGGAATGGTCTCCTTCGGGAAAATATTATCTGAGTTTTGGCAAAGATAAATCTATCAGGATACACGACCCGGAAATATTCCCCACCACCTTGGAAAAACCAACCACGATTACTGAAATAATTCTCCCGGGTACTGCTGATATTCGTAATGCGTGTTTCTTTGGTGACGACAGGGTGCTTGTATTAAGTAGCGAAAATAAGCTGTTTACATGGCATTGGCTTAAGGATAAAAAATTAAATGTAATCACCGAGGGGGTCAAATCAATCGCTGTTGATCCGAAAGGTTTATTGCTTGCTTATGATATGGGCGGGAAAATTTTCATCGACCTAAAAGGCATGAAAGATGACAAACTGGAAAACAAACTCGCAATTGAAACTGGGATTGGCCCAATCAAGCAAATTAAATTCATGCAGGATGCTTCAGGATTGATTGCTATTTCAAATAATGAAATCGCAAAAATTTCTCTCGAAGGCAAAGTTGAAAAGTTGAATGGCGTTAAGAGCAAACTTAAATGTATTGCAATAAGCCCCGATAGTAAAAAAGTTGCAGCAGGGACTGAACTTGGCGATGTGCAGATTTGGGATCTTACGAATTTACAACTAGAACCCAAATTTGGTTATTCTCATTTTGAGTCAGTTCTTTGTCTTGATTTCAACCAAGATTCAACTTTGATTGCGAGTGGCGCTGTTGATAACCGTGCAATGGTCTGGAATGTCGTGGATAAAAAATACAAGTTCCAGGTTCAGCACGATAGCGATGTCACCTGCCTGGCTTTTAGCCAAAGCCCAAAATGGCTGCTAACGGGTTCGGATGACAACACCATTCGTATTTCTAATCCGAAAACCGGAAGGACTGCCAGCAGTAATCTGGTATACAACGGCACCCTTCGCTTCATGGTTCCACACCCCCGCGCACCCTTGCTAGTTGCAGGCGGCGATGACAACACCTGCGTGCTTTGGGATACCCTACCAAAGAATCGGATTTCCATTTCGCTCGAAGAAAAGTTGGACCAATTTATAATTGATAATGCAGGATCGATTTTTTACCGCACTGGCCCAAAGGTAAAGGTTGCATCGACCAAGAGCATTGCTGAAATAATCGAAACTACCGAAGGCAGATACTTAAATTTTGATACAGAATCGTTTAAAAAATCGACTGTGCTGATTCATGAAAACGCATCCATGATCGGAATGCTAGGCAACGATACCATTGCAATTCTGGATCAGAAAGGCGCATTGGAAATTTGGCAGGGAACAAGCAAATTGAGCCAGATGAACTTGAAAACACCAAAGACTGACACACAGATTGTTTCTCTTATTGGTTCTAGTGGGGGCAAATTTTTTGCCCTCGAAATCTTAAAATCGGACGGCCGTAAAACTTATGAACTTTACGATCGCGAAGGTAATCTCATCGACTTAAAGAAAATGGATGAAGCAAGCAGCATTGCTTTTTCAATGGATGAAACCAAGTTTGCCTGGGGTGATTACGAAGGAAACATTCGTATCCTTGATATTTCAAATGGGATTTCAGGAGAACTGGTTGTACTTGAAAAAACCCATGATGGAACCGTTTCCTGCCTGACTTTTTCAAAAAGTGGATTGCTTATCGCCTCTGGTGGCGAAGATATGTTTGTACGGTTGTGGAATATAACAACCAAGAAAATGCAATGGGGTAAAGATCCGCACGACCCTCAACATGCCGCCAACATAAAAAGCATTTTTATCGATGATACTAAAGAAAGAATTTTAAGCTGTGGTGAAGATAGTACCTTAAGGGCATGGAAGCTAAAAGATGGCGCTCCGCTAAAGGAAGCAATGCTGCATGACAGCACGGTGAATGGTGTGGAAGTTTGGCAAGGTATGGGCAAGTCAAAAAGCAAAAACGTTGGCATTACCGGCTGCACTGAGGGTGCTGTTTATTTATGGGATCTGGAAAAATCTCAGTTGCTTTCGCCACCAATTATGTCGCTAGGTTATCAAGTCGTTGGTTTTGGGTTTTTACCAAATTCAGGCAATGACCCGGCCTTTATATTTGCTGATTCGTATGGGCAAATGATAGTGCAGCGCCTTCAAGAGGCACCCGAAAAAGCGACTCCCATGAAGCTTCGAGAATTTGCAGAATATCATCCTGCTTTCAAATTGCAGGACACCGGGGAAGGTTCTGGAACCGTTTTGGTTCCATTGGCGGGGTCAGTAATAATACCCCCCAAGGATTCTGACCCTAAAAAACAATACGAATTTCTTATGCACAAGGTGCTAAGGGATTTCCAATACGAATTCCCACCACTCCCCAAACTTACTGCAGATGCCCCATAGAAAAAAACACCGAAAAGCGAAGAATAAGACTAGCCACGGAATTTCACGGAATAACACGAAATAAGTTAATGGGGCTAGATCATCGGAGCTTCTGTTGAAGTTTTTCGAGATCGTTGTTGTGGGTTTTTAGAACGAGTTTACCAGTAAGCTATGAGCGTTTTTTACGCTGATTCTGTATTTTTTCCGTGTCTTATTCCGTGTTATTTCGTGGCAAAATGTTTTCTTGGTCCATCTTCCATGGCGAACTATTTACTGGCGCACCAAGTTTTCCATAACTTGCGAACCGCTTCTTCCCATTTGCTGCCATAGGCTTTCCAATCGCAAATGGAAGATTTCTTAACCATGTCTCTTAATTTGCCCCGTAGCAGACTGAGCCTTGCAGCTTCACTTGCAGACTTCTTCGCCTTCTCTATGAATTCTTCAGGTGTTTTTGCAATCCAATCTTCCATCCCAACATTGCTTAGAATTGCAACCCCCTGTCTGGATACGTAGGTAGTGCCTGCAAGCGTGAGCAGCGGTGTTCCCATCCACAAAGTATCACACGAAGTAATCCCCCCGTTGTAAGGGAAGGGATCCAAGGCAATGTCGATTTCGCCAAGTGCTGCGAAGTATTCTTTTTTCTCCATGCGTGGAAGAAACTCAACTCGGTCGGGGTTTACCCCAGCAGTTTGCAAGGCATGCCTTACCATCTTGATGGATTCTTGACCAGGGCCCGATAACAGCCGTAATTTCGAACCGGGGACCGCGCTAAGCAATTTGGCCCATAGCGAAAGCACTTTCCCATTATGCTTTGCCATGTTGTTGAGCGAGCCAAAAATAATTGCACCCGCCTTGGGCGAACGCTTGGGCACTTCAGGAGCATCTGCAGGGGGTTGATAACACCACGCCAAGCCGGGAAGACGGACCAGTTCCTCGGAATGATTGGCTTCAGTTAATCCTTTTGGATCTGCAAAGGTATCGGTGATGCGGAAACCAAACCCTGGGATGCCCGTGGTATTGGGATACCCGAACTGGGTGATCTGAATGGGTGCGGATTTCAACGCAAAAATAGGCAGTCGGCTTCCAGCGGTATGGCCTGCAAGATCTAGCAGTACATCGATTTGATCTTTCCTTATCATGCTTGACGCAATCATATCAGGAATCGGCCTGACATCCTTAAAATGATCAACTTTAAGCTTGAACTGTTCGGTTTTTTCATCGGGCCTGATAACTGAACTATAGGCAAATACTTCAAACTTGTTTCGGTCGATGGAATCTAAAAAAGGTTCCATGAATGCATTAACAGTGTGCTTACGAAAATCGGGGGAGACAATCCCCAGCCTTAGCTTACGGCCTCCTTCTTTGTTATTGTCAAAGGGCTGTGCAGGGGGATAATTTTTCAGATGCGCTTCTGCCCATCCAGCATGTTCCTTGTATATTTCTGCTCCGGTCATGTCTGGGGAGTAATGCAGGTTCAATAGCAAATTGCTATGAAAAGGGATGGCCCGCGGTTGCAATGCGATCGACTTCCTAAACGCATCGATGGCTTCCTTGGGTTTGCCACCCAAGCCATAGAGGTTGCCAAGATTATTCCAAGCTTCAGTGAAATTGGGGTTAAGCTTTACCGCTTCGAGATTATGCGCAAGGGCGTTATCATCCTGCTTCAGCATTTGTAAAACAATGCTCATGGAGTTATGAGCTTCAGGGTAATCCTGCTTTAAGCTTAGGGCATATTTAAACTGATTGAAAGCTTCTTCTAGCCTACCAACATCCATCATAACCAAACCATATTGATGGATGATTTTCGGATCATTGGGCCTCAAATTCAGCATCATCTGGTAAACCTGCATGGCTTCATCGCGCAGGCCTTGCATCCTTAGTGCGTTACCAAGGTGGGAATAAAGATCGGGGTCATCTTTTTTCTGGGCGATGATTTGCTTGAACACTTCTGCGGCTTGGGGGAACTTCCCCTGTTCGGAAAGAGACTGACCCAAACCTACTGCTGCGCCAAACAAAGAGTTATTGCACTTGAGGGCCTGAACAAATGCAGCTTCAGCGCCTACAGGGTTCATACCTTTACGCAGTGCATTACCTAAGTTGAACCAACATTCGCCAAACTGCTGGTCAATTTCCAACGCCTTTCGATAGCAATTGATTGCTTCTTCAAGTTTGTTTTTTTTAGAAAGGATCGCACCTAAGTTGGACCATGCGTGCTTGTGGTTTGGGTTTCCATTAAGAACTTCGCGGTAAATCATTTCAGCTTGGTCGGGGTTGCCCTGCTGGTGAAAGCTAAGTCCGAGTTCAAATTTCTCATCATTCATTTCTTGATCGCTCATTAATCACTCCGTTAATATCACCAGTTGCGGGTAACTTCCTGCCATTTTTTCATCGACCTACCAAGAAGGTCTTCCGAATTCCCTTGAACACTATAGGACTGTAAACCGATAGGTCCCGTCCAGCCCGATTTTTGCACGGAATTGAGAAAAGAAGCAACATCATAATTCCCCTGTTCCAGAGAAACGATTGCTGCATCCTTCATTCCGTTAATAGTGATGCAAAAGATATGTTTTTTGCCTATCTCAAGGATTTTCTTTTCATCCGTACCATTCTGCCAGCGCCAATGAACCAAATTAAAATGTGTTCCCAAAGTAGAACGGTTGGCTTTGGATGCTAAGCGCAAGCCATCTTCAACCTTTTCGAGCCAGAAAGAGCGATGTGGGTAAAAAGAAATCACAGGCCCAGAGTCTTTTGCTTGTTCAACATAGGGCATAGCGTATTGCAACGCGATTGGGTCACCCTCGGGATCGGAGGGTTTGTATTTTTTGCTACGTAAAGCCAGCTCTATTCGCGTGGGCCTGCCCTTTAAGCTGGAGATATAGGCAAGCAAGGCTTTGTCGGGTGCGTCTTCCATGAAGGGTGCGAGGTAAACCGCCCAGAGTTGCAGTTTATATTGCTCAAGCAGCTTTAGGAGGGATTCTGCTTCTGATGGGTTCCAAGTCCACCCTATGCCTGCAAACCCGAGTTTTGCAAGTAGTGCGACTTTCTTTTCCAACGAAGGCACATCAGGGCCTCTTAAGCCGGTATCCATGGCGTAAAATGGATAGGTGGTTGCCACGGGTGCGGCTTTCATCATAGAGCAAATCCCTACAGATGACAGGCTCGCTAAAAAGACCCTACGATTAAAATCCCTCACATTCATGGCTTCACCTTTCGTTGTTTAAAAAAACAACAATAAACAACACCTGAAGCGGTATAATACACAAGCCACCAGAGTTCCGTAAAGCCTTATTTATCAATGACTAATGGCAAATAAGCCAAACCATTTAAAGCTGCTATGGCCTTAATCCATAAAATTATGTCTAAATTCATGAGTAATCTCATCATTCTTTAATGCTTTTTTGTGTAAAACAGAATGGTATTAAGTGTTATTGATGAAGTATTGCGAAGTAATGATTGAACCTGCCGAAAGGTCTCCTGAATGTTAAAGAATAATACAAACAAGAATGGTTTTACTCTGATTGAATTGCTGGTAGTAATTGCAATCATCGGCATCATTATTGGGTTGCTGCTACCTGCGGTGCAGAAGGTTCGGTCCACTGCTGCAAAGATGTATTGCCAGAACAATTTAAAACAAATCGGTTTGGCGATGGAAATGTATAGGCAGAATCCCCCGCAGCAATATCCCGAAGCACATCGGATTTTTCAACGCAGTGTTTTTGCAAACCCTTTGTCACAAACCAACGGGAATGCTTACGATACTGCAAATCGAGAATATCAAAATGTAAACATTGGCTTCCCTGTTTTCTTTGGTGAAAAGATATTTGATTATGTTGAGAAAAACACCAAGACCTTCTTATGCCCATCCGATATGAACAAAGGTGGTGCTCGCGAATTTACTTCACTCTACATGAAAGTTATCATCGGGGGTGACACTACTACTGCAACCTTTACTGGTGATATTGCAAATGGGTTTTCCAAATACAACATCAAGTACAGCTACGAATACCCAAGTGATAAACCTTCCTTCATGCCTTACCCAAAACCTGTTGGCTATAACAGCCGATCCATGCCACATATCAATGGCAGGCGCATGGAAGAATTGATGACCGATGGCAGGGGTACAGCGAATATTGTTCTTGTTTTTGACATGGATGACAATCACGGAGCTGCTGGTTCTGGTAGGGGTCGTAACATTGTTTATGCTGACGGGCATGTTTCCAACGAAATTACTGTCGCACCGGGTTCTTAATTATATTTCGGAGATTCAACCATGACTGTTGCAGATGTACCTGAAGTTGCTGACGCTGATAAAGGCATGTCCAATTCCAAAAAAATAGCCCTTACGATTATTCTTGCCTTACTATTGGCAGGGGTTTCCTATGCTGGTTATTCTTGGTGGAGTGAGGCTCCATTGCGCAGTGCATTGGCAATGATTGAGGAAGATGTAGATTTTTCTACGCTGTCTAAAGAAGATCAAAAAGCTCGTTTTGAAAAATGGCGCAACCTCGATAAAAAACTCACCAGTGATCAGAAGTCCCAGGTAAATGACGCACGCG
>DBCB01000058.1:15201-28377 GCA_002303765.1 Planctomycetaceae bacterium UBA969
AGACAGTACGAAAAGAAAGACATGCAAAAATTGAATACGTTTTTTGCAATGACCAAGGCAGAGCAGAAAAAACAATTGGTGGATGAAGTTAATCGCGAAGAAAAGCGCAGACTAGAAAGCGAAGCTAGACGCAAGGAATTTGAAGCTAAAAGAGCACAAAGTAATAACAAGCAAAAAGTCGCTGGCGCTCAAGGGGGCGGTAAAGGTGGTAATGGAAACGGTGGGGCAGGTGGGAATCAAGCCAATGCGGGTGGGAATCAAGTCGCTAAGGCTGCTGCTCCCCAGCCTACCAGACCTCCTTCTACCCCTGAATCACGCAACAAACGGACTTCCGATCGGTTAGATAATAGCACCCCAGAATACCGTGCTGCCAAGATGGAATATCAAAAACTTCGCGACAAAACACGGGCGGAAATGGGGATCGTTACTACCCCAGGCGGTGGCAAACCCGGTGCTCCTCCACAAACTGGTGGTAAGCGCGGCTAGGCTTTTTAGTCGAGTTGTCTATAGATACAAATAAGCCATCCTTTAATTTTAAATCGGGTGGCTTCTAATCATAAACCGGAGAACAGCCATGGCAATTCCTGATGAAACAACGGCTGAACAGCCTTTATTATCCAAAAACAAAATCATTATTCTGTCAGCTATACTCGCCTTATTGCTCTTAGGTTCGGGTTACGCCATGTATTCTTATTCCAGCAATTCAACCTTGCGCCAATATCAAACCATGACGGCTGAAATGAGCATGGAAAAAATGCGGGATATGCCCGCTGAAGAACGAAGAGAATACTTCGAAAACATGAAAAACCTTCGCGAGAAAATGACCGAGCCTCAAAAAGAAAAAGCTGACGATATCATGCGTGAGCGATTCCAAACACAAATGACGGAAAAAATGAACAAGTTTTTTGCCCTACCCCCTGCAGAAAGAAAAGTTGAATTAGATAAAGAAGTTGATCGCATGGCTAGCATGATGAAAACATTTGGTGGCGGAAAAAGTGGCGCACCAAATGCTGGTGCTGGTAAAGCACCCGGAAGCGGTGCTGGAAATGCTAATGGGCAAGGCACAGGCGCGGGCGGGCCTACTAATGTTGCAAGTGGCGCAAACGCTACGGGTAAAGCTGGTGCTGGAGCTCCGGGAAATGTTACTCCTCCTTCTGGTGGTGGTGGCCCTCCTTGGGCCAGGGGCAATCCCAATGCAACGCCTGAAGAAAAAAACAAACGCACCTCTGATCGTTTAGATAACAGCACCCCCGAATTTCGGGCCCAGATGACGGAATACTGGAAACTAGTTGGTGAACGTGCCAAGGAAAAAGGCGTTCAGATCCCAAATTTTGGTGGCCCTCCCACTCCAACCAAAACGAAATAATTGCTTTCTTAGAACGAATTGCTGAGTTAGTATTAACATGATGAATGAATTAAATACTCCAGATAATTCTGTTGAACCTACATCAACTTTTAGCTTACGCATGAAGCTTTATGTCGCTGCGCTTTTACTTCTACTTCTGGGTGGCATTGGATACTCCAGCTATTCGTACATCAAAAATGCCCCCATGCGTGAGTTTGATGCTGCAGTTGCAGGCGTTGATATCGAAAAAATTGCAGACATGGAAGTGGAAGAACGCAAAACTTTTTTCGAAACCATGAAAACCATCCGTGACAAGATGTCTGATTCTCAAAAGAAAAGCAACGATGATAAAAATGCCCAGCGCATGAACGAACAGTTCAAAGAAAAATTCGGGCGCTTTTTCTCTTCCTCCCCAGAAGAACAACGCAAAGCTTTAGATAAAGACATCGACCGCATGGCAAGCATGATGAAAGGTTTCATGAGTGGCAAAGGAGGCTTTGGCCCACCTGGCATGGGTGGCCCTGGGGCCGGCATGAAACCTGCTGATAATTCTGCAAAAAATACACCCTCACCCAACGGGCCTAATGTAAAAGGTAAAGGGGCTCCTACTCCTGAAGAGCGCAATAAGCGACTTTCCGATGGCCTTGATAAATCAACACCTGAAATGCGGGCGCAAATGACTGAGTACTGGGTGCGTATGAACCAAAGAGTCAAAGAGCGTGGCGTACAGATGATCCCCTTCCTTGGTGGCTTCGGTGGGCCAAAACCAAAATAGATAGCTCTCGCTTTTATAATCCCACAAAAACAAACAATTCATTTTTAACCCTGTCTTGATGAATCCGTTCACAAAGAGGATCGATTGATCCTTTCCACCTATATTTTTCAAACCGAATTGATTCCCTAGTTAAACAATCACGTTCTACCGCACAATCACACAGCCTAAGGCAATTCAATTGACAAAGCATTTATATGTTAATATATTCAAACATTAGGACATTCAAACTTTTGAATACATATGAGAGGTTGCTGGCTATGCCACATCGCGCCTTGGTAGCAAAAGAACTCTCGGAATTCCTGGGGGCGTTATCTCACCCCCATCGCATTCGCATAATCGAAGAGTTGCGAAATGGAGAACATGATGTGAACTCCCTTAAAGATGCACTTGGCATAAGCCATTCAGGGGTTTCTCAACACCTCATGGTGATGCGGGCTAACCGACTTGTGTCTGAACGCCGTGAAGGGAGACATGTTTTCTACCAACTTCGACAACCGGAAATCGCAACTTGGTTACTCAATGCAACCGTGTTTCTTGAAAAAGAATCTGATGATGCCAATGAGCTTCGTAAAGCCATCGGGAAAACCCGCAAAGACTGGGCTTGATTCTGCAATCTATCTTTTTTCAGTTAATGATCGTGTGCTTTAACAACCATATTGGAGAACATCATGCAAAAGTTAATAGAAGGCATCCACCAGTTCCAGGAAGAAAACTTCAGACCATTGCAAGGGTTGTTTGAAAAATTATCCAGGGGTCAAAATCCTGAAACGCTTTTTATCACCTGTTCAGATTCTCGCATTGATCCAAATATGCTAACCCAATCCCAACCAGGCGATTTATTTATCCTTCGAAACGCTGGAAATATTGTACCTTCACATGGTGCTCCCTACGGCGGAGAAGTTGCGACAATCGAGTTTGCTGTTGCCGGGCTTTACGTAAAAGACATCATCATTTGTGGCCATTCCCACTGTGGTGCAATGAAAGGGTTATTACAACCAGAAATGGTCGCTAGTTTACCAGCGCTTTCATCTTGGCTCTCTCACGCAGAGACAACACGCAGAATCGTGAAGGACAACTATGGGCATTTGGAAGGTGATCGCCTTGTAACAGCAACCGTCGAAGAAAATGTCTTGGTTCAATTAGAAAATCTGCGGACTCTACCAGCGGTTGCATCACGATTGGTAAAGGGTGATCTTCACTTGCATGGCTGGGTTTACAAGATCGAAACAGGCGAGGTTTTCGCCTACGATTATCCAAGCGGGCAATTTGTTCCAATAGCGCAATACAAACCCAACGATAGTACTTTACGCCGCAGGGTTAGTACGATCTAAATCACTTGCGACCCCAACACCAGATTATGAACCCATGGTTTTTCAGGTAGAGAATCCGGTTCTTGTTTGGTAAATCACCCTGCAGGAATCTGATGCATTTACTTCTTAGGTGTGGGCGGTACTAATTTGATCCAGTCTAGATTAAAGACATAGTGATCTTTGCTAGTGATGAGTTGGATGCGGCCATCACGGGTCTGAGTGATGGCAAGGTAGCCGTTGATATCGGTATTGGTTTTGCCCTCGGGTGCGATAAGCTTGCGATCAGGCCAGGTTTTACCCTCGTCATAACTCACTGCTGCATAGAGTCCAGTGCCAGTGTATTCACCGTTTTTGGATTTAAAAACAAGACCTTTGCGCTCCTTAAAAGGTGTACGGGCCTGATCTGTGAAGGAGCACAGAATTATTGGGCCTTCTTTAAGACGCAAAAGAACTGGTTTTTGAGTATTGCTAACCACGGGGAATTCGCTGATGCCCCATTGCCACGTTTCGCCCAAATCGCTGGAGTAGCTTACGGGCATTTTAAGTTGAAAATATTTTTGATTGGAATCTTCAGGGGAAAGACGGCCATAGGCCATAAGCCTCCCATCATTAAGCTGGACGATTGGCGCATGAATACCCGCAATACAGGAGCCGCTGTTACCAGGGCGGACATCATCACCTCCACGAAGATCACGGCCGCGAGACTGCCAAGTTTTGCCATTGTCACGACTGATGATGATAGAGGAATTGTCGTATGGCATCGCAATTACGCCATCTTTAAGGCGGATGGGATGGTTGGCCGGCTCGCCATGGGAACGTATCACCTCTGATTTTGACCAGGTAACCCCATTGTCAGTGGAACGGCGAACTAGGTTGTCGCCATGCTGACGAGCTTCAACGAAGTGATAGAGCGTTTTGTCGCTATCCCACCATATCTTCGGTGCATGATCGTTTACATCTTTAGGATCCCAGAATGCAGAAGCAAGATCCCACTCACCGGCACCCAAGCGCAGCCTAGAGGCGGCATTTGAAGTGGTTAGGTCCGTTTCTCCGATTGTGGAAAACCAAACGGCAAGCAAATCACCATTAGGGCATTCGGTGATGGCCGGACTGTGATTCTGGCTGATGAATACTGGGCCCACCGATCCTTCAGGAATGCGTACGAATGGCTTAGGGCCTTCAAAAAAAGCCACTCCTTGAGGCTGAGGTGTTATGATCGGAATTTTCTGACTGACATTTTGCATGACAAGGGGTGGCACAGGCGGGGGAAGCGGTTTTCCTTTTGAAGATTCACCCTGCACTACACGAAAACCAATACGTTCGCTTGCGGAGTTCGACACCCAAGAACCACGGTTGGCAGAACGCAAAAATCGTATCATCGAGGTATGGAATCCACCCCGAAACACCCGATAATCTCCATCGGCACGCCCAACCGGATCAGTTTGGTCCGCTGCTTCATACGGTCCATACCAGTCAAAGCACCACTCTGCCAAATTTCCGTGCATGTCATGCAAGCCCCATGCGTTCGGGGTCTTTTTTGCCACTCGAAATGAACCTGCGCCTCCGGCTTTCAACTCTTCCGGTGGATGGATCAGGCCGAGAATCTCGCCTTGCTTCAGATTTTTTTCAGAAGCCTTGCTGCTATCACGCCAGTCATACTCGCGTGGCATATTACCGGGTGGAAAATAGACTCCCCGATAATTTTCATTGCCGAACCACTTTTGATGGCCATCAGGCAGGGTGTTACCAGTGTTATAAAGCGTGGTCGTACCAGCACGGCATGCAAACTCCCATTCCGCCTCGGTTGGAAGGCGGTAGGGTTTACCCTCTTTCTTTGAAAGCCACTCACAGAACGCCACAGCCTTTTCCCAAGTCACTCCACCAACTGCATCATCATCCGCTGGCTTAAACTTTGGATTGTTCTTTTTGAAATCTGGGTCGAATTGACGATACTGCCCCACCGTAACCTCGGTGACCCCAATAAAAAACGGTTGGGTGATCGTAACTTTGTGGGCAGGTTTTTCATCGAAGTCAATCTGGTCCTTAACCTTCCATATTTCGCCAAATCGCTTCTGGCGCAGGTAGTCCTCCAAGGGCGGTCCATCCTGGCCCATAGTGAATGTGCCAGGTTGGATGGGCACAAGATTCATACCTATGGAGTTCGTGACGGGCTCTGCGGCTGGCAACACTGCAAGTGATGGAAAGAGCAGGGCGGCGAGAAAGTAAAGATTCATTATTTTATCTCCAAATTGCTCACCGGCACGATTGCTAATTCGTTGGCGGCATGACTCTTGTTCGTGTAGCCAATATAGATTTTGCCTTCATGCTCAACTGCGTAGGGATAACTGAAGTCGATGTTGGGGGCGGAAACTCCTGGCGTGAACTCCGAAACTGAGGTGCGGATGACAAAGACTTTGCTAAAGATGGTTTCACCTGGTTTGCTTACAGCGATAGTCAGGGGCGAACGCGAGCCACCTGAATCTGCGGTGGTAGTGCATACGAGGTAGCGCTGGCCCGTACTGAGTATGCCGGCATAAGGCTTGCTTGTAGCCATCGGCAAATTGGACTTTGCAGTAGGTGTCCAAGTGCGACCATGGTCTTCGCTAAACGAGAGCAGGGCCAGCGGTTTGCTGCCATACCGGGAGATGTTAAGAATACGTTTGCCTTCTACGATGACGGTAGACTCGCCCCAGATATTGCTGCCCAAACCCTGCTCTGCAGGAATTACGACTTGCTCCCATTTCGTGAAGTCGTCGCCTTTGCTGATGGCCACTGCGGGCAGGTTACCTACCTGACCTGGAGTTGACACATGGAGCCCCGCCATGATCCAATTTCCGTCCCCCATCTTCTGCGGCTCCTGCATTGGCCAGAAGCCGTTCTCAATAATTATGCCCTTAGGCTCCCATTGGCCTGAGGTTTCATTCAAGACATAGGCGCGTGTATGAGTACGCTGGAAGTTATCATGAAAGGCGCCCATGAACGCCCAAAGTTTATTGCCATGTGAGAGAAACACCCCGTGGCTAACACCGAGATTGCCTTCACCCGCATCCATCACGATTGGCTTGCCCCAAGTTTTGCCACCATCGCTACTCACACGGACATGCGCCTCCTCTGTAGCCGTATTTTCTTCACCTTTGTTATAGCCGTAAGAAGCATAGAGCTTCCCCTTGTGCCAAGCGAGTCCCACGCCCAGCGTCCATTTGCAATTGTCCACATCAGGGCGCTGTTTCTTGATGACATGAAACTCCGAGCCTTTAACTAAAGGTAGTTCTAATGCTTTTGGAAGCTTTTGTGTATTGTCCCAGAGGGGCAATGAGGCGGTGATAGTATTTGGGATATCATGCTTGGCCAAAACAGGCTGATAACTCGAGGTAATCTCCTTCGCATTTAAAGCACGCGGTTGGTAAGAGAATTCATCCACTGCCCCATGAAATGCCTGCAGCACTTTTTTCTTATCCCAGATGCCGCCTAGCGTGATCGGTGCCTCTGTTGCTTGAATGGGCATCTTAAGCTTAACCTCGCCCTCCAGCTTTCCATTTAAATAGAGAGCTGCTTTATCTGTATCAGCTACCAAAGTTGCAAGATGCCATTGGCCGGCGACGATTAATTGGCCACAGTTAATAGTAATCCAACCGCCCTGTTGCAAATAGGCTTTCAGTTTGCCATTTGGCTCGATCGTGAGGCTCCACTGACGCTCATTAAGGGAATAACGGTTTTTGCCTACGAGCATCTGTTGGCCTAAGGCAAGGTCATATGGATTAAACCACAGCGAGATGGTGAACGCACCGCTTGCGAATTTCGCAGTATCTTTTAGTTCGATAAGCGATTCGCCATCAAGAGCTAAACTCTGACCCATAACACCCTTGGCCAATTTAACCTTTCCATGAACAATCAATGTTTCTGTAACATCATTTAGAGGCCATTCGGTAGCCAGAACTGGCGCTGTAAGACTTAGCAGCAAAAGAATTCCGAAAGTACGGTTCAATCTTGTCATGGTTTTCAAGATCCTACTAGCTTCTAGTGTAAAGCATTCAAATGGTAATGCCCGCTGTGCAGTACGGTTGGGAGTCGCAGGCGTAACTTATCTAAATCCCGCAATGGTTTTCGTATCTGCCTGGGGTGAGTCGTAACTAGGTAATAGATCAAACCTCGATCACGATCGATTTGCGTTGATCTTTCCCAACAATTGAATCGTTCCCTTATACTAGACCTTCGAGCGGACCGGTAGCAGTGCTGAAACGTTCGATCTCAACTCCACCCTTTTTCAGCATGGAAGTATATAAATTGCATAGCGGTTGCTGATCCTGACCCATGAGTGGAATCTTTTTCTCTGGGTTAGACTTTGCTCCCGGGGCAGGGTTGAGCTCCTGGTTCACTTGTTCCAGATAAGGCTTATTAAAGGCAAGGTGCTGGCCATGGCGGAAGCCACCACCAGCAAGGATGGTTGGTAGATTATAAGTCCAGTGGGTGTTACCATCGCGAAGATTGCTTGTCATCAACATCATGGTGGAATCGAGCAGCGAGGTGCCCCCTTCTTTAGCAGCCTTCAGCTTGTCGAGCAGGCCGCCAAAGGCCTGAATCAGCTCAACTTCAACCTGACGGCATTGCGCAAGCTTTTTGGGTTCCTTGCCATGATGAGAAAGATCATGATGCATACCGAAGGTCATTAAGCTGATAGAGCGGGTGGAATCCGTGATCAGTGCGAGGTAGATCATGTCTACCATAAGCTGGAACTTTGCCTTTTGCTGCTGGGCATCTGCAATGTCTCTCGGTTCGCCACCGATTGCCTTCGGCTTGGGCTGGTTCACCCACTCGCGTGTCATTTTGAGCTGGCGTTCTACATCGCGTACGGACTCAAAGTATTCGTCAATCCGTTGGCGGTCCGCACTGCTGACCTGGCTGTTGAGGCTCTTGGCTCGATCCCTTACGAAATCGAGCATGCTGCGTCCTTCATCGATACGGCGCAGGTCGGCTTCCATCTCGGCGGGAGTTGCAGTTAGAAAGAGCTTTTTAAATACTGCTGAGGGGCGATCCATCGCAGGAATCGAGACACCATTGGCGGTAACCGAAAGTGATGGGCCTTGTGTGGTAAGAGTGAGGCTTTCATAACGGGTCTCACCACGAAAACGGATGGCAAAAGCCTGATCAACTGAGATAGTGTTTTTGAGATTGTGTGAATAGTCAGGATAGGGTGCACCGGTAAGCATAACTGCTTCCGCCTTATGACCGCCGCCCCCGGTGTTGGGATGGCTCAGACCACTGATCACCGTGAAATCGTTGCGATGTGCCGCAATATGTGCAAGGTGTGAAGGAAGAATATAATCACGACCAGTCGTGACCGGTACGAAAGCGGCAGGGTCAAAGCCGAATGGAACGCCAATGCAGACCATGCGGCGTGGCGGGGTCACTGGGGCAGCTCCTAGATATCGCGAGGGCAACATCGAATCCAGCATCGGCAAACCGATAGCGATGCCTGCGTTTTTCAGAAAGAGTCGGCGTGGTAATGGTTTCATTTGTTTTCCCTATTCGGTAAGTGATTGCTAATTGTGAAATTCATATTATTTCCGAGTGATCAACTCGCTCTGTATGACTTCGTGGATCAGTGTTTGTAGGCCGTACCCGGATGACTTAGATTTTTCCAAAATCGCATCGACAACGATCTCATCTTCGGCCTCCACACTCACACCCGTTGCGAAGGTGGCAAGCTTACGGACGAGACTGCGGGCAAGTAGTTCGGGCCTTGAGGCAAGAGTCGCTTTGTAGGCGCGAACATCTGCGATTTCTTTACCATCGGGAAGCTGGCTCTTGGTATCCACCGTGGCGCCTTTAAGATATTTGACACTACCGTAATCACCACCATAAAAGACGCGTGCATTTTTGAGTTTTTCACCATTCTCGGTGGTGCGATAGTAATCGCGATAGCGGCCGATGGGATCGAAGGCTTCGAGCACAAAACCAGGAGGATCAATTTTCTGATGGCAACCTGCGCAACTCGCTACAGACTGGTGCTTGGAAAGTTGCTCGCGGATGGTGGTCGCGCCACGGGTGTCGGGCTCGATCGATCCGGCATTCGGTGGCGGCGGTGGCACAGGGGTGCCAACAATTCGCTCAAGCAGCCATGCACCGCGCAGCACCGGTGATGTATTTGCACCATTAGATGTCACTTTCAAAATACTTGCCTGCGTAAGCAATCCGCCACGCAAGCTGTCAGCGGGCAAATCCACTCTCCGTAATCCAGCACCCTTGACTGGTGGCAAGTCATAGTGCTCGGCAAGGCGTTGATTCAGGTATGCATGAGGTGCAGAAACTAACATCGCAGCGCCAAGATTTCGGTCTAGAAGATCGCGGAAATAAGCCTGCGTTTCTCCCACGATCGAGCCATGCAGAAAAACGTCCTGTCTTCCATCGTGAATGCTTTCGAAATACTCAGGGAACAGATCGCGGTCTGGCGTGGTCGCATTGATCTCTCGCAGATTGAGCCACTGAGCAAGAAAATCTCGGACAAATCCTTCAATGCGTGGCGATGCGATTAAGCGGGAGGTTTCTTTCCTCAGCACTTCCGGTCTTATCAAATCTCCCTTGTCCGCAAGCTTGCGCAACTCTTCGTCAGGCGCAGTTCGCCAAAGGAAATAAGAGAGCCTTGCTGCAAGCTCATGGCTGTTCAATTTATAACCATGTTCAACGATAAACAGAAAATCAGGTGAACAAAGCACTGCGCGGTGTGCTGCATTCAGAGCAACTTCGAAACACTCGCCTTTGCTTAGTCGGTCACGAACCATCGATTGGTAAAGCTCGACTTCATTGGCGGTACTAGGCCTTCGGAAGGCACGGCTGATGAAGCGGGTGAGCGTATCGCGAATGGCTGCCTCTGTTTTTTCCTTAGGCAACCTAATCGTTACAGGATCCTTGACTTGACGATTGCCCCTCACTGGGCGCAGAATCGTATCGGGCACCCTCATAGTTTTTGCAATATCTACTACAGAGATTAATTCAGCTTCATCGCCATAAAGCAAGCGATGCCCCTGTGGAGGCCAATGCTCGTGCAGCGGCCCGATAATCTCAACAGGCTTCACTACGATCCCAGGGCCCACTGTAGGGATGGGCGGATTAGGATTACTGATAGCATGCCAGCCCTTGGGAATCTTATCCTGCTTGTCGGGCAAATAAACGCTGTAACCTGCGTCGATCCGCACCTTGGCCATGCGATAGGGCGCGATAATGATTGTCTCACCAATTTCAAAGGGGCGGGTCAATTCTACGACTGTTTCTTTACGATGTTGCGCATCGAAGTGGCCGAGTAATTCACGCCTCTTACCGCCAGCAGCTAGCCAGACGCTAAAAATAAGATCCTCGCCATTCGTCGTATCGCGTGCTTCTGTTGTGATGCGGATGCGATACCTGCCTGGGTTCTCTCGTGTAATTGTCTCGAACTGGCGCAAGTAAGCGGGAACTTCAATATGAGTGTCGAGAAAGAAATGCAGATCATCTCCCCTAAGGTTGCACTGCAGCTTGTTATGAGCATGGCCATGGAATGATTTTTCCGCATCGTGTGTATACGAAAACTTGTGTGTTTTTGTTTCCGGGCGTGCTTGACGTACACTGGCTGCCTCTAGGGCACGATCCGCTGCTGCCATGTATTGCTGGATGTGCACAGGTGAAATGCTGAGGGCTGCTGTCTGGTTGTTGAACCCATCGCGTAAATCGTCTTCCGGTAGGAGATCTCTTAATGGCGTATCGATGCCGAGCAGGTCGCGGACCGTGTTTTCATATTCTAGCCGGTTGAGACGGCGCAAACGAACCCTGCCCGATTCACTATGCCTTGCAAGTGCATCCTCATGAAAAGCAGTCTTTAATGCTATGAGAGCCGTGTTGATTTCCGCTTCCGTGGGGCGTTGAGTTTTCTTTGGTGGGGGCATCTCAGCGCTTTGCACGCGTGCCAGCACCCGGCTCCAAGCCTTGATATTCTTCTGATCCCCAAGATCCTTGGTGAGCAAATCTGCCCGGAAGTTACCCTTCGAGGTATTAGCATCATGGCAGTCAGCGCAATGTTTTTTTACGAATGAAATTGGCAGCTCACGAGTGCTCGACGGTTCGACGGCATGCAAGTTGGCCAGTGGTACAAGCAGCAGGGCGGCGAAAGGTACGAGGGTGAAATTCAGTCTAATCATGGTTTTATGCGTACCTGCTTTTATTCATGTCTATCTGAAACCTGTGAGTCGGATACTTTGCAACCTAAGGCGTGGATTTCCAATTATACTACCATCAAAAAAGAATGTATCCCTTATTATTATAGGTATGCCCTAAGCGAGGATCTCTCTTACCACTTCACCATGAACATCCGTCAGGCGGTAATCGCGCCCAATATGGCGCCAAGTTAACTTAGTATGGTCTAGCCCAAGCAGATGCAGGATAGTGGCGTGCAGATCATGAATGTGGATTTTTCCATTGGTTACCCGGTAGCCCATTTCATCGGTATCGCCATAGGTGAAGCCCGCTTTCACTCCACCACCCGCCATCCAGGTGCAGAAGCTTTCGGGTTGGTGTTCGCGGCCATGCTTATCGATGGGTGCGGTGCCGCTAAGATCTTGGCTCCAAGGGGTTCGCCCGAATTCACCGGACCACAGAACGAGGGTATCTTCAAGAAGGCCACGCTGTTTTAAATCTTTGAGCAATCCTGCGATAGGCCGATCAGTTTGCTGGCATAACCTTGGCAGGTTGCCTTGAATATCGCCATGATGATCCCAGCCATCCATGGTTACCTGAACAAAGCGCACGCCCGATTCGCTAAGCTTTCTAGCCAGCAGGCAGGCCCGACCATGCTTATCAGTGTCTTTGCCACCAACCCCGTAAAGATCCAGCGTGGACTTAGTTTCCTTGGATAGATCCACCAATTGAGGCGTGGTGATTTGCATGCGGAAGGCAAGCTCCATGTTCTGGATCATTCCTTCCATGTTGGCATCGCCATGAAGATCATCAAGCAAACGACGATTCAGCTTTTTGGTCAGGTCGATTCGTTGGCGTTGGGTTGCCTCGCTTCCAGAGGCATTACGCAGATTTTCAATAGGTAGAACTTTATCATTAAGAGGAACTGTAAGTGGTGTTCCCTGATGAGCGGCTGGAAGAAAGCCTGAACCATAAGTTCTTAAGCCGGGTGCATGAATGCTGACAAAGCTAGGCAGATTCTGGTTTTCGGTACCCAACCCATAACTGATCCAGGAACCCATGGAAGGGCGAACCTCGGTGAACATGCCGGTATGAAACTGATTGGTGGCGCTGGCATGCTGGGGATTATCAGCATTCATACCTCGTAATAGGCAGATTTCATCTGCAACGCTAGCTAACTGTGGCATCAGATCAGAAATCATGATACCTGAATTGCCTCTTGGTTTGACAGGCACTGCGTTTCCGAGTGCTAGGAATTTTTCTGTTCCGACTTGTGTCACTTCTTTTCGAAGGGGTGAATCAATTGGCTGACCATGCTTCTTGCGAATATATTCCTTGGGATCGAACAAATCATGCTGCGAAGGACCACCTGCCATGAACAGAAAAATCACCCTTTTAGCTTTAGCTGCCATGAGGGGGAGTTGGGCCCCAGATGTTTGATTCATTGCGTTTGCAATGTCTGCGAGCGCCAATGAACCAAAACCACAAGAAAGGTTTTGCAGCATCTGACGGCGATTGAAGAAAGGCTTTTGCAACATGGTCATGATTCCCTTTTAAAATCGAAAGATAAATTCATTGGAAGC
>DBCB01000261.1:0-3588 GCA_002303765.1 Planctomycetaceae bacterium UBA969
GGCGCAGGCCCAGGCGGCGGCCCACAAGTTAATGTCTTTAACTTCCCAGCCTTGGATCTGCTGTTCTCGTTTTACAGCGGCGATCCAGCTAACAACGGCGGCGTCTTCGTGAGCTAATAGGAATAGATAACCAAGCCCATCCACTATGCCTTTAAGCCCACCCACTGCGCTGGGTGGGTCTGCCTTTTTATTTCTCATCATTCAAATACAAGCGACCCATGGAGCGCAGTCCATGGGCTTTTGCTTTTTCATTCTCTTTCTTTTTCTTCCCCCAACTCCCAACCCTCTTATCAATGCCTTCAAACCCACCCACTGTGCTGGGTGGGTCGCTTTCATTTACTTACCGTTTATTTGGATGAGCTTGATTAAAGACAGAGGTGTTGCGATGGGGAAGCCCCACTGCAACTACTCCATTTGAACCTTTAGGTCTTGCACCTAAGGGATGAGTGCAACCGTCGCTAATGCTTCTGCTTATTCTTCTTTCCGTGGTTAATCTTCTGATTCTGCTTGTTCTTATTTCCGTGTAATTCCGTGTTAATCCGTGGCAAATGCTTCTGCCTTTTCCTCCTTCTGTGGCTAATCTTCTGCTTTGCCTGTGCTGGCCTAACTGCCTTTCCTTACACTTCAAGAATTACAATTTTATGATGGCTTCCCACCTTCACCAAAGATACTGTAATTAAACGAACTATTTAACCCCGTGAACTTCCAACAGGAGAACCAGACCGATGAACGCAACTCTTATTACTTTAACCCTTAGCCTTGCAATATCCCAAGCAGACGCTGGATTCGTTCTCGAACCAGGATTCAAGCTATTGCTAAACGGCAAAGATTTAACCGGATGGCGTTACAGCAATGGCCCTGCATTCGATGGCAAAGCCAATGCAAGCGATGGCCGTTACTCCGCAAAGGATGGCAAAATTATCGTCAATCCTGGCAAGGGCACTGCGCAAATGTGGACTGTGCAGGAATTCCCAACCGACTTCCATTTGAAGTTGGAATTCCGAGCTGAAGTAAACGCAGACAGTGGCGTCTTCATCCGCAAGCCACAACTACAATGCAGGGATTACCTTGTTGCTGGCCCCTACAAAGATTTGAAGAAGTACAAGGCACAAGATTGGAACGAAATCGAAGTGATTGTAAAAGGAAAAGTCGCAATCTGCACCTGCAATGGCGAAGAATTGAAGTTTCCAAATGAACTGCCAATGACAGGCCCTATCGGCCTTGAAGCTGATCGTGGTCAAATGGAATACCGCAGGATCAGAATCAAAGAGTTAAAATAATAAGCGTAATTGCTAGATATTGCAGTGTGATAATAAAACCCGTTTGCCATCATCCATGGAGAACGGGTTAAAACATTATCGCCTTTGCCACATTCTTCTTGTAAGATAGGAACTTAGGAGCGAAGTGGTTGGAGTTTGGAGAGGTGGCAGAGCGGCTGAATGCGTCAGTCTCGAAAACTGAAATACTCGCAAGGGTATCGGGGGTTCAAATCCCCCCCTCTCCGTTATTAATAAAAGTATTGATTCTACACACCCATCTTAAACAGATGGGTGCACTTCTTCTGCAGAAATGAACTTGGGCGGGCCATTCCAGAACTCAATCAATTTCTGTACCGCAACATAAAATACAGGCACAAAGAAAACCGCAAGCACGGTCGAGGTGATCATGCCACCAAAAACCGCAGTGCCTAATGCCCTTCGACTTGCTGCAGCAGCGCCAGTCGCCCAGACCAAAGGCAACACGCCCATGATGAAAGCAAAACTCGTCATGAGAATAGGTCGAAAACGCATTCTTGCAGCTTCAATCGCAGCTTCATGAATTGATCTTCCCTGAATTCGTAACTCACGGGCAAACTCGACGATCAGAATTGCATTCTTTGAAGCCAAGGCGATAATCAATACCACACCAATCTGCGTGTACATGTTATTATCCGTACCCGTGAAATTAACCGCAGCTACTACGCCAAAAATTCCAAGAGGAACAACCAATATCACCGCCAGCGGAAGCAACCAACTTTCGTATTGCGCAGCCAGCACCAGATAAACCAACAACACAGCAAGGGCGAAAACAAAGACCGCCTCGCCACTGATTCTCTTTTCCTGATAGGCAATGCCAGTCCAATCAAAACCCATAGAGCGCGGAAGAACTTTAGCAGCAACAGATTCCATAACCTTGAGCGCCTCGCCCGAACTAACCCCCGGAGCAGCGCCACCATTGATAGAAGCGGTTGGGTACAAATTATATCGGATGATGGATTGTGGCCCTATTCTAGTCTCGGGTGTGAGCAAGGTGGCCAAAGGAACACGATGGCCAGTGCGGTTGCGAACTTCCAAACGCCTAAGCCTTGAAGGATCGGAACGGAATCGGGCATCAGCCTGAACCCTTACCTGATAAGTACGATCAAATTTATTAAAGTCGTTTACATAAACCGAGCCAAGGTTTGCTTGCAGCGTTGCAAAAACATCGCTAAGCATCACGCCCATTCGCTCGGCTTTAACACGATCGATGTTCAAATAAAGTTGGGGAACACCAGCCCGGAAGGAACTAGAAGCGCCTCCGATTTCGGGTGATTTTCTTGCTTCATCAATAACGGCTTGGGTGCGTTCTTGAAGAATTTCAGGCCCCACGCCTTCACGATCTTCAATCTGCATTTGAAACCCGCCTGCAACACCCAACCCTTGAATAGAGGGAGGCACTAACACCAAGATAAAAGATTCCTGCATCTGGGCGAACTCTTTTTGCAATCGACCAACTAGCGATTCTTGCGATAGGTCTGGTGTTGTTCGCTTAGACCAATCGGACCAGGCAGCAAATGCGGTTGCACCATTCGAGGCATTGGTTCCATCCAATAAAGAAAACCCACCAAGTACGAACCAATGTTCCACACCTGGGGTGTTGGCAAATATTTTGCTCATCCGCTCTGTAACTTCACGGGTTCGATCTAGCGATGCTGCATCAGGCAATTGAACTGCGATAATGACATACCCTTGATCTTCCGTAGGCAGAAACCCTGTAGGCGTTTTCTGATACCACCAGCCTGTGAAGATCGCAATGCCTACAAAAGCAATCAGCACCAACCACCACACGCGCAACAATTGGCTGATGCAGCAGGAATAGAACCATTCCAAGGGCTTATAGAAGAAATCAAACACTCGTGTGAAAAAGTTCTTACCGGTATAGGGCCTAAGATAAGTGGCGCATTGTGCCGGCTTTAAAGTAAGGGCATTTACAGCACTGATGAAAGCAGTGGCAGCAATGGTAAGAGCAAACTGGCGGTAAAGTTGGCCTGTTATTCCGCCCAGAAAAGCTGTTGGCAAAAAGACTGCCATCAGAACCAAAGTGATTGCAATGACGGGGCCTGTAACCTCGGTCATTGCTTTAATGGTGGCATCGCGTGGGGACAAGCCTCGTTCGATATGGTGGGTGGCATTTTCAACAATTACAATCGCATCATCAACAACAATACCGATGGCAAGAACCAATCCGAAAAGCGTAAGCATGTTAACAGAAAAGCCCAAGAGTGGCATGAAAGCAAACGCACCAATAATGGTGACCGGGACCGTGGTGGCAGGAATCAAAAGGGCCCGC
>DBCB01000261.1:3640-8003 GCA_002303765.1 Planctomycetaceae bacterium UBA969
GCCTCGATTAAAGTGGTGTACACGCTTTGAATAGCAGCTTCGACAAATTTGGTCGTATCAAACGGAATGCTGTATTCCAACCCTTCGGGCAAGGTTGGCTTGATCTTCTCCATCGCAACACGAACAGAGCGGGCAACATCGATAGCGTTGGACCCGGGTAGTTGATAGACAAGCATGTTGGCGGAATCCATGCCATTACGAGAAGCATACGAGTCGTAATTTTGCGCACCGAGTTCAACCCGTGCAACATCACGCAAATATACCATCTGCCCAGATGCGCTTGCCTTAATAACAATACCTTCGAATTGATCAGGATCTGAAAGCCTGCCCAGAGTGGTTACAGTCATTTGAAAGCGCTGTCCATCAGGGCTAGGTGGTTGACCAACCTGCCCCGCAGCTACCTGAACATTCTGCCTCGCCAATGCTGCAGTTACATCTTGTGTTGTCAACTGCCGCGATGCAAGCTTGTCCGGATCCAGCCAGATGCGCATGGCATAAGCGCCAACGCCACGCACCAGTACTTCCCCAACGCCATCGACCCGACTTAGTTCATCGCGTAAACGCAGAGTTGCATAATTCGACAAAAACAACCCATCAAATTTCTTACTGGGTGATGTCAGAGTTACAGCCATGATAATATTCGAGGATTGCTTCTTAACGGATAAGCCCTGCCTGCGAACTTCTTCGGGAAGACTGGGTTGGGCAATCGCCACCCGGTTCTGAACCAACACTTGTGCATCATCCAGATTTGTTCCAATTTCGAAAGTAATCGTCAGAGCATAGGTACCCTCGGAAGAACTAGTAGATGTCATGTACATCATATTTTCGACGCCGTTAACTTGTTGCTCGATAGGCGCAGCAACCGTATCGGCAACAACTTTTGCATTGGCGCCTGGGTATGCAGCACTCACGACAACCGTTGGGGGAACGATTGCGGGATAGCGTTCGACGGGCAATCGGTACAGCGCAACTATTCCGAGAAGAATGGTAACGATGGCAATAACATTTGCAAAAACAGGGCGATCGATAAAGAACTTTGAAAGCATGAGGTACTCTAAATTCCTGCGATGCGGTAATGAATTATTTGGCGCCTGCAGATGCTGGTTGCTTAAGCTCGAAAGCCAAGGGAGCAACGGGCGTACCGGGTCGGGCCTTGGTCAAGCCATTAACCACCACTCGATCATTAACAGTTAAGCCACTTTCAATTGAAATCACAGCAGGCAATTGAACAACTTGATCCTTACCTTCGGGGGTCGTAGCAGGAGCGAACAAAGTCCAGCCCTGAGATTTGGCAGTATCGGCTGGTGTACCTTTATAAATTTGCGGGCCAACTTGGACGGTTCGCTTTTGCACAACATCACCTTCACCCAGCACATAAACAAATCGGCCTTCCTGCCCAGTCATCAAAGCATCTTCAGGGATAGCAGGCAGCGATCGGGGATCACCTGAAGGGACACGAACACGGGCATAAAGGCCGGGGTATAGAAGATGCGTGTTGCCAGGCGGAATGCGGGGATTAGGGATACGGCCCCGCATCCGCACTGTGCCAGTACCGATATCCACCTTATTTTCTCGGAAGTCAATTTTGCCAGCATGGGGATACCCTTCATCGCTCGTCACACCAACTTCGAGTGGAAGCGAGCCACTAAGAACATCAGCTTGTTTACCTGCATGACGGGCACGCTGAAATTCAACAAGATCGCGCTCCGGAATATCGAAATATACAAACAGCGGATCCATACTTACGATGGTGGTAAGCAAGGTTGGCTCGTTTTGACCAACAAGATTTCCTCGAGTTACCAATGCACGCCCGATCTGGCCATTAATAGGGGAATGAATTTCTGCAAAGCTGAGTTGAAGCTTAGCGCCTTCCAACGCTGCCTGAGCTTGCAACATGGTTGCTGCAGCAGTATCGCGAACTGCAACCCGTTGCTCAAAATCTTCAGTGCCAACCGCTCGCGTACCAACAAGCCTGCTGCCTCGATCTGCCTCGGATCGATACCTTTCAAACTCGGTGGTTGCTTTGCGAAGATCGGCTTCGGTTCTTTTCACTGCTGCAGAATGTTCGCGGGGATCGATCTTAAAAAGCAGTGCTCCTTTTTTAACTTCCTCTCCCTCGATAAAGGCTATCTCATTAAGAAACCCTTTTACACGAGCTTGGATATGAACTGTTTCGATGGCATCCAAGTTGCCGTTGTATTCGTGGTAATTTTGAACAGTATAGAGAACTGGTTTTGTAATGCTTACGACGGGAGGTGGAAATGCTGGGGGAGCCATCTTTTTTTGATCACAGCCCACCAGGCATATCGAACTGCCCAATAGCAGACCCATTGCAAACAGATGGCGACAGATAATAATCAAGGGGTTGACTCCAAGCATAACTGGGGTGATTCCACCGGATCTTTACTTAATGAAAGCCCATGGCACACTAGCTATTATTATACGGAGTTTACGCTTACTTGGATTACCGGAAGTTTTACTAGAAGAAATGCAAATAGTATCGAAAAGAGTACAATTTCTCCATTCGCAGCATGAGTTTTAATTCTTGCTAGGTGATAACAGCTTGATCATCGCCTTACCCATGGATTCGCCTATCAAATAATAAGTTTCGGCATTGGAATTCCAATGATAGCCCTGCCCACTGGGGGACTGCTCTTTTTCACGCCAGAAACTTTTGGTGCCCACGAAGGCCACATTACCTTTAAATTCGGGCTGCTCTGCAACAGCGGCTTGTGCCTTCATAAGTGAAAGGGCGCGTGGATGTTTTTCCTCTGGGCCGGTCATGCCGGTTTCAGCAATGACAAAAGGCATCTTTGGGGAGCCAAGATCTTTGCGGATGTCGCGAATAAAGTGGGCCATGTTACTCTGATATTCTGCGTTGAACTTATCGCTAATGCGATCGTTCCAACCTTGATGCCAGCCAAAGCCAGCAATCACAAATTCTCCATCACTAGCCGGAACAAGATCTTTGATGTTACTGAGAGCAGATTTGGTTAGGGCCAGTGTTTCACGATAGTATTTGCCCAAGATGGCAGGATCTTTCGCAATCTCAGCATCACTTTTCTCACCTAGTGAGTAAGGAAGTTTGCCTGCGCTAGGCGGGCGGAAATCAACCGCAAGGCTCTTGCCACCCCACGCACATTTGATTAGTAAAACCGGTTCCTCGAAAGCATCGCCCACCACCCAGCCGAAACCTAGCTCGGGTCCTATTGTTTCTTTTTTTGATCCAAACCCAACCGTGAGGGGGCCCTTGCGATCAAGATAACTAATAAATACATCATCCCGAGTGCGCCAATTCTTGGACGAATCAACAAGAGTAGAAAACTGTTTGGCAGTGGCCGCATCCTTCACAAGATATTCCAGCGAGCCTTTACCACCGTTACGCTGCGGCTCCGACTTTATAACGCCCGCGCCTTCCATGTTTGATTGGCCTGCAAGGATAAAAACTTTGATCGGCTTGGCAGTTGCCTTATCGCAAAAGCCAATAGTAACAATTGCGATCATCATAAATAAAAGTGAATTTTTCATATTGCACATTATCGCTGTAGTTAAAGCTTTTATAAAGATAAAAGTGGTAAAGGAAGTATAATTAAAGTCGTAAGAAATACTTGGTCGACTTGTTGCCAGTATTCGCAAAGTACCCATTAATCCTTCAAATCCAAGATAATCTTAGGATTGCCGGTATCTGGCAGTTCAAGACCCAAGCCAGATAATTCAGGGCTTCCAAACTTTTTGGGTATCAACCATCGCTCTTCAGGCATGGGAGGTATAACACTTGAGATTTCATTCTCCGCTCCTTGCTTGGTTTTGACGATCATTTCAAGCTTGCGAACAGAAACAGCTTGTTTACCTGGGGCAGCACCATCGCCTTTATTGAAAGTAGTAAGCTTAAAGTTGCCTGCGGAATCGGTTTGGGCATAGGCGGTTGTAGCAGATTCTAGGTTGGTGAAAATTACGCTGGCATCCGGAAGAGGTGCGCCTTTATAAAGCACAGTCCCCATGGCAACAACCACTTTGGGTCTGCCATTTAAAGATGGATCCTGACCGGAACATCCGATCATAATAGATGTAAGTAATAGCATCCACCGGGCCATCATAAAGCCTCCACAACAAAATTACATTGATTAGAAATCGCTTGGAACCTCACCACCAGCAATGGTACCCAATGCGCCCCACACACCATAAGGACTGGGGGTATTCATGGATTCTGCAGCACCGGAATTCCCAGCATTGATATTCGAGGTAATAAAACGAACAGAACCATCAGTCATAGATGCGTTAACCCCACCCATATGTCTGCTTTGTGCGGTAAAAATGCCATAGGAATTAGAACCAGCCGCCATGCAGGATGGCTTATTGGGGG
>DBCB01000261.1:8035-24841 GCA_002303765.1 Planctomycetaceae bacterium UBA969
ACTGTGGTGAATCCGGTGAACTGGGTCATGCCATCATTCCAGCGGGTACCGCCATAATAACCATCCATCACCACCCCAGTATTAAATTGATTTGGCGACTGGTTGGCAGCAAGCAGACAAAGAGTCGGATTAGAAGAAATGGTTGCACCAATGTTAGCTGCAATGTTGCCAAAGATAGACATTGCACCCATTTTAAAAACTCGTTCAGAAAGGGCGAGAGTGTTACTAGTGCCATCAGTGATATCAGAGATTTTAATTGCGCTAGCATTGCCAAAGACTCCCCGCTTTTGAAAGGCAGAGTTCAAGGCAGTAGCTGAAATCACATCTCCCCAGCAAGCCATGTAATTAGTTGAAGCAATGCTAACAGTACGGCCCCCGCGATTATCATACTGGGGCGTATCCGAGTTACAGTGAAGCATTTTCATCTGGTAGGCAACGCCCCAAGGGTCAAAGTTTTGATCCCAGGGAAAAGGTGGTGTGGTGTAGGTGTTTGCGCCATAGGTTCCACCTGCCCAAATCAGCTTGATCAGATTGTCACCCTCATAATAAGGTGCAAGAAAAACAAACGCACTAAGGCGGCCTTGGGAAGTTGCAGGCCCAGCCATCCCGCCTGGAAAACTATTGTTTGCACTATGATAACTATGCAGCGCCAAGCCCAACTGCTTTAAAGAATTAGCACACTTCATCCTTGCAGCAGCTTCACGCACCTTTTGTACCGCGGGCAATAATAATCCAATCAAAATGGCAATAATGGCGATCACCACAAGAAGTTCAATCAATGTGAATGCTAAACGATAAACGCTTGTAGATGGCTTTTTCATGAATATCACTTCAATAAAATAAAAGGCGAGATCATTTTTCAAAAAAATAACATACCCCGAAGCCTATTTTCAAACAAGAGAAAACAATTCGAGTGCAAATAAAACGCTGAGAATGCGCTGTTTTTTTGTGGAAGGGGTTGTACCAGACACTTGTTAAATCTGATTGGATTGAGTTAATTATCACCTTGATCAAGCATGAAACAAATATCGATTATCGAGATTTTTCAATGAGGAGCAACCCAGCAAGCACATTCCCAAACGCAACTCATCTTCAAGGATTTTCATCATCTTCAAAACGCCCGCTTCTCCGCCAACTGCAAGCGCCCAGACCATCGGCTTCCCAATAAGCACACCATTTGCGCCTAAAAGAATAGCTTTAATAATATCCGTGCCTCTGCGAATGCCACCATCAACAAAGATTTCTATTTTCCCTTTTAAAACTTTGGCAAACAGAGGCAGTACCTCAAGTGCGGTCGGAACCCCATCGAGCTGCCTGCCACCATGGTTGGAAATGAAGATGGCTTTAGCGCCTAGGCTTGCTGCAATGGTTGCATCTTCAGGATGCAAAACCCCTTTGATCGCCCAGGGAAGCTTCGTATCGGCAAGGATGGCTTCAAGCGATTTCCAATCCAACGAGGTATCAAAATGAGCAGAAACACGCTCTGCCCCGGAACCTTTTGCAGCATGAAGTGCTAGGTTGGATTGGTAATCAAGGTTTTCAAGTTTCAGAGGAGTAGGCAGGTGAAACTCATGCCTGATATCGGCTTCTCTTTTCCCCAAGCTTTGAGCATCAACGGTAACCACCAAGCCTTTGAACCCTGCTTGCTCTGCTCGTTGGATCAACGATTTGGTTAGTGCGAGATCTTTAAAACAATAGAGCTGAAAATAAGCTGAGGTACTTTTGGTTTCTTGGGCAACATCTTCAAGGGTTGTGGTCGCCATGGTGCTGGCAAAGTAAGGCAGGGTTAATTGATTCATGGCTTTTGCTACCGCGAGTTCGCCTTGGGGGTGAGCAAGTTTAAGCATGGCGACTGGCGCAGGGAAAAATGGAAGTGCCGCCAAATGGCCAAAGAGGGTTGTGGTTAAATCGGGGTTTGCAACACCTTGCAAAATTCTGGGCCAAAGCTTGATGGTATTCCAGGAAGAGATATTTTCTCGAAGGGTGATTTGATCGCAAGCGCCCCCTGCAAAATACGCATGAGCCATGGGCGAAAGCAAAAGCCTTGCGGCAGTTTCAAACTCATCAAGGTTCAAAAAGTTTTGGAATTTGGGAAGTGAAGAAGGCATGAGATAAAACGAGGATTAAAGAGTTTATAAAAAAACACGCCTGTTGGTAGAAACCAGCAGGCGTGCAGAAAACATTAGAAGCGTGCTTTAGTTAGCAGCAACAGCAACTGGGGGAACAACATTAACGCGACGGCCATCGCGATCAAAAACAACCTTGCCATCAGCCATGGCGAAAAGGGTGTCGTCCTTGGCCCTGCGAACATTTTTACCGGGATGGAACTTGGTACCGCGCTGCCTAAGAATAATGCAGCCGATGGTTACGCTGCCGCCACCAAAAACTTTGATACCAAGGCGCTGTGCGTTGGATTCGCGACCGTTCTTTACAGACCCCTGACCTTTTTTATGTGCCATGTTTATAGCTCCAGTCAAAAAAAATTTCCGACCCCTAATTGGGTGGGAAAGGAACACGAAGATTTAGAAGTAGTATTCTACAAGAATTATTCTTTTTTGCCAGCGTCATCTTTATTAGCAATGCCAAGAGGCGGAATTTTGACGGTGGCAGCCCTGTAAATCCAGCTAGCAGGGGGTATAAACTGGATCTCACCGCTCTTCTGGTTGAACTTGTCGCCTAGCCGTTTGAAGTTAACCTGTAAGGTCTTACGACGAACTACGGGCTCAATATCTGGGGGTATTGGGTCGGTTACAGCCCACCCGTTGGATAATCCGGTGATAAAAATGCTAAATCTGTTGGCATCGGGGTCTACATCATCCCAAATAGCCACTCCTGTGACGGTTTTAGGGGGCACACCGGGTTGCGAGGGGGGTATTTCTTCCTTGGCAATCGTTACCGAATTCTTAATTTTATAGAAGCCAGAATCTGAATCATCTGGGTCTGCAGTAGGATCTTCCAGCCTAATAACCGCTTTTTGAACTTTAGGCAGAATCTGATCTTTATGTACGGTGTTGGTATCCGTTGTGCGGATTTCGAAATCTGGAACAAACCTGCGTGGCTTATCCGTATTATTAATTACCTGATACCAGAGATACCAGCACACTTTCTGGCCACGCCCCGGGATATCGACTTTGACCAATCTCGGATCTTTAAATTTGAAGTCAAGAACCCAGATTTTGCCGTCTTTCTTATTGATTTCGTCTTTATCTTGCGGGCTAGGACCAGGCTTTACCGTGCGCTCATTGGGGTTTACAGCAATGGCCAATCCCACCATTGAAAACGCAATGATCAAGGCCAAAAAGGCTGGCCAAGTGAACCATCTGTGCTGTACGGCGTCCGGCTTTTTCATCCGAAACCACTCCCTATTCTTTACCTTACATTCAGACATCCATGCCTAAACGAAGCTAAGTATTCAATATGGTTTATAACAACAAAGGAAAAAGTAGGTCAAGGCGGGATATATAGAACACAAAGCCCAAAGCTTCATTAAGAAGAATCTGGGCAAAATGGGGGCGAAGCTTTACTCCAAAAGGTATCGACAACCAATAAAAAAAGCTCCGGAGATTTCTCCAGAGCTTTTTCTTAATTTAATCCAAATTACTTCTTCACTTCAAACTCGGCATCGATGACATCATCGCCACCCTTACCACCCGGAGCAGCGCCCTGCCCTGGTGCAGCGCCAGGTTGTCCTGCATCGCCGGGGCCACCCGACATATGCTTGGCCAACTCTTGTGAAGCAGTGATCAAATCGGAAGTAGCTTGCTTCATAGCCTGAGCGTCTTCGCCCTTGCAAGATTCCTTGACCCGATCGATAGCGCCCTGAACCACCGTTTTGGTGGAATCGGACAATTTCGAGCCATGCTCTTTAAGCTGCTTTTCAATCTGAAAGACGGTATTATCCGCTTCGTTACGCGCGTTGATGATTTCCAGCTTGCGCTTATCTTCATCAGCATGCAACTCGGCATCCTTACGCATCCTGTCAACTTCTTCTTTGCTGATACCGCTCGAGCCCTTGATTTCGACCTTGGCCTCTTTGCCAGTTCCAAGATCCTTGGCAGTGACTTTGAGAATGCCGTTAGTATCCAAAGCAAAAGTAACTTCGATCTGTGGTTCGCCACGGGCTGCAGGAGCAATGCCCTCGAGGTTGAATTCACCAAGCATGCGATTGCCTACGCTCTTGGCAATTTCACTTTCACCCTGATAAACAGAGATGGTAACCGCAGTCTGGCCATCTGCAGCGGTAGAGAAAATCTGTTTCTTTTCGGAAGGGATGGAAGTGTTGCGCTCGATCAAACGAGTCAACCTGCCACCCAATGTTTCAATGCCAAGGGATAAAGGTGTTACGTCGACCAGCAACAATTCTGATTTGCTACCCAGAAGAAGTTGCGCGCCTTGAATAGCAGCACCGATTGCAACGACTTCATCAGGGTTAACACCACGATGGCCTTCTTTGCCGAAGATATCCTTGACTAACCACTGAATCTTGGGCATACGTGTCATCCCGCCCACCATGACAACTTCATCAATATCAGAAGGCTTCATCTTGGCATCGGCAAGGGCACGAAGCACAGGGCCACGACATTTTTCGATCAATGGGTCAACCAATTGCTCAAACTTGGCACGTGTCATAGCCATCTGTAAATGCTTAGGCCCAGTGGCATCTGCAGTAATAAATGGCAAGTTGATATCGGTCGTAGTCTGCTGAGAAAGATCTTTCTTTGCACGCTCTGCAGCTTCTTTGAGGCGTTGCAGTGCCATCTGATCCTTACGCAGATCAATACCATTTTCCTTCTTGAATTCTTCTGCAATGTGATCGATAACCACTTGATCGAAATCGTCACCACCAAGATGGGTATCACCATTGGTTGATTCAACTTTGAAAATACCATCGCCTACATCAAGAATGGAAATATCGAAGGTGCCACCCCCAAGATCGAATACCGCAATCTTTTCATTGGCCTTCTTATCCATGCCATAAGCAAGGGAAGCAGCGGTAGGCTCATTGATAATGCGCATACGCTGACGGGATTTGTTACCGGTCACGGGATCTTCGATTTCCCATTCAGTATCGAAACCGGCAATTTGAGCCGCTTCGATGGTGGATTGCCTTTGAGCATCATTAAAATACGCAGGAACAGTGATAACAGCCTTACGAACCGTGTGGCCAAGATAGTTTTCTGCAGATTCTTTAAGCTTGCGCAGAATCATCGCAGAAATTTCGGGAGGGGTGTAAGACTTGCCATCGATATCTACTTTTGCAGTTTCTTCGGGGCCGCCTAAAACCTTATAGGGAACCAACTTTTCTTCGCCCTTAACTTCGCTTACCCTACGACCCATAAAGCGCTTGATGGAATATACAGTCCTGCGGGGATTAGTAACCGCCTGTCGCTTTGCAGGATCGCCAACTAATCGATCGCCCTTATCCGTGAATGCAACCACGCTAGGGGTAATGCGATTGCCTTCCTGATTGGCAATGACTTTCACTTCGCCACCTTCCATAACTGCAACAACGGAATTGGTGGTTCCTAGATCAATACCGATGATTTTTTCTTCAGCCATCTCAGTTCTCCAAGAAAAGATTCGAACAAAATTGCTCGAAAATGTAAGGTAGTCAGTAAATTATTCGCTCAAGCCAAACAGTTATTTGCAAATATTGCCACTTTACACAAAATAATGGCACTAAAATTCACCTACACTTAAAAAACAGGACAAGAGAATCTTAATTAGTATAGGCAGAATTTTAATAAAGATAAATTAGCAAGTGCCATGCCAGAATTAAAGAATCCCAACCAATAAATCATAAGTCTTATGCAAGTATAGAGATAAAACGATTACAAAAAATATTTCAGTGTGTAAGAGGAAGCCAAAAAAAGGCCGAAGTTTCACCCCAACCGCCAATTTGGCAGTATCACCTACCACTATTCTTTTGACCACTAATAAAATCTCTCGAATTTGTTAATTTAAGGGCTTTAAAAAATATAGGCAATATGATAAGTTGGTTCAAAGATCCTTTTGTTGAGGGTTCTGAGATTACTTCATTGACACTAAGCAATGGCACCCATACATTAACCAAACTTTTCGCAAAAAAGTATTCCTAAATGAGACTTATCATGGCGCGAAAAATCGAACCGGTCACTCCTCCCAATCCTGCCAAAGCGCAAGCACTTGTCAAAAGTGTTCGCAATCAAATTGATAAACTCGATTTGCAAATCCTAAAACTAATAAACGACCGAGCCTCTGCAGCAGGTGAAGTTGGGAAAATTAAAATGGAGAATGGGGAGGATATCTTTTCCCCTGCTCGCGAAGAAGAAGTTCTAGCAAATGTTTTAGAAGCCCATTCGAAATACCCGAACGCTCTTGATGCAAGTACGGTTCGCGCAGTTTTCCGCGAAATCATGAGCGGTTCCAGAGCATTACAAAAACTTCTCAAGGTAACCTACCTCGGGCCAGAATACAGTTATAGCCATCTTGCCGCCATCGAACGCTTTGGCCAGGCTGTCGAATTTGTTCCCGTTGGCAGTATTACCGCAGTATTTGAAGAAGTAAACCGTGGGCACGCCGATTTTGGTGTTGTTCCTGTTGAAAACTCTACCGATGGGCGCATTGCTGACACCCTTGATATGTTCATGCGCATGCCCCAAATGATTATCTGCTCTGAAATAAGACTACAAATCCATCACAACCTGATGGCAAAATGCGAAGCAAAAGATATCCGCAGGGTTTACAGTAAGCCCCAAGCAATCTCGCAATGCCGAAACTGGCTTGGTAAAAATACCCCCCACGCTTTGCTTACTGAAGTTTCAAGCACTACCACTGCTGCAGAATTAGCGCAACGCGAACCAGGTGCTGCCGCTGTTGCTAGCAGGCAGGCTGCTGTTCGCTATGGTTTACGCATTTTGTTTGAAGATATTCAAGATTCCGCAGATAATGAAACCCGGTTTGCAGTGATTGGGCATCAGAAAACCGCCAAGACTGGCAACGATAAAACCACTCTTATGTTCCGTATTCCACACAGCCCAGGCTCGCTTGCAGATGCCATTGCTGTATTCAAAGCCAACAAAGTGAACTTGGCTTGGATCGAATCTTTCCCTTCACGAATTGCTAAAAACGAATACATCTTCTTTGCGGATTTCGAAGGCCATATCGATGACCCGAAAATCAGCAAAATGCTCAAAGCTTTTCATGATGAATGTACTGAAGTAACTGTGCTGGGATCGTATCCCATCGCACAAATCTCTGGCTAAAAACCAGTAACTTCTCTCAATGAATTGTTTACTGGAACCTAACTGGTTTCTGGGTTGTGCCTAATATTTTTGCCTATTATTGCTTAAGATGCTGGCAAATAAGGCTTTTGTTCTTTAATATAACTTCAAGTATTATCCTCATTTAGAAAGTCGGACTAAACATGCGTAAGAAATTTGTTGCAGGCAACTGGAAAATGTTCACCGATCATGCCACCGCAAAAAAACTGGCCCAAGAAGTGGTTGCACTCATGGCAGGAAACCATCAAGTTAATGTCGCTCTCTGCCCACCTTTCACCTACCTTCAAACCGTAGGGGAAGTTCTAAAAGGAACCCATATCGCACTGGGCGCCCAAAATTGTTACCACGAAAAAGAAGGTGCTTTCACTGGCGAAATCAGCCCCGCTATGCTCCTCGACATTGGCTGTAAATATGTAATCCTTGGCCATAGCGAACGCAGACACAAAATGGGTGAATGCGATATCGCAGTAAATAAAAAAGTTCATGCTGCTTTAAACGTAGGGTTGCATGTTATTCTTTGCATGGGCGAAACGCTCGATGAACGCCAAGCTAATAAAACCAATGAGATCCTCAAGAATCAACTAGATGGCAGCCTCGCTGGTGTTAGTGCCACCTGTTTCAAATCATTGGTTTTGGCCTATGAACCCGTTTGGGCCATCGGTACAGGCCATAACGCCACCCCTCAGCAAGCACAAGACGCCCATGCGTTTATTCGTAGCTGGGTTGCCAACCATCATGGCGCTGAAGTTGCAGCGCATATGGTCATTCAATATGGTGGTAGCGTAAAACCTGATAACGCAGCAAGCCTTTTAAGCCAACCCGATGTCGATGGTGGTTTGATTGGCGGCGCCAGCCTCAAAGCTGATCAGTTTTTAGGCATCATTCGCGCAGGCATGTAAATCTATTTTAACCAGAAGCTTCTCGCAGAGTGCACAACCTCTGCGAGTCAAAGCTGATCAGTTTTTAGGCATCATTCGCGCAGGCATGTAAATCTATTTTGATATTGTCTTGATCGCAAGCCTGGCAGCGTCAACAACCTCGCCTCGTTTATCGTTTTGCGCCTTCTTCAATGCATCCAAAGCTGCTTTGGCATCGGGTCCAATTTCCCCCAGTGCCTCTGCAGCCATTAGCCTAACCTGATACGCAGGGTCTTCCAAGGCATCGATCAGTTTTTCGACCGCAGGCTTCGCAAGGCTTTTCATCTTACCCAACGCCAAAGCAGCTTCCCATCGGATTGAAATGTCTGAATCATTAAGCGCATTAATAAGAGCCGGTATTGCTTTTTCTGCTTTTGGCCCCATCTGCGCCAGTGCGGTTACTGAACGAAACCTAACCTGCACATTCAAATCAGTAAGCCCCTTCACCAAAGAAGGCACTGCAGGGTCGCCTGCATGATACAAAGCACTTGCTGCAATCTGCCCAACATTTGCATCTTTATCCCGCGAAGCAATCTGCAACAATTCTATTGCTTTTGCATCGTGAATTCCAAGCTGGCCAATCAAAGCAACAACCTCTGCACGAATTCCCGCATCTTCATTACCCGCAAGCTTTTCTAAAACAGGAATAAGCAAAGGCGCCAATCCCTTCGGGTCTTTGGTAATTTCCAACAACGCCTCAGCAGCCTTGATTTGAATCAATGGAACGGTATCTGTCAGTCTGGCTTTTAATTCGGGCTCTGCAGGTTTTGCATCCGCCCCCATCATTGCAAGAGCATTGATCACCCCTACTCGAACATGTTCGTCTTCATCCTGCATGCATTTCAACAAAACAGGGAGAGCGGTTTTCGCATCTTTCGAAATCCTGTAAATCGCTTGAGCAGCATGCCCCCGCACCTTTACATCTGTATCAATAAGGCTTCCTTTAAGCGCAGTAATTGCAGTTTTTGCAGGCTCACCTATCATTCCCAATGTCATTGCAGAACCCATGCGAGTCATGCGATCTTCAGCATACAAACCCTGGGTGACATCCCCCACAACATCTTTGCCCAAATGTGCCAAAGCCGCTGCCGCACTTGTACGCACTACTGGGTCTGGGTCTCGCAGCATAGACATCAAAGGCTTAACCGCAGCTTTGGCTTTGCGCTTTGCAAGTTCTGCAGCAGCTTGAACCCGTAATTTATTATTCTCATCCGCCAGTTGCTTGGTAAGCCTTGCAACTTCAACTGGATCAGGTTCAGGAGGTGGGGGCGCCTGCATGGTCGCCATCTTGTTCATCAAATCCCCAAAGGGGAAAAGAAACTTGGCATTGCTGCCCGCAGCCGCTGCCGCTGCAAACATAGGAGTGAAAGGCGTGGCTGTTTCCTGAGTTGGAACATACACATCATTATTTGAATTTAAGGGAGCGTTGCAATAACCCAAGCAACCCCAGTATTGATTATTAGTGGATCGCAAGGGGCCATTGCAATAACCCAAACAACCCCAGTATTGATTCGAACTAATCGGAGGCTTGGTAATGCCCCCAACCGCTGGAATAACGGTATCACGCTGCCCATTTACATTCTGCTGTGCGAGAATCAAACCCACACCTGCAGCACCTACAACACCCAGCTTCATAAATTTCGTGAACATGAAAAGCACCGTTTCATCAGGAACTAAAATAACCATTAAAACAACCTTATTGTATCAGAACAGAAAGGAACTGCATCGGGTTGTTTGATTGCTACGACTAGTTCTTTTCTTTCACAAGATCCTCAGGCAACTTCGTAACATCATCCTTCTTTAACTCTTGAAGTATGGCTTGAAGTTCCTTCACCTTATCAGGCATTTTGTCACCAAGGTTGCTAGTTTCGTAAGGATCTTTCTCTAAATGATAAAGCTCTGCTTTTGCCTTGCCCTTGTACTCAATCAATTTCCAACCAGCACGATTGACAACCGAACCACTGGGATGCGGGATGTAAATATTCCTCGGCTCAGGTTTTTGCAATTTACCCGTGATCACAGGCCAGATATCAAGACCATCCTGCTTAAAATCAAGTGGGCGGTTCCAACCCGCCAGTTTTGTCAAGGTAGGCATCCAATCGCAAGCATGCAAAGGAGCACTAACCTTGCGTGGCTCTAAAGTGCCCGGCCAGTTCGCAAACGCACACACCCGAATTCCCCCCTCATACAAAGTATTCTTCTGCCCACGCAAAGGCAGATTGCTACTGAGCGCAGGGGTGGGTGGCACCTTGCTAACATAGGCATTACCACCGGAATGAAGGCCTCCATTATCTGAAGTAAAAACGATTAGTGTATTTTTGCGCTGCCCGGTTTTTTCCAAAGCTTCGATGAATCCACCTATCTTTGTATCCAACTGGGTTACAAAAGAACCAAAACGCTGCAACGATTCATTCTTTGCGGGGTCATCATTGAGCTTCGCATTTTTGTATTTTAACTTGTATTCTTCAGGAGCATCCACGGGAATATGGACCGCATGAAAAGGCACATAAATAAACCAAGGAGCCTTTCTATCTGCATTGATCCAGCCCAGCACCTCCTTGCTGACCAGTTCTGTTGCGTTGCCCTCTTCATCAATGCGTTTGCCATTGCGATGCCAAGTATCTTCGTAAGGCCCTTTTCGATACTTGTGATTCCAAGGGTCAACCGCCCCATTAAGTGAACCATAACTATAATCAAACCCATAATTCTGCGGGCCCCATTCAAGCTTGGAACCGAGATGCCATTTCCCCGCCATGTGAGTGCTATACCCCGCTTGCTTAAGCGCAGTAGCAAGAGTGACCGTGCCTGGGGGGAAGGCCCTTAAGTTAGTTGGCGAAAGCACATGAGGGCCGAATCTGCTGGTAAACCTGCCAGAAAGCAATGCAGTCCGGGTAGGCGAGCAAACGGGCTGAACATAATGCTGGTCGAGTTCAACCCCCTCTTTTACAAGCTTATCCATCACGGGCGTTTGAAAGCTTCCCCCATGCCAGCCTACATCTTTCCACCCTAAATCATCTGCAACGATCAAAAGAATGTTTGGCTTGGAAGCATCCACTGCAAAAAGATTATTACCAAGAAACAGAAGCACCAGAAAAGAATGCGTTAATTTCAACATGAGTTTCTCAATAGAAATAAAGTCGGGGCAATCAACCAATTGAATCATTAGCCTTGCGGTATGTCAAAGGAAGAATCAAACCCATCAATACCATGAGCAAGGTAACCGTAAGCACCAGCAATACTCCAAAAAACAATTCTGTCTCGCTTAAAGGTAACTTTGTCAGCTTGTACATTCCCAAACAAAAAACTGTATTTGCTGCAATCCAACTACCCATCTGCCCAACCTTGACATCAAAAGATTGAGAAGTGATACATTTAAAAAATTGCGACATGGGTATCTCCTGTATGAGAAAGGTTTAACTAAGCCGATGTTATTGTGCTCATAGAATTAGTACAAGTAAATAAGTATTAACAGGCTAAATCATCGTTTTTTGATAGAGGAACAAGCCAAATACTTATGGCCCCAAGCAGGTAAATCAAACCACAAATTGCACCTATGTGCGAATAAGACCCGCCAAGAAAAACGAACAGAGTTCCAGCAAAAAAAACACCAATCGCAGTGACAAATCTGCCGACATTATAAGAGATACCACTCCCTGCAGCACGGACTCGAATAGGAAACAAAGCAGGAAGATAAAGAGGAAGCCATCCAAAAAAAAGAGTTGCAACAAAACCTTGGGCAAAAACGATGGGCAAAAAAGATACTTCCAAAGGCTTGGTTACCAGAAAGAGCAACAGTGTGAGAGTAGTTGAGCCAATACTAAAAATAAAATAAGAAAGCCTTCGTCCAAGAAATGAGGCAATCTGAGCTCCAAAGAAACTCCCCAAAACCGCTCCCACAGCCCACCACCCCTGTGTTACCGCCTTGTATCCAGGATCGATTGCACCCCCAAGCTTGTCAGCCCATGGGATCATCCATTTGCTTGCAGCCCAAGCGCCAACCAAGGGAACTGTTCCAAGGATAATGCCGGTCAAAGTTAAAATTAGCAAAGGAGGTTTGAACAAAAGTAAAAGTGAAGAACCCGAAACATGAGCGGGAACAGTTCTTTCATTCAATTTAAACGCAATCCACTTAGGAGAATCAGGAAGGAAAAAAAAGATCAAGATACCGAGAACTGCGGGAGCTCCCGCAAGATGAAATATCCAGCGCCAAGAATCCGGTGTGATATGCCAATGTTGAGCAATCTGGGACAGTAATAATATTCCGCCATTAAGTGCAGCACCCATTAATCCAGCAACAATGGGCCTTGATTTGTCAGGCCAACATTCTGCAACCAAAGCAACAGCATTGGGCCAAACACCGCCTACACCAAGTCCAACCATAAAACGCAGGACTAGCATTTGCAAAGGCGTGGTCACAAAAGCCCCAAGCCCTGCAAACAAAGAGTAAAAAATAATGGAAATACCAAGTGCCCTTGCTCTTCCAAAAGTATCGCCCACCTGTCCAAGAAAAATCCCACCCACCGCAGCACCCAGCATCAAACCCGCAGTATAACTTGCAAACCACTCTCCGCCCAATGACGCAGTGTAAGATCCTCCAAGTAAATCCTGGGTCACCGAAAGAGATGCCACGGGCATAAGACCAAGTTCAAATCCATCAAAAAGCATGGCTGCAAACGCTGCCAGCAATACCAATGATTTCTTTGCCCATGATAACTCGACGCTCATGAGCCTAAACCTTTACCAAGAGATTCGATCGCCTTTAAAATAGCACTGTTGTCCAGATCTCCCAAGCCTAACCTTTTGCCCCGCTCAAGAATATCGAAGTGAGTTTCAGAAAAAGGCAGGGAGATTTTCATCTCATTCGCAGCATCAAGCATTAACGAAACATCCTTCATGTGCTGGGCAAGTTTCGCCTGCGGTTCAAATTCTGCATGAATCATTTTTTCGCCCTTGGTATCCATGATACGGGAGTACGCAGCGCTTTCTCTCAGAAGATATAGAACCTGAACAAGGTCGAGGCCAAAAGCCTTGGCTAAAACAAGACCCTCTGCAAGTGCTGCCCGATTTATCCCAAGCACCAGATTACTTACCAATTTAATCTGCGATGCGGTTCCTGAAGCCCCCGTATAAAAAACTTTTCTTGCAACCAACTTCAACAACTCTAGGGATTGTTCAAACGATTCCTTGCAACCGCCCACCATTATCATTGCTTCGCCAGACGAAACCTGAACACTGCTTCCGGAAACTGTTGTATCGAGATATTGAATCCCCAATGCTGAAAGTTCTAAAGCAAGGGCGATAGTATCTTTGGGGTTCCCAGTAGTGGCATCAAGAATTATCGTTCCCTTGGTAAGGCTGCTTAGATTTGCATGAATCACCTGATTTACAATCTTACTATCAGGCAGGCAGAGAAACACCACCTTGGAACTAGCAAAAACTTCTCCTGCGTCCTTGGATTTCACAAAGGGGGGCGTCGTTAGAGAATCCATCCTCAATGGATCCCCATCAAAAACAATGGGCGAAATACCTCCTAGAGACAATCTCAATGCTATCGCATTGCCCAACAACCCCACACCAATCAATCCTGCTGTTTTTAATCCACCTTCCTTAATCATCGCACCCCCATGATAAAACTCTTTCATGCTAGATAGTGCACCAAGAACCATTACTTCTCAAGCTTTTTCAATTTAATCAAGATTTGTAACCAATAAAATTAAACACCCCACATCCAGAGAAGTATAATAATATAGGTCAATGTACTTACTGATTTTTCTTAAAGAACCTTGCGAACACCGATGCAGACAATTGCGGCTAGGAAAAATCACCTGAGCGAACTGTTTGCCCTCGATCTCAGATCGCTAGGCCTGTTCCGCATTGGTATCGCCCTAATTCTGCTATACGAGCTTTTACTTCGCAGTTTCGAGCTTTCATTTTTCTATACCGACCAAGGGGCGACACCGCGTGAAGTGCTCTGGCATTCTCCGTTTCCCATGGGAATCGTCTGGTGGATTAGCCCACACATGCTATCAGGATCATTTGCTTGGCAAGCATTCTTGTTTATTTTATCTGGCCTAGCTGGTGTTGCCCTGCTTTTGGGATATCAAACCCGCTGGGCCATTGCCATTTCCTGGTTTCTACTCATGGGATCACATGCACGCCAACCGATGATACTTCAAGGCAATGATGTATTATTGCGATGTGCACTTTTCTGGTCGTTTTTTGTGCCATTAGGTGCAAGGTTCAGCCTCGACTCTCTTTCGAAAAATGCAACCACTTATCATTCCAACCGCATTCTTTCCTGGGGCACCACTGCAATCATTCTGCAACTCTGCATCCTTTACTTCAACGCGGCAATACCCAAGGTCAGCTACGAATGGCGTGGAGATTTCAACGCATTATATTATGTACTCAACATGGATTATTTCACCAATCCTTTTGGTTACTGGGTATTGCAATACCCAGCCATTCTGGTGCTTTTGACCAAAGCCACCCTTCTCTTAGAAATATCCATACCCTTTATCCTTTTAATGCCCTTTGGTAATGCTTACTTAAGATTAATAGCATTTGCGATAATGGTCGGTTTTCATCTAGGCATCTACATGTGCATGGATGTGGGCCTTTTTTCATTCATGTGCATAGCCTACTGGTTGGTATTTCTACCCAGTTTATTTTGGGATATTGTCGCCACTTTTATTCCATTGAAATTTCTTGGCTCTATAGTCACTGGCACAGAAGCAAATGGCCCGGAGGTTCTTTCAACACCCGGCCCTCGCTGGTTAATACCCTGCCTGCTAATATTTGTGATGGTGATGAATTACCAAAGGTATTTGAATCCACCCATGGTTTCGGATGAAGCATCGGTAATAGACAACGTAGGCAGAATAATCGGCTTAGATCAATATTGGGCGATGTTTTCACCAGGGGTTTTAAAAGATGGTTTAAAAATCTGGGCAGAAGGCACCAAAGCAGATGGCACCAAAGTTAATCTGTTTAATCCCGGCCAAGATAATCGATCAAGCGATAGGCGAATGGTTTGGACAAAGGAAGATTCTTACGCCCGTAAAAGGTTTCTCATCTGGGGCCTTTATGAATTCCCACGAGATCCTTTCTCACGGGCCTTCTTAAAAATGATGTTAGAAGAATGGAACCAAACTCACAAAGCAGAAGAACAAATCGTTTCTGCGCAAATTGTATCCCTTAAAACACAAACTTCACCACCCTATGAAACCCTTGAATCACCAACCATCAACGAGAAAATCTTGATGCACTATATTCCTCAACCCAAAGACTAGGCAGCGATTCGAAGCGGCGTGGCTTGAGTAGTTTTAACATTGCTAGTTTCTTCAATAAGAACTGCATGAAGTTTTTCGACCTGTGCTTTTAAGTCTTCAATTTGAGCTTCTAAAAGTTTGTTCTTTCCTTCGAGGATTTTGATCGATTCAAGGTTTAGCATTTTATCCTGCTCAAACTGTTGGCGTATTTCATCGAAGTTGGTTTGAGCAACAGCAAGATCACCTGAGCGAATTGCTAATTCATTTTCCCTTTGGGCAAGTTCGCGGACCTGCCTTTCAAATATAACGGCACCCGCTTGGAGGTGATTTTTCCCCTCTTGAATCATGGTGCGTTCTTCCTCGAACCGTTGAGCAATAACCTTACGGATTTTTTCGAGCCTGCGATCTGCGCCAACGCCATCCTTGCTGCCCGCAAGCACCTCAAGAGTCATCCGCCCGACCGCAAGTTCAGCCATGGCAAGGGATTGTTTTTGAAATTCGAGTTCATGCAATCGGTTTTGATAATCTTTCCAGATGTTGTTTGCAGATAAGCGGATTTCATCAAGACGAAGCTTTTCCTTTTGCAATTCATCGCGTTCTTTCAAACCTTTTTGGCAAAGCTCCTTGCGAGTTTCATGAGTCAACTGCCCAAGTTTTTCCATTGTTTCAGAACGCACCTCGAGTTCATGAATAAGAATATTGCGATCGGTCTCATACGATTTCAACTGAAGGGTGAGTGCGGCTTGATCTGCCTCAATTTGTTTTCGCTGCAAGGAAAGCTGCTGTTCTTTGGAGAATAAATTTTCTTCTTTTTGAACTAGTGAAAGTTCCCATTGCTCGATCTGTTTTTGTTTACGGCACAGTTCATTGCCTGAGACGTCAAGCTCTGCGAGAAGGCTGTTTTGTTCTTTTTCCCAAGATATTTTGCGCTGTTCCAGATTATGCCAGGCTTCTAACAATACCAACCGCTGATCATCCAGATGGCTCGCCATCCCTTCAAGCTGTACCATTAAAGCGCCTGCATCTGCAGGTATATTTAAAATTGGCTGCTGGTTGGTAACCGAATCTGTATTAGGCAAAGGCCAAGAACAATCAGGAAGTTTCTCACGCAGGTTGAGAATGCGTTTTTCTAAACCTTCTTCCTCGAGTTTGAGCCGGGTCAGATAGGTATTCCAGTGCTTTTCATTTTGCTCGAGAATCAATTGGTTTTGATCCAGTAACGAAAACTTAGCTGAAAGTTCTTTCTCGCGGTGCAACAAATCAATCTCGCGCGTTGTAGCCTTGAGGGCGCGTTGTTGTTGTTCGCTGTCAAGCTGATCATAGGATTCTTTAAGTTTTCGATTTTCAGTTTCACAT